>JBFIHZ010000047.1:0-17455 GCA_041601535.1 Lysobacterales bacterium | reverse complement strand
TCAGTGACTGCAACGCGGCTACCGTAAGCTATTCTTTTCCGTCACTGTCGCTGCAGGGCGCGGTGCCCATCCAGCGGATCGCGCTGGACAATCTGCCGGCATGCCAGGCTAAAAACTAACCACTTCGGCCGATCCGCCTGCCGCTCGCATTGGCGGCGGCAGGCGTGGCCGGCAATGCTGCCATCAGCACCGGCGCTGATGCCGCCATCAAAACTGCGCTTCCCGGCGGGCCGCAAGGTGGTCCTGCGGAGCTGGATTGCGCTGGCCGGTAGCCGCGTATAGGTTTGGCCTCAAAGTGATGAAAACGTAGGCTTCGGCGTAATCCGCCCGCGCCACGAGGGCACATAACCGGACCCTTGTTTGCCAACGACGCGAACAGGCTCGAATGTGGATCAGAGCGCGTTAAGGTTAATGTTGTGTCAAATGGAAAACTATTGAGCACAGACACCGGGGCATAATTTATGTGTCGTCACCTGAACAACCTCTTTGGTCCCCTTGCCTGATGGGTTGAGTGGTTATGGTCACAACATGGATGTTTGGCCAGTAGCCCACTTGGCGCCCCCGTCAGCCTTTGCAAACGATAGGTCGCCATCCCCGACCTGTGTGTGTTTGTCTTTATCAGGGCGCTGAGGCTAGCGCAAGCCGCGTTGGTGAAGATAATCCGCCAGTTGTTCTGGCCGGTCCGTCATGATGAGACGGAAGCCGAGGTCGATCATCTTGCCCCAGGCCGCGTCCGGATCACGAAGGGCGAGTTCGTCAGACAGAACACCGCCCCAATCCGGCAATATGGTGACCCCCATGTAGAGCGTTCGGTCAGAGCCGACGACCGTGCCATCCGCGCTGAGGGGCCAGTAGTCAGTATCGTCGCTCACCAACTCAAACACCGTGATCCGGTGATCAGAGTAATCTTCCATCTGGGTCAGAAACGGTCTTTCGCTACGCCAAATAATGGGTGAATGCGCAGACCGATTCGCGGTTGGAAGCCGGTCGAAAAAATCATCAGCCGGTACATCGCGGGTGCCGCCACCTCGTTGCGGAGGAGGAATCTTCCAGAAAATCTGGTGATCGGTTCCGGTTTCATCGGCAATCCGGGCGGCCGCTTGAAACGTTTCTTCAAAGGTCCAGCGATCGTTGGCCTTTATTTCCAGGTTGATCAGTATGTCGTCGCCCGCCGCGCGCAGCATATCCGCCAGCAGGGGAATTTTATGCCGGGTCAAAAACGGGCGCCCAACAATATCGGACCCGGTGCTATCACTTTCTTTCAAGTTCAGTTTCTGCAGTTCTTCAAAAGTGTATTCCGAAAGTGGGCCCGTTCCATTGGTCATCCTGTCAAGCCGCTGGTCATGAAAAACCACTACCTGACCATCACGTGTCAGTTGCGCGTCGATTTCGGCGGCATCCACGCCTAACGCGCGGCAACGGTTCAGTGCGGCAACCGAGTTTTCAGGAGCAGCTGACCAGCAGGCGCGATGTGCGACAATAAGTACCGATCCCGGTTGTAGCTGTTCCAGTGGACTGGATGGGCGGGGCGGCTCGGCGTTGACGGAAGCCGTGGCCAATGCGGCTGCTACAACGATATTAAATAACGTTATGTTCATTTTTGAGTACAATAAGCCTTTCATGATGATGGTATCCGCAGGTGGAATATCGATTTAACCGCTAATTGTAAGTAGGAAGTACGCTCAGGGTATCACATTATTAATAACATAAGGTTATTTAAATTGGGTTTTGGTCTGAGCTTTTCGCTCAGTGCAAATTCCTGTTTCGACCAAGAGGCAACGTGTGGACAATTTGACTTTAAGTCCCAACCAGAAACGAATACTTGATGTTATCTGGCGCAAAGGGCCGGTTGCGCGTGTTGAGATCAGCCGTTTGACGCATCTCTCCAGCATGTCGGTGACGCGAATTACCAAAGAGTTGGATGATTTCGGTTTGCTGGTTGAAGACGTACATCGAACCGGGGCCCGTGGTCAGCCCGTGCGTCCGTTGCTGATAAAAGCCGATGCGGCTTATGCTGCCGGCGTCTATTTTTCAACGAAGACATTGCAGGTTGGTCTGGTGGACCTGTCCGGTGCGCTGGTGGACAGCCGCGAGGCATCCCTTGATGCGGGCACGCCGCAAGCGGTGGCGCAGGCGGCCAATCAGCTTATTCTTGACATGCTTAGCGGTGGTACCCTGCAGCGCAACAAGCTGGTGGGTGTGGGTTTCGCGTTACCCGGTGATTTCATTGTTGACCGAAAACGCCTGAACGAACATGCCCTGTTTCCCAATTTTGGTGGCGACGATCTTGGGCAGGCGTTGGCCGATGAAATGGATTTTCCGGTTTTTGTGGAGAATGATGGGGCCAGCGCGGCTCTTGGTGAACGCTTGATGGGGATAGGTCAACGAATCCAACATTTTCTGCTGGTGCACATCGGTCACGGAATTGGCGCCGGGCTGGTGCTGGATGGTGATTTGTACCGGGGCTCAAAGGGCAATTCAGGCATCATTGGCGTGCAGTTCCCCAATGATCAGCCACGGCCCACCGGGCAGGATCTGTTTGAGGTGCTGAAAGCGGGGGGTATTGCCGTGGAAGACTTCAATGATCTGGCCAATCTGCGCCCGCAGAACTGTCCTCCGTTGCAACGGTGGATAGACCGTGCGGCCGAACAGTTGCGGCACGCGCTGTGGATTACCGCGCGCATGCTCGACCCGGAGGCCATTATTATCGGTGGCCGTTTACCAGCGCATCTGTTGCAGGAGCTTGTCGCCCGGATTGACGACGAAGCATTTTGCAATGAAGGTGTGTTGCTGCCGCGGCCACGGGTGTTCGCCTCGTCACTGGGGTCTGCCGGTGGCATGATCGGCGCGGCGGCGGTGCCGCTGCACGACTGCTTTTTCCGTGTATGATGCAACGGTCCCGCACAGCGTGGGGTCGGTAGGCAAAACCCGTACTTCCGTTGGGTTGGCGGTCCGTTGGGGGTAAACATTCCCGCAGATGTGAAGGGCGGCCGTGCGGCAAGTTCTGCTCACGGTCTGTCGATGGCGAAGATAGCCGGCTATTCGGCAGGCAATCTCGGCAAAAACATCCTGGCCAATACCCTGGTCTATTTCCTTATTTTCTACGCCACCGATCTGCTCGGCCTGGCGGCTGAAAAGGCGGGTTTGATTGTGCTGATAGCGACGATATGGGGAGCCATTCTGGATCCCCTGGTCGGGCTGCTGGCCGATCGCACAAGGTCCCGGCTGGGAAAATACGGCCCGTTCATGCTCTGCGGCGCGCCGCTGGCATCTGTGTCGTTGGTGCTGATTTTCGCGCTGCCAGTGGGGTCGCCGCATGCGGGGGTCATGCTGCTTGCCTTGTTGCTGGCGTTCAAGTTGTTTTATGCCCTGGTCGATCTGCCGCATAACGCGCTGATGGCGCGCATTTCTTCCGACAGCCGCGAACGCTCAACCATCGCTACTACGCGTTTCCTATTCAGCTCCCTGGGTTCGCTGGCTATTGCGCTGGGCGCTTTTGGCATGTTCTGTGAGGGCGCCAGCGGTACACAGGCGGATCGATTTTTGGGGTTCGCTGCTGTGGCCGGTTTCGTGTCACTCGCCGCGCTGTGGGTCTCGTGGCTTTCCGTTGCCCGCGAAGACAGAACCGCTGGCTACCGGTTGCAAAAGTTCAGTGGCCAGATTCACGGCTTACGTGCCTTGTTCAGGGACCGTGAAGCTCTGATCCTGATATTTGCCGGCTTTCTTTCCGGTGCGGCCATCCCCTTGTTTGTCAGAGGGCTTCCGTACTTTTGCAAATACAACCTTGGCGATGACGGGCTGGTTCCTGTGGGTATCATCACCCTGGTGCTGGGGCAGATTGTATCCGTGCCCTTGTGGAGGCGGTTTGCGGTGCAAATCGAAAAGAGCAAAACACTGCTTTTGTCTCACGCCCTCGGGGTGATTGCCCACACGGCCTTTTATGTCTCGCCATCGCAGGCGGGGTTGGCATACGTTATTCCGATTTTTCTGGTCGGTGTGGCGGCTGGCGGAATCTGGTCGATTATCTGGGCGATGGCACCAGATGTGGTTGACAAGGCTGAAGGTGAGTGTGGAGTTCGTTCTGAGGCGGTGATATTCAGTTTTGCATCGGTGGCCATGAAGCTCGGAATAGCCGTGGGTGCCTGGCTGTTCGGTTTTTTGTTGCAGGCCGTTGGCTTTCAGGCTGGGGAAATGCTTGAGGTGCAGACGCTGTCGGGAATCAAGGTCATCATGGCTGTACTGCCCGCCCTGGGTTCGCTGGGGGTAATCGTGTGTTTGCTGTTCTATCGCCTCACGCATGATCATCACGGCCGCATCATGCGCGATCGCAATAAGCTGACAATCGCCCGGGACTGAAGTTCAGGTTGTTGGGCCGTTGCCTGGTCACGGCTCATCACCTTATTGCGGATGTTGGTGCTTGTTTCCTTTGGGTTGTCAATCCGTGCTCGGCCGCGAGGCCAATCTTTTCAGTGGTTTTCGCAACCGGTAATAAAAACCCCGAATAAATATCGACAAGATACTTATTATGTATTAGTCTAACAGTGCTGAAGGGTGCTGAAGCGTGATTATGCGGTTTTCACGACACGATCCCCTTAATCGAAAAAAACAGACGTTATAGAAAATTTCAGTATGATATTTAAAATGAAACATTCTGAGTTTAATAATGCGCTGTGTTTTGTAAAACACGCATTTAGCACAACGGTGAATTGATATGGTGAAACCCTTCACGAATATGAACAAGATTGTCATCTTGCTCCTGATTTCAGTGCTTCCCGCTAGCGCGTTCAGTCAAATTGAGCCTCCACCAGGTTGTATGGTGATAGGTGAGCGGGCTTTGCATGCGGACCACTATTACGATGGTGATCATGCATGTCATAGCTGCGTCAATCAGCAAGCCGGACATTGTGACGGCCTGAACAAGGTTGTGGCACCAAACATGGCCGTGGCGGAAGACCTCATCATCATTCCGCATCGTGGCGTCTGGGGTTTTCCAAAAAGCCGAGGCGCGCCGGAGAATACGTTCGCCGCCGTGCAGTGCGCCAAGCAATACGACCTCGATGTGGTAGAGATTGATGTGATGCGAACCGCGGATGGTAAAGCAGTGCTAAGCCACTACTTTCCGTTGACCTGGGCGGGTTTACCGGGCCAGACCACCGATAAGACCCTTGCTGAATTGACCCAGATAAAAGTAAAGATGCGAAATGAGGAAATACACCCGACCGAGACATTTGCCAGTCTTGATCAGGTCGTTAACTACGCCTGGAGCAACGGTATTCTGCTGGTTGTTGATATCAAAGTCGACGGTGCCACTACCTCCCAAAAAATTACTAACTTTGTCCAGACAGTCAAAGCCATGTTTGACAGCGTGGACGTCAACAAGCTGGGCAGTATGGCGGTCAAAGTGCCGGCTTGGGGGCACAATGAATTTATGACAGAGCTGAATCTTCAGGTACCCAATTATCAAAGCGCATATCAGGGGAAGTTTCAGTGGATATTGATTTCGAACAAGGCCATAGACGACAGCGATATGACCACAGTACTCAACCGGATCAAGAACTGGATTGATCAGGAAGGCATGAATCTCGCTTTTGTTGAAACCATTATTTTCTCACCGGACTGGTGGGGCGGAAAGCCATTCACCTGGGCGGGCCAAACTTACAAAAACCTGATCGATTACGTAAATGTGTACTCGGCATCAATAGCGGTTCGCCCCGTCTCTATGCGGGCTTCAGTCTGGAGCCTGGATGCCATGGGCCAGCGGGGCACGTTTACGCGCCATTACCAATGGCGGCACTTCGGAAACTTTTCTAATGATATCCGCGGCGACATTCCCACCACCATGGCCTACTTCGGCATGCCGCATTCAATGATAACCACGGATCGTTTCGATGTCTTCAAACAGTATCTGCAAAACGACTGGCACCCAAGCGGTGAGGTAACAGAAGTCGTCTGCAACCCGAGCAATTGAGGAGCAATGTCATGACACCCAGGCTGAATCTGTACGCCTTGATCAGCGCCTTTGGTCTGCTCGCCTTTGGCGCACCGGCAGCAGCATATGAGCTGAACCCCGAGTGTGAGCCGTTCTTTCCCACTTGGCCTTCCAGCCCTCTGCTCGAGAATGAAATGCTCCGGATCAAGTATGACTATGATCGCGCCAATTCGGACCTGCACATGAAGTTCTTGCCATTGTTGCCGGGTCCGAAAATGGACCTCAGCTTGATAGGTGGGAACCCGGGAACACCAAGTGCGGATTTGCGTTTAGCTTTCTTTTGGTCGCACCACAGAGATCTGGTGCGCTGGCCCAACGCAAACTACGACCTAATTTCTTACGAGGTGCTCGAAGACCATTTTGCCCAAATGGATACGCGGTTGAGCCTGACACTGTATCTCGGCCACACATTCATGTGGATTGAGTCGGTAGCGGACGGCGCGCCCAGCGAAGTGGTAACCAGTCCGGTATTTTTCGGTCTGTCCAATCCCCATTCCAACATGAACGAATTCCTTGACGCCGTGGATGCGTATGAAGGTCGGCTAGAAGACATGGTATGGGGAATCGTCAACAGCGTAGACCGGTGCCATCAGCCACTGGAGGGTAGTACATACACGCGCTTTGAAGAAGTCATAGACAAGGAGTACTCCCAGAATCCATTACCCATAGCCACCAAAACCAATGCGGCAAAGGCAGCGATTGCAGTGGAAATTCTGGACGAATAAAACTGACTGATGTTGGCTGCCAGGCTGCGCCTTGCCGCCAGGCTCGCGGCCCCCGATTGTTTACATACCATTTGTTTTGAAGGAGAACGAAAATGAAGAGTACTGAATATCGCAAGTCCTTGCGTGGCCGTATCGTGATGTTGTCCACAGTGGTAGCCATTGCGCTCGTCAGCTCGCCGGCTGCATTTGCTGCAGTTGTTACGTGCGCTCACGGCAAGGTTACATGGGTTAAATCCAATCTGTCCGGTTCGGGCAAATTCGGGTTTGAGGTTCTCCCGTCGGATGGTAGTGCGGTGCAACGTCACTATTTCAGTACAGACAGCCTCGCGACCAGTGCAACCGCGCGTGCTCTGCATCGAACGGTGTTGTTGGCGGCCGCTACCGGTGAGGAGGTTACAGTTCTGTCGGATTATGGTTCGTGTGCAGGAATTGACTATGTTGATAACTATTACATGGTGCCTAACTTGTATGACGTTTCGTTTGGTCGATTGCCGTAATTGAGACCCGGTGGCAGAGCAGCGGGGCGGCTGCCCTGCTCCCTCCCGTCTGCCGACCCCACTTGCCCCCATGTGCTGCCCCGATGAGCCGACAACCACTTCGGTTATCGGCCCGCAGGGTCAATGCACTACAGAGAGTTTCTACCGGGCCAGCTATTGGCCTTTGGCCCGGCAAGCACTGAGGCTTTATAGCTCAATACAATGACAACGGCACTGAGCACCATCGACTGGTTCATCATAGGCGGATACCTGCTAGGGATTACCGCCATCGGTATCTACAGCGGCCGGCGCAGCACCGAGTCATCGGACAGCTATTTCCTTGCTGCGCATTCCCTGCGCTGGCCGACCATCGGATTGGCGTTGTTCGCGACCAATATCTCCACGGTTCACCTTATCGGACTGGCTTCCTCCGGCTTCAGCGTTGGCATGGTGATCGGGAATTTTGAATGGCTGGCTGCCACCTGCCTGGTGCTGCTGAGCCTGGTGTTCGCGCCGTTTTATTTCCGCAACCGTATCGCGACCTTGCCGGAGTTTCTGGAAAAGAGGTTCAGTGGGGGTTCGCGCACCATGCTGGCGATTACCGGTGTCATTGGTGCCTTGTTCGTGCATATCGGCGTCAGCCTGTATTCCGGCGGGGTGGTGGTGGATGAACTGCTGCACCCGCAGGCCACAAGTGTCAACCGTGAGAGCATCATCTGGTCCATCATGATCGTATCGGGCCTTACCGTGCTCTACACCGTATTGGGTGGTTTAAAGGCGGTGGTGGTGTCCGAATCCATACAGTCCGTCCTTTTGCTGTTGGGCGCGGCCGCGGTAACGGTAGCCTGCCTGATGGCGCTGGGTGAGTCCGCCAGTGATGCGGGTCAAGGTCTCGCCGAACACGTGCAGGCCAATGCCCGGCCGGATCAACTATCGGCCGTACACACCTCCGGCGCTTACTCATGGTACGCATTGCTGCTGGGCTACCCGGTGCTGGGCATCTGGTACTGGTGTGCGGATCAGACCATCGTGCAGCGCGTATTAGGTGCCAAAACCGAACGCGACGCGCAAATCGGCCCCTTGTTTGCAGGCTTCTTGAAGATGATCCCACCACTGCTGATGGTGCTGCCGGGCGTGTTCGCCTACATCCTGTTTGAAGACCAGATCGCCGCCAACCCCGATTCCACCCTGGTGGTGCTGATTCTGGAGCTGTTGCCCACCGGTGTGCGAGGCCTGGTGTTGGCTGGTTTGTTGGCGGCCTTGATGAGTACTGTGGCCGGTGCCTTGAATTCGACCTCCACTTTGGTCAGTATCGATATCGTCAAACGTTTGCGTCCCGGTATTGCCGACAAGCGGCTAGTACGCATTGGTCAAATAACCACTTTGGTCGTGATGGTGTTGGCCATTGCCTGGTCAACCCAGGGCGACCGTTTCGGTGGAATTTTTGCGGCCATCAACCATATGATTGCAGTGCTGGCCCCACCCATTTCCGTCGTATTCCTGCTCGGTGTTTTGTGGAAGCGCGGCACAGCCCAGGCGGCCTTGCTGACCCTGATCGGCGGCTTCCTTCTCGGGGCGGTTTCGTTTGTGCTTGACTTCCCTGCCGTATCCGGCGCAGTTTTCGGCAACTACACTGCCGCGACTGCGCCTGCCGAGCACCTGGTCGGGCAGCCCGTTCAGCTGATTACCCACGGTTGGGGCATAGGTTTCCTGATGCAGGCCTGGTGGCTGTTCGTGATGTGTTCCGCCTTGTTCGTAGTGACCAGCCTGCTGACTCCACCACCACCACCTGAAGTAGTCGCCAAATTTTGCTATCAGCGTTCTCCAAGCCAACCAGGCGGGCGTCGCGTAGCGTGGAGCAGCCCCGGGTTTTTGTCCGTGGCGCTGTTAACCGCCATCGCGCTGCTCTATCTGGTGTTCTCTTGATGAGCAGGCAGTATTCGTTGAGGCGGGCCCATATTGCCGGCTGCGTGGTAGAAGGCCAGAGCCATCATCTGAACGCATCAGATCAACGTATCACCTCGAGCGATCAACCCAAGTCGTCACCTGAACCATTTGCCTCAGCAGGGGGCGACCTGGCCAGGTGACACAAGCGCCGAAAAACGGATACGGATTATGTCCATGAGCTTCTTATTGCAACCCCGTTCTGGCCAAATAATGTGCGTGCCGCGCATGGTATTGACGCTGGTCTTGCTGGCATGCATCAGTGCGTGCGAGACGATAGCGTCCACGGATCAGATTACTGACACCCCTGAACCGCCGCGAATTTTGCCGCCCTGGCAGGACGGTCATTTCGACATTCACCACATCAATACCGGGCGGGGTGATGCGGCGTTTATGGTTTTTCCGGATGGCACCACCCTTTTGTTTGATGCCGGTGACCGTGATGTTAATGACATCGGGCGTTATGCGCCGCTGAAAATCACCGAGGCGCGCCCGGATGGATCGCGCGCGCCTGGTGCCTGGATTGCTGAATACATCAAACGCATTGCGCCAACCGGCCGCCCGCCGGTGGTTGACTACGCGGTGATTTCCCACTTTGACTCGGATCATTACGGTAACGCCAACACAACCCGGAAATTGGCGCCCGGGGGTAACTATCGGCTTTCCGGAATGGCTGAAGTGGGTAACCTGTTGCCGATCGGCACCCTGATTGACCGCGGCTATCCGGAATATGATTTTCCCACCGACCTGCGGCAATATTACGCTGACAAAGAGGAAAGCCCCTTTCATAATTACCTGGCGTTCGCCGAGACGTTCGAGCAAGCCGGGAAACTCAAGCGTGAAGCGTTGAAGCCTGGCCACAATGATCAGCTTGTTCCGCTCTACAGCGAACAGATCCCGGATTTTGAAGTGCGAAACATCAAAAGCAATGCGGATTTATGGACGGGCGTAGGGGCTTCCACCCGGCCGCTGTTCAGCGCCAGCGACATCTACCCGGGTGAGGGGCGGTTCCGGGAGAATCCCCTGAGTCTGGCCTTGCGGATCAGATACGGTTCATTCAGCTATTACACAGGTGGCGATAACACCGGTTTGCAGCCACCGGAAAGCCCGTCCTGGTTTGATGTAGAAACGCCCATGGCGCAGGTGATCGGCGGTGTTGATGTCATGACGCTCAACCATCATGGGCACCGGGATGCCACCAATGCCAATTTTTTGCGAGCCTTGCAGCCACGCGTGCTGATACAGCAGTCGTGGTTTTCTGATCATCCCGGTGGGGAGGTAGTCTACCGCATGCTGGCCGAGTATCTGTGGGAGGGGCCACGCGACATCTTCTCCACCAGCATGGCGGAAGAAACCAAGGTGGCCATTGGTCCATGGATGGTTGAGGGTTATGCCAGCTTTGAAGGGCATGTTGTCGTGCGGGTGGCGCCGGGCGGTGACGAATACAGAGTTTACGTGCTGGACGATACGAAAACGGATCTGGTGATTCGTTCTGCGCACGGCCCTTTCCGGTCGCGCTAATCGAAGGGAATGCCAAGGCGGTAGAAACGGTTCGCGTTGCCGCCCAGGATAGCGGCCTGCTGCTCGCTGTTCAGACGCTGCATCCACTGGGTCACTGCCGCGTGCCAGGCCGCGTAATCGCCGTTCAGCCTGATTACCGGCCAGTCGCTGCCCCACATCAGCCGTTCCGTGCCAAAGCACTCAAGCAGGTAGTCCATGTAGGGTGTTAGCGCTTCGTAGCTGTCATTGACTGCAGCTTCGGTGATCAATCCGGAGAGCTTGCACCAGGCATTGCGGTGTTGCGCAATGGCCTTGATCTCTGCCGCCCAGGGCCGCCATGCGCGTTTCGATATTTCGGGTTTCGCCCCGTGGTCAACCACCATCCGCAACGACGGGTAGCTTGCCAGCAGATCCTGCAAGTAGGGCAGATGCGCCGTTCTGACCAATGCATCAAAGCACAGATCCAGTTCAATCAGTTTTTCGAACAGCGGCCGGTGGGTTGTCCGTAGCATCCAAGCGGGGTCATCAATATCGTGAATCATTGGCCGAACCCCGACGAATCGTTCATGCCGGGCCAGTTCGGTCAGGGTTATCAACGCGTCTGCGCCGGCATCGAAATCAACCCAGCCAACCACCCCGGCGATGAAGTCGGTCTGGTCAGCCAGCTCCAGCATGTACAACGTTTCAGCGGTTGTCGCGGCCGCCTGCACCAGCACGGTGTGGCTTACGCGGGCGGTTGACAGCAAGGGAGCAAGTTGGTCCGGTTGAAAATCACGGTACAGAACTTCAAGGTCAGGTGTCAGCCAGGCGTAATCACCTCTGGCCAGTGACCAGAAATGCTGATGGCTGTCGATGGTTATGGTCATGCTGAACGGTCCTGGTTCGAGGCAGGTGTGGGTACTTCACGGCTCAGCAGGCCGGCATCCTTCAGCGCCACCCAGAACGCGTCCGGAATCCGGCGGGTAAACAGATCCAGTGTGACCGTGATCTGCGATACCCGGCTGATGCCGGGAATAACGCAGGCAACCGCGGGATGGGCAACAGGGAACTGCAAGGCTGCCGCCGGCAGGGGAATTGCAAAATCATCGCACAATGCTTCGATGCGGGCGACCTTGTCGATTATCTTCCGTGGGGCTTCGCCATAATCGAAGTGGAATGGGCCATCACCACTTACCCCCGTGGCAAGGATGCCTGAGTTATACGCGCCGCCAATAATGACCGAACAGTTGCGGGATTGGCAGGCAGGTAAAAACGACTCGAGGGCGTTTTGCTCCAAAAGCGTGTAGCGCCCGGCGAGCAGAAAGCAATCCCAGTCGCCATAATCCATGGCCGCTTCACACACCTGGTACTCGTTGACGCCCAGGCCGATCGCGCTGATGCGTCCGTCGGCACGCAACTCGGCCAGCGCCCGGTAGCCCTCAGTCATGGCGATGGGGAAATGCTTGCGGTTTTCCTCGCCGAGCGCGTACTCACCAATGTCGTGAACAAACAGGATGTCAATGCGGTCCAGGCCCAGCCGCTGAAGGCTGTCTTCAAATGAGCGCATGATGCCCGAATAGCTATAGTCGTAGTGAAGGTCAAACGGCATCGGGGAAACAAAACCATGTCGCTTGTTCGCGTAACCGGCGGGCTTAAGCAGACGCCCCACCTTGCTGGACAAAATGTAATCGTCGGGGTGTCTGCGCAGTGCGTCCCCGACGCGACGTTCACTCAGTCCCTGCCCGTAGTGCGGCGCCGTATCAAAATAGCGAAACCCATTGGCCCAGGCGGCATCCAGTATGGCGGCTGCGCGGTCGTCGGAGATGGGTTGATACAGGTTTCCCAGTGAGGCGGTGCCGAAGCCCAGCCTTTCAACTTCCAGGGTAGTGTTTCCGATTCGTTTTTTTCCGAAGTTCACGCTTTGTAGTCCGTTTTAAGGGTTTGTGGTGCCCATCCCGGCCGGCAGGCGTGCCAGCCACTCCTTTCCGTCCGGATAGCGGTAATCGGCCAGCGTGGACTCAAACATTTCGATGCTGAAGCCCGGCTGCGACGGTGCGGTGTACGCGCCATTTTCCACGCGGCAGGGGCCCGTAAAGTGTTCGTGCAGGTGATCCACATATTCGATTACCCGCTCGCCTATGTTGGCCGAGATCTGCACGAAATCGATCATTGACAGGTGTTGCACGTATTCGCACAGACCAACGCCTCCGGCATGTGGGCATACCGGTTTGCCGTACTTGGCTGCGAGCATGAATACCGTCAGGATTTCATTGATTCCTGCCAGGCGGCATGCATCGATTTGAACGATATCAATGGCATCGCAGGCGATAAGCTGCTTGAACATAATGCGGTTCTGGCAGTGCTCGCCGGATGCCACTTTCACGCCTTGCAGAGCTTGTCGGATCGTGCGGTGACCCAGAATATCGTCCGGGCTGGTGGGTTCTTCGATAAACCATGGCGAGAATGGTGTCAGCGCCTGTACCCATTCAATGGCCTCATTCACCTCCCATTTCTGGTTGGCATCCAGCATGATTCGGATATCCGGGCCGGCCAACTCTCGTACAATCCGGCAACGGCGTGTGTCGTCCTTGAGGCTTTCGCCCACCTTGAGCTTCAGGTGCCGGTAGCCTTTATCAATGGCCTCTGTGCACAAGCGCTTCAGCTTCGCGTCACTGTACCCCAGCCAGCCAGCCGACGTGGTATAGGCCGGATAGCCGCCGGATTCCAACAGTTCAATGCGCTGATTTTTGGTTGCCTGGTTGCGCTCCACCATTTGTAACGCCTCATCGCGGGTCAGCGCATTTTGGAGGTAGCGGAAATCCAGGCAGTCGACGAACTGCTCAGTTGACATGTCGGCCAACAGGCGCCACACGGGTTTGCCGGCATCCCGCGCCCACATATCCCAAACGGTATTGACGATTCCCCCCATTGCCATGTGGATCACCCCTTTTTCAGGGCCCAGCCACTGCAGTTGGCTGTCTGACCGCAGCTTGTTGTAAAAGAGTGAGATGTTCGTCTTGATTTCTTCAAAGTCGGTGCCGACGACCAGGTGCCGCATGCTTTGTACCGCGTTGCCGATCAGTTCATTACCACGGCCTATGGTGAAGACCAGACCAAACCCCGTGCGTCCCCGCTCGGTTTGCATGCGGACATAGGTGGCGGAGTAGTCGGGGTCTTTGTTCGTGGCGTCGGAGCCATCCAGGCTTTCAGACGTGGGAAAGCGAAGGTCCGTGGTTTCAAGCCGGGTAATGCGGTCGCTCATTCTGGCTGTAACACCCAATGAGCAAGCTGAAAAGTACGTGACACGTAATTACCCCCGTCGTTTCACCCAATACGGCTTCAGGCAATGGTTTCACCTGGTGACCTTTTCGATGGATCAATCCCGACCAGATGAGCGATATTGTAGAGTATATATGAAACAACGGTTTAAATGTAAGATATTGAGTGCGGCCGTGTGGATCTGACTTGAAGTCATAGGCGGATGCCCGCTAAACCGGAATTCAGGCTATTGGTAGCCGATGCTTAACTGCGAGCTGATTTCCGAGGCGGTCTCTTGAATGGCTTTAACCGCCGTGCGGCGTACTTCCTTCTGATTGAGGTACTCCACCAGTGTCATGGTCAGGCTGGCGATGGCTCCGGGAGATTTGCCATCAAAAATGGGTGCACTGAGATCGAGAATGCCTTTGATCATTTCACTGGAAGCGGATTCGTAGCCCTGGTTTCGTATGGTTGTGACACGTTTGCGCAGCGTCGCCTGGAGGGCTTTGTTGTCCTCCGCTTGAAGCCACTCTTCCTGTGTGTCGGACTCCTGAAAGGCCAGCAAGGTGCGGCCGGAAGCGGACTGCAGCAGCGGCTGCCGGTGGCCGATGCGAACGGAAAAGCTCAAATTCCCGGGTGCCTCAGTGCTATAGACGACAACGATCTGGTCTCCGCTGGCGACTGCCAGGAGGCAGGACTGGTTCGTAGCCCGGGCCAGTTTATGCATCAACGGGCCGGAAACCTCGATCAGATTGCGAATGGGGGGGTTGCGCATTCCCAGCTCGAACAGGCGGTTCGTCATGACAAAAGTCTCGGTTCCGTCTATTCGGCGAATATAGCCGCGATCTTCAAGCACCGCCGCCATCCTGAATATCTCCCCCTTGGATCGGCCCAACTCAGAGGCGATCATCGGCAGGCTGAGTGCCATGCTGGAGGTGGAAAGCAGCTCAAGAATGTCCAGGCCTTTTTCAAGCGCGGGTGCGCGGTACCTGGGTTCATGATTTTTTGCGGTCAAGGTTTGCTCCATTGGCCAATTGCGGTCGTTGACAGTGAAAATGGTTCTGTGATCAGCAGCACCAAATACACCCATTGCGGTGACCCACGGCCAGGCGTGAATCCGGTTCACCAGTGCATCATGTCAGCACTCTTAACCTGATGGAGCCCGCAGTCGGGCGAATATCTTACAAGAACCCGTTGCAAATATAAAACGCTTATTCATGACGCTGATGCATTTTAATTATCCACGCACCATCACGGTAATGACGAAACTAAAGGTAAGTTGCATGTGTAACAAATATGAAACATTGTTTTATTGACAAAACACTTGTCCGCTAATAGTATCCTGCTGCGACAGCGCAAAGTTTCTGCGCCAAATTCAGAACCAACCGGGGAATATGTACATGGCGAATGCAAGCAGCTTTATCCATCGGGTTTTAAAACTGGCTCTGGTCGCGGCCCTGCCGATACCGGCAATTTCCGCTTTTGCGCAGACAGAAAGCGCTGGCGACATTGAGGAAATTATTGTAACGGCCCGCCCGCAAACAGACGAGTCACTGGCCGAAATCCGGCTTGAGAACGTGGGGGTGGTGGACTCGCTGACGTTCGACCAGATTGAACTGGTTCCGGACACATCATTAACTGAAGTGCTGGACCGCATAGTGGGGGTCAGTTCGGTGATTGGGTTCAACTCGTCTCAGCCACGAACGGTTACGGTGAGGGGGTTTGATGCACGCTACAACAGCGTGAGCATCGATGGCAACCCGGTGTGGAACTCCAGCCGGAACAACCGCGGCACGCAGCTGGATGTGTTTCCGGCATCGGTAATCAATCAGGTGGATGTGTTCAAGACCATTCTGCCGGAAATGGATGCCAATTCAATGGGCGCGCACATTGAAATGCGAACCCTGAGAGCCTTTGACGGGGGCACCGATCCCTTGCTTCGGTTAAATGCCGCTGTGGGGGCGTTTGATCAGGATGGTGTGCCGGCAGATGACAGCACGCCGTTTCGGGTAGACGGTGCCGGAAAGTTCACTTTTGGGCCTGACAACCGCTATGGCGTGGTGCTGGGATTTGATTTTCAGGACCAGGGTTTTTATGACGAACACAATGAGGTCACCGCTTATTCACAAGTCGATGGTGTTGATGTTCCCAACGGTTTGTTGAATGTAGGTGTGTACCAGACGCAGATCGAGCGGCAAAGCTTTTATGCGAAATTTGAAACGCGGGAGCGGGACCAGTTGTATGCCTTCATCAGCGCCAGCGCGTTCAGGGAAGACCGTGATGAGACGTTTAATAACACCGGGGTATTCCTGACACCCGGCGCCATCACCAATGCCGCGGTTGGGCGGGGAGAGTTCACCGGCGGGGTGGCTGTGGTTGAATTCGAAGACTACGGCATGGAGCGGAACACGGCCATGTTCTCCACCGGCCTTGATTACCGCGTGGGTAAGGTTTCATCCATTATTCTTCGCGGCGGATACACCAAGTACGACCATGACGAGTT
This sequence comes from Lysobacterales bacterium, assembly GCA_041601535.1. Taxonomy (GTDB): domain Bacteria; phylum Pseudomonadota; class Gammaproteobacteria; order Xanthomonadales; family SZUA-36; genus JBFIHZ01. Next base: position 1,081 of record JBFIHZ010000047.1, on the reverse strand, counting down.
CCTTAATCGCTCAACCCAATGGCGCGCGTTCGATCTGGCTGGCAGTTACAACATAACGGACGACAACCCAATTGTATCACTGGACGCGGCATCACAGGCAGCCCTGACACCGGACCAATTGGTGGCGAGAACCGGACGCGGGTTTGATTTCCTGATTCCCCACGAAGATGAAGTTTCCAGCTTGAGTGCGGTTTTTAATCACAATAACCAACTGGAATCCAGTGGCTTTGGGTTTTCCGCCGGCGTACTGCTGCGCAGGATGTCCCGGGAGTTTGACCAGACCTTCAATACGGTTGGTTTGCCGGGCGGCTCCAGCTTTACCCTTGCCGATCACGCCAATGGTTCATTCAATACGGCAGGTATACCGGTGTTCTTTGCGGACAACGCGCTTTACCGGCAAGACGCGGTCCTGCTGGCCAGTGACCCTTCGCCAACTTCCGACTATGACCTGACCGAAGATGTGTACGCCGCTCACGCCGCAGTTACCTATGATTGGGGCAAAATGCGTTTGATGGCAGGTGTCCGGATTGAATACACCGATTTTGTCAACAAGACAGCTGATGAAGTTGACAGTACGGTGGTTGTCAGTACGCGTCGGCACTCCTACAGCAATATCCTGCCGAACATGCAGCTTCAGTACGATGCAAGCGAAACGGTGCGGCTGCGTGTGGCCTACTCCGAGACCATTTCGCGCCCGGACTTCCAGGATTTCGCCTTCGGACAAAACAAGTTTTTTGATGGCAATGGCTATCCGGTGATTCAGGGTACAAACCCCTATCTGGATGCCAGGGAATCGCAAAATTATGACTTGAGTGTTGAGAAGTACTTCGACAACGGCTTCCTGTCGGCTGGCGTGTTCTATAAGGATTTGTCCGGGGAGATATTTACCCAACGTATTGAGACGGTGAACTCAGACGGAACGGTCATATTGACGGAAACCTTCCCGCTGAACAACAGCACAGGCGATGTGAAGGGCCTGGAGATCAACTATATCATGGACCGTTTCAACAGCCTTGAAGGGACTTTGCTTTCCGGGTTGGGTGTAAATTCCAACTTCACTTATCTGGACGGTACCTGGGAC
>JBFIHZ010000046.1:0-17563 GCA_041601535.1 Lysobacterales bacterium | reverse complement strand
GTGCTCGGTGTCAGCGCATTGCAGTTGTCGACTGACCGCGACTCATCCGCGCCCAACAGCGAACCGCTGCGGCCGGGCGACCTGGATCTGCAGCGGCTGGTTGAGTTGGGGCTGCTGATCAATCTGCCGGAACAGATTGTGGCCAATCCGCCGCGTATCGCCGTTACATCCGGCACGTCGCGGGCCGCGCTGGGCTATCTGCACGCCAACTGCGGGCATTGCCACAACGCCGCCGGTTCGCTGGCCTTGCTTGAGCTGGAGCTGGACCAGAACCCCGAAAAGCGGGCCGAAGCGGTGTTGCAAACACTGATCGGACGTCCCAGCGAATTCAGCCACGCGGGCATCAATACCCGCGTGGTGCCCGGCCTGCCCGACGCCAGCCTGCTGGCGCTGCGCATGCAATCGCGCAATCCACTGGTGCAAATGCCACCTTTGGGTACCGTGCTGCCCGACCCGGCAGCCATGGACCTGATCAATCGCTGGATTCAACAGGATTTAACTTTTCAACAGGAGAATACACCATGAAATGGCTCACCCACCTCCGCCCGGCCAGCCTTTGGACAGGCTGCCTGGCGTTATTGCTGCTGGTTTGTGCAGCACCTTTAGCGGCCGATAGCGCCGTCAGCGCGCAAGCGAAGCCGTCATCAGCGGAAATGCTGGAGCGCGGCCAGTACCTGGTCACCGTTGCCGCCTGCAATGATTGCCACACGCCGTGGATCATGGGGCCCAACGGCGCGGAGCCGGATATGAGCCGCATGCTGTCGGGCCATCCCTCATCCATGGATCTGCCGCCTCCACCTGCATTACCGGAAGGGCCGTGGATCGCACTGGCCGCGGCCACCAATACGGCCTGGGCCGGGCCTTGGGGCGTGAGTTATACCGCCAACCTGACGCCCGACCGTGACACCGGGCTGGGTAAATGGACCCTGCGCAATTTTATGGACACTATCCGCACCGGCCGTCGGCTGGGGCGCGGCCGGGAACTGCTGCCCCCCATGCCCATTCCGATGTACAAAAACTTCAACGATCAGGACCTGGAAGCGATTTTTACCTACCTGCAATCCATTCCGGCCATCAGTAACAAGGTCCCGGCACCGTCGATGCCCGCAGACAGCGCGGCCAACTGAGGGCCTGATACAGCCCCTGGCAAAGCGCCGCCATACCGGTTATGGCGAAATGATGAGCAGCCGGCATCCGCCGCAGCGGATGCCGGCGCTGCCGGGCACCAGACAGACGGCACGGCAACCGATCCTGACCGGCTGGTTTCTCACCAAGCCGGCTTACATTCAGTTTGATCCCGCCTGGCTGATTTCGTGCAGCAACTCTTCGCGCAGCAAGGCATAGGGCAAGGTACCGATCCTGAGAACGCGATCATGAAAGTCCTTCAAGGTGCCGGCCTTGCCTTGCAGATACATGCGGGTAAAGTATTCATCGCGCAGTGCCATAAACTGGTGATAACCCCAGGTCGGGACACCGGTGCGCGCATAGCCATGGGTTGAGCCCTGTACCTGCAGGAACGAATAAGGTTCTGCAAACATCACTTCACTGGTCATCAGGTCGACGGCTTCATCCACCGTGACGTGGCCCAAATGCATGCCGGCATCATAGATTACCCGTGCATAACGCCACAGCTTCAACCGTTCCATCTCAACCCGGTACTCTTCCTGCTTGTCCGGCGGGTAATAGCCAAAATCCGGTGTCAGCACCCATTCCACGTAATAGCACCAGGCCTGGTTGCTGTAGCTGCTTTCATACGTGCGCAGCTTGCGCGGGTTGTGGTTGTTGTACAGCGCTACCAGGCCATGGCCCGGGTACACTTCATGCGGCATCAGCGCGGTGATGAAGGCATAGTTATGCGACCGCAGAAAGCGTTCTTTTTCCTGCGGGCTCCAGTCGGGGTCCATCGGTGCCAGCATCACGGCCCCGGGGAATTTTGAGCCGGTGCCGACCGGCGCGCCGCCAAAACCGGTAAAGGTCAACTTGTTGTAATAGGCCGGCGTGTAAATCGCCGCCGCCGCGTTGTCGGTATCAAAGGGAATGGACAGCAGATCGTTTTCGATCAACCACGGCCGGTCACGCCGCACCTGCACGTGAAAATCATTGAGCATCGACTCTTCGGTGGGGTGATCGGCCTGCAAATCGGCCTCAATCCGGCGCCAGCTGCGCCCGTCACCCACCTTCGCGGCGGTTCGGTCCAACACCCGCAACTGTTCGGTGAACTGCACCCGGCCCCACTGGTAGAAAGCTTCCGCATCCATGTCGTCTATCTGGTACAGCTCACGCAGGCGGGTATCAAACACTTGCTTGCCTACGCGCCAGTCGCCGGTTGGCCGGTTCGGCCACTCATGGTTCAGAAAGTCACCGAATTCCTGCAGCGCCTTGATCACCTTGTCATTCTCGGCCAGCAGTTCCTCCCGCATGGCAGGTACGCGATCGGCGAAACGGCGCACATCGACGTTGAAGGTTTCCAGCGCTCCGGCCAACAGGCCATTGGCCGGCTGCAACCACAAGGGAATGTATACCCGCAGGTTCTCACTGGCATTGGAGAAACGGGACGGCATGGTCTTCATGATGCGCAGCACGGCAGCCGCCCGTTCCTCGACCGGCCGGTCTTCCAGGTACAGCAACCCGCCACGGGATGAGACTATCGGTTCGATGCGCAGGTACAGCGTTGGGTCTTTCTCCCAGTAGCGCAGCTTCTCCCCATCCATGATGTCGGTCTTCAGGATGCCCTGCAGGTAGCGGTAATCAATGTCCTGCTGAAACGTGAGCCGGTCGCGGTTGATAGCCTGCAACTCATCCAGCAATTCACGCGCCGTTTGCAGCCGGTTCTCGAAGTAGCCCGCGCTGCCGTCATTGACCACTGACGGCCCTTCGCCAACGCCGTGAAACTCCGCCAGGTACCGGTCAATCAACGCTTCAAACCCGGAGTCCAGCCTTTGCGCTGCCGCTGTGGCATCGCCCGGAGCGAGCAGCCAGGCGGTTACCAATATGCATAACAAGAACTTCATCCGGTCTCTCCTCTGATTGCGTGGCCTGCAGAAAAGTATAGTGGCGCCGGACTCGTGCGGATTCCGATTCCACAACGGGTTTATTGCGCCCAGCGCAACCAGGGCAGCTGCTCGCCTGGCTGAACCATGGCACACAGCCTGTATGTGGCCCGCCATGGGTCCAGAATGCCGGCCGCGGGCACACACCGTATTGCGCTTAAAACCAGGGATGCTATCCTTCAACTACGCATGACCACGCAGCCAGCCCATATCCTCAGCACCCTGATCGTCGATGACGAAGCCCTGGCGCGGCGCGGGCTGAAGCACCGCCTGCAGCACGTGCGTGACGTAAATGTTATCGGCGAAGCCAGGAATGGCCGCGAAGCGGTGGCCATGGTGCGCGAGCATCAACCGGACCTGGTTTTCCTGGACATCCAGATGCCGGGCATGAACGGTTTCGATGTCATTCGCGAATTGGGCAATGACCATTTACCCGCCATTGTCTTCGTCACCGCGTTTGACGAGTTCGCCATCAAGGCCTTTGAAGCCAATGCGGTGGATTACATCCTCAAACCGATTGAGAACGAACGCCTGATCGATGCCCTGAACCGCGTGCGTGACCGGCAAAGCGCGCGGCGCGCCCGTAAAGACCGGAACTCACTGCTCAACCTGGTCAGCGAGATCACCGGCGAGGCCATTCGCAGCGTGGATGAGCTGGGCGACGGAAAACTGGCCAAACTGAAAAAGCCACCTGCGCGGCTGGCCATCAAGGATGCTGGCAAAACCACCTGGGTGGCCCAGCAGGATATCGAGTGGATTGACGCCGCGGGCGATTACATGTGCGTTCACGCCGACGGCGAGACCCACATCATGCGCAAAACCATGAAAGAACTGGAACAGGAACTGGACGCCGACATCCTGCAACGCGTGCACCGCTCCACCATTGTCAACGTCAAACAGGTCAAGGAAATGCAATCGCATATCAATGGCGAGTACTTCCTGACGCTGAAAAGCGGCCACACGGTAAAACTCTCCCGCACCTACAAGGACAAGCTGAGGTTTTTCAGCTGAACGGCTTACCGTTCCGCCTCCATTGTTCTGCCCGGTTAATGCAGCAGCGTTGGCGGCAACGACCCGGAACGATTCGAACACCTGAGCAAACCCCTCGCCACACTGCGTAGTCAGCGGCACAGAAAAAATGACTTTTCCGCTGCACGCGGGTGTCACCAGCCCGCATAAACAGCCCGACTGCTGAACTCCACCGCTTCGGTTTGCCGCCAAACCCGTCGCTTTATCGCCAAGCACCATCCGGTCGCCGCAACTCATGACTTTGGGCACAACCTGCACGCCTAAAGTCTATCTAACATCGCATGCAATCCAACGTAACCTTTGCCGGCGGGGTTGCGTCCAACTAATACAGGGCCGGATGGAGGGCGCATGGGCATTACCGAAAAAGCAGTGTCAAACCCTGCTGGCGTGGCGGTGGCGGTTGCCATCATTACCCTGTTTGGCCTGTTCAGCCTGGTAGAACTGCCCATCCAGCTGTTCCCCGACATTGAACTGCCGCAAATGAGCGTGCAGGCCAACTGGCGCGCGGCATCACCACGCGAAGTTGAATCCGAATTGCTGGAACCGATGGAAAGCGTGCTGCAAGGCCTGCCCGGCATGCAAACCCTGGAAGCCAATGCCTTCAACGGCGGCGCCTTCATCAACATGCAATTCAACCTGGACACCGACATGCAGGCCACGATGATGGACGTGATCGGCCGGTTGAACCGCCTGCCGCCCTTGCCTGCCGACGCGGACCCACCGGTGGTGCAGCTGGGTGGCCAGGGTAATGCCAACCAGTCACTGACCTGGTTTTTCGTGCAAAAGCTGCCCGGCACGCGCGGCGAACTCACCGACTATGCGCGCCAGGTGGAAGACATCATCAAACCCCGCATTGAAGCCATTGAGGGCGTCGCCGGCGTTGAAATCCTGGCGGGCGCACCGGAAGAACTGCAAATTGTCATAGACCCCTACCGGGCGGCCGAACTGGGTTTGACACTGACCGACATCGCCGGCAACGCCAGCCAGAGCACCGATGTTTCCGGCGGCTTTGTCGACATCGGCCGGCGCCAGTACACGCTGCGCTACGAAGGCCGCTACGACCCCGAGCAACTGCGTAACCAGGTATTGGAATGGCGTGACGGCCGGCCGGTGCGGCTGGGGGATATTGCCGATATCCAGGTTAGCCGTGGCACCCGGCGTGACCTGGTGGTGCAAAACGGCAACCCGGCCATGGGCGTACGCATCGACCGGCAAAACGGCGCCAACGTGCTGCAGGCCCTGACCAGGGTCAAGGCCGAAATGGCCAGCTTGCGCGAAGGCCCTCTGGCCGAGCTCGGACTCGGCGTTGAGCAGTCTTTCGATGCCTCGGTGTTTATCCGCCGAGCCGTCAGCCTGGTGACCAATAATCTGCTGATCGGCATCCTGCTGGCCGTGGGGGTGTTGTGGTGGTTCCTGCGCGACCTGCGCGCCACCGCCCTGATCGCCACCGCCATTCCCGTTTCCCTGCTTACCACGTTTATCGTGTTGCAGCTCACCGGCCGCACGCTGAACGTCATTTCGCTGGCCGGCCTGGCGTTTGCCGTCGGCATGGTGCTGGACGCCGCCATCGTGGTATCCGAGAACATCGTACGCCTGCGGGAACGGGGTGACGTGCCGTTTGTGGCGGCACTGAAAGGCACCGGCCAGGTCAAGGGGGCACTGCTGGCTTCCACCGCGACCACGGTGGCCATATTCCTGCCCGTGCTGTTCCTGGAAGACGTGGAAGGCCAGTTGTTTGCCGACCTGGCACTGACCATCGCCATAGCGGTGGTGGTGTCGCTGGTGGTGGCACTGACCATTCTGCCGGCTGTGGCCGGCAGCTGGCTGAAGCCGCGCAAACTCACCCGTGAACACGCCCCGGGCTGGAAAAGGCTTACCGGCAGGCTGATGCGGCTCAGTGCCACGCCGCTGCGGCGCGGCGTGATCATCGCCACCTTGCTGGTCACACCCTTGCTGATCACCTGGGCCCTGTTTCCCCAAATGGATTACCTGCCACCGGTGAAACGCGATGCCGTGGATGCGTTCTTGCAGACACCACCGGGCGCCAACTGGGACTCCAAGGAAAAGGAAATCGTCAACACACTGGTGGCCCGCCTGGATCCCTACATGAAAGGCAATAAAGAGCCCGCCCTGAAAAACTACTACATCTGGCTGTTTCCGGGTGGCGGTACCATCGGTGCCCGGGTAATCGACCAGTCCCAGGTCAAGGCACTGGAAGAGGTCATGCGCAAGGAAATCCTGGTGGGCATTCCGGACTTCCGCGGCTTCGCCGCCCAGGGCAACTTGTTCGGTGGCTTCGGTGGCGGGCGGGATATTGCCGTGCACATGCAATCGGCTGACGAGGCCGGACTGATCAATGCGGCTTCGGTTGGCCAGGAACAACTCGTCAGCGCTTTCCCGGAAGCCAACGTACAGGCCTTTCCCCCGCCCGAACTGGCCGAACCGGAACTGCGCATTCGCCCGGATGACTCACGCATTGCCGAAGTGGGCTGGAACCGCCGCGCCATGGCGCAGATTATCCGCACCCTGGGCAATGGCCTGTGGCTGGGAGAATACTTCAACGGCGAAAGCCGCATGGATATCATCCTCAAGGCGGAAGGCTGGGATACACCGGAACAGCTGGCCACCACGCCGATCATGACGCCGGCCGGTGAGGTGGTGCCGCTGGGTGAACTGGTGCAGGTCGAACGCACCACCGGCCCGGGGCAGATACGCCGTGTGAACGGCCGGCGCACCGTCTCCCTGTCCGTCAGCCCGCCCGAAAACGTGTCACTGGAAGCCGCTGTGGACCTGATCCAGAACCAGGTAGAGCCGCAACTAAAAGCAGCGCTGCCCGATGACGGCTCGATTATTTATGGCGGCAGCGCCGACAGCCTGCAGGATGCCATTGTCACCATGAGCCGTAACTTCGGCATGGCACTGATCATATTGTTTTTGCTGATGGCCGGCCTGTTCCGCTCACCCAAGGACAGCGCCATGGTGGTATTGACCATTCCACTGGCCGGTGTGGGCGGCGTGATTGCCCTGCAATTGCTGAACCTGGTGAGTTTTCAGCCCATGGACCTGCTGACCATGATCGGTTTCATCATCCTGCTGGGCCTGGTGGTGAACAATGCCATTTTGCTGGTCGATCAGACCCGCCAGGCGGAGCAGGACGGCATGAGCCGGGACCAGGCAGTGGAACACGCCTTGTCGGTCCGCTTACGCCCCATTTTCATGAGCACCTTTACCAGCATTTTTGGCATGTTGCCGCTGGTGCTGATGCCGGGCGAAGGCAGCGTTATTTACCGGGGGCTTGCCACCGCCATTGTGGGCGGCATGAGTTGCAGCCTGTTCTTCACCTTGCTGATGCTGCCCAGCCTGTTGCGCATGGGCGCAGCCAGGGTTGACGACACGGTGGAACTGCCGGCCGGCAAGCAGCCTTCGCTGGAGAGTGTGGCGTGATGCGCCGGCCACCCCCGGACGCGGGCAGCGTCATGGCGGGAGCAGGATGGACCGAAGGCATCACTGTGAGTGAGTGCATAACAGGGGCTGGCAAGACCGGAGAAGGCGTATGCATAGATTACTGATCAGTATTTTTATCCTGACGGCACCCGCGTGGACCCTGGCGCAAACGCCCCCGCCCGCGCCGGTCATTGTTGACGAAGCTCGCAGGGATACGTTTTACTCGGCGTTATGGGTGTCCGGCACGGTAATCAGCCGTCACGATGCCCGCATCGCCTCCGAAACCGAGGGCCGTGTGACCTGGGTGGCTGACGTTGGCACCCACATCCGGCAGGGCGAGGCGATCGCGCGGATTGATACCGGCGATCTTGAACTGGACCTGAATGACAACCAGGCGCGGCTGGAAAGCCTGCGCGCGCAGCAGCGTTACCAGCAGAGCAACCTGGCACGGCTGGAAAAACTGGCCGAAAGCAATAATGCCGCCGTCAATCAGCTGGACGAAGCCCGCTCACAACTGGAAATGACCGCCCAGGAGATCCGCCGTGCCGAAGTGGCAGTGGCGCAAACGCAGCGCCGCATCAGCCAGTCAAATATCCTGGCGCCATTTTCCGGCGTGGTGGTGGAACGGCTGATCCAGGTGGGTGAATTCGTTGCCCGCGGCGCCCAGGTGGCCCGGCTGGTGGATACCGAGAACCGTGAAATCCGCGCCCAGGCGCCGCTGTCGGTTGCCGGTTTCGTACGCGAAGGCCTGGAAGTGTCGGTACAGCATCAGCAGCACGAATCCCTGAGCCCGGTGGCACGCGTGATACCGGTGGGTGACGAACGTTCACGCATGTTCGAAATACGCATTGCCGCGCAGGATCCCAGTTGGGTGGTGGGCAGCCCGGTGCGCGTGGCCCTGCCCAATGGCGACCCCCGCGAGATGGTGGCGATACCCAGGGACGCGCTGGTGCTGCGGGGCTCCGATATTTTCGTGTTGCGTATCACGGAGGAAAATACCGTGGAACGCATCAAGGTAGACACCGGCATTGGCCTCGGCAAGCTGGTAGAAGTAATCGGCAATGTGGCCGACGGCGACCGCGTGGTGGTACGTGGTGCTGAACGGCTGCAGTCTGGCCAGAGCGTGGTAATTACCGATAGTGAGCAAAGCTGAAGCGGAATTGCGATTTTCTCCCTGATCATCGTCTGACCTGTAATTCCGTTACAGCAAGCAGGCCCGGTGACCTCCCTCAGGTCACCGGGTTTTTTTATGCCCGGCCCTGCCCTTTAACCGCAGCATAGGCACCGCACCCATGGTCATCCCCGGGCTGGCCTGCCAAAACTTTTCAACCCAGGCACGGAAGCTGTAAGTTTTACCCCTGCGGGAAAAAATTACAGCTTTCCGTAACCAGCCCGCTCTGCCGCGGCAGCCTTCTGCCGGGTTTTCCTGTCGGAATTCATTTGGCGTTTGCCAGCGCAATTCCACACCGTGGAGGCTTCCTGCCTGAGCCTCACTCAAGCCTCGCAGACCGCAGTGCGCGGGCCTTCGCAGCCGTTGCTGTCGTGGCGCAGGCCGCGCATGAATTCGTCCATTAACTCTCTGCCATGGCCCACCTGGCGCAGTTTGCACCGCGTGATGGCACGGGTTTTGCTGTACATGCAGTACAGAACCACTGGAATGACAACTGGCAAATGTGAAGCAAAACAAGGGAAGAAACGGACTTTGGAGAAGACTGATGAGACTGACACCAAAATTAATCCTGATCGCTGCTTCAGCCCTGCTGTCGGCCAATGCACTGGCGCAGGACCAGCTCGGATACACCTGGCTGGAGGCCGATTACACCGTGCTGGACGTTGACCTGTTTGATAATGACGACAGCCTGATCGACGATTTCAACGACGGCGACGGCTGGTCCGGGCGCGCCTCGTTTGCCTTTAGCGATAACTGGTCGATTTTTGGCAACTTCTCGCATACCGATGCGGACGTTACCTTTGCCGACAACAACCATTTTCTGATTACCCGTAACAGTAATATCGAACGGCTGGACGTGGGCCTGAGCTTTAATGTGCCGATTGCGCTCAGCGATACCCGGCAGACTGATTTCGTGGCGCGGGCCGCGTACTCCGACATTGACTATGGAGAATTCGAGTTCGGCAGCACCGCGGCAGACAACAGCCTGGATGACCTCAGGGATGATTCTTCCGATGGCTGGTTTACCGACGTGGCCCTGCGCAGCCAATTGACGGACTGGCTGGAAGGCCGTGCGGGCGTGCGCTACACCGATATTGAAGACACCGATAACTTCAGCGTTTTCGCCAGCGCGCTGTTTGAAATCAGCCCGACGCTGGGTATCAATGTCGAGGCCGACATCGGCAACGACGTTTCAACCTACCTGGTGGGGCTACGCTATACCTTTGCACGCTAGGGCCGATGAAATTCCGCACCGGAGCAGTACAAGCGGCAGCAGGCAATCAACCAGCCGCGCAGGCCCTCAACGGCTGCGATGGTCCAGCCAGAACTCGATACCCTGGGTATTGAGGTCAACATCATCATCGAGAACTTCGTGCAGACGTTGCTTCGGCAGCCGCACTCCGTGTGCTTCGCAGCCCGCCATCAACCAGTCCGTCATATCGCTCTGGATGCGCTGTTTGCGGTCTTTGGCAGTGGCATGTGCCTCGCCAATCTCAACCAGTTTCTCCACCCCGGCGATCATGTCATCAGCCAGCCGCTGACTGAAGGCGACGCGGCCGTAATGGGTAAGGTACAGGTAGTCAGGCTTGCGCTCAGCCATGTTGCGTACCGAGGCGATCAGCGCGGGCGGGTCAAACTGCACGGGGGTCGTGGTGGGAAACACAAACGGCCCGTTGTGTGTATCCAGGTCACGATAGGAAATACCAAAGGTATCACCGGTAAACCAGCCACGCGTGACCTCGTCCCAGATGCAAAAATGATGTTTGGCATGGCCCGGAGAATCCATGAATTCAAGCCGCCGGCCGCCAACCGAAAGGCTGTCTCCGTCCGCCATGACGCTGACGCGTTCTTCCGGCACCGGAACCAGACTGCCGTACATGGCGTCAAAAGCTTCATCACCGTAAACCGCACGCGCGCCCGCTTCCAGCCGGGACGGGTCAACCAGGTGACGCGCGCCGCGCGGGTGCACCACCAGCCGCGCCTGGGGCAAGGCCTGCATCAGCCGGCCGGCGCCGCCCGCGTGGTCGAGATGCACATGCGTGACAATGATATGACTCACGTCATCGGGTTGCCGGCCCAGCTGTTGCAGCATGCGCAAAATGTGATCAGCGCTGGCGTTGGTGCCCACTTCGATCAGGGCCACCTGGCTGGAGGTCTGCAAAATGTAGCCGGCCGCCATTTCACGGCGAACCTGGGCGGTGTCCACGGCGGTGATGCCGCCATCGTACTGGCGTGCGGTGGTCGACGCCGTATTGCTGCTGTATGTCATGATACTCCGGAGGGCAATCTATAATGGCAGGATGTGTGAGTCGAACTGAAATATACCCCAGGAGGCCGTGTTGAAACCATCCGGCAACCCAAACCAGGTGCCGAACCTGTACATACTCGACATCGACGGTACGCTGATGCCCAGCGCCGAAATCGATAACCGCTGCTACTGGCAGGCAGTTGACGATGTGCTGGGCGGCGCGCCCGGGCCACAGAACCTGGCCGGGTTTACCCACGTCACCGACAGCGGCGTACTCAGGGAATGGGTCATGCGCCAGCACGGCCGCGCGCCCACGGATACGGAAATTCTGGATATCCGTCAATGCTTTATCGAGCGGATACGCCAGGCGGGTGAGCAATACCCCGAGGCGTTCCGGCCCCTGCCGGGTTTAACCGGCTGGCTGGATCGGCAGCTCAGGCGGACAGACTGCTGGCTGGCGCTGGCCACCGGCGGCTGGGGGCATACCGCCCGCTTCAAGCTGCAGGCCAGCGGCCTGGCAGGCTATGCACTACCCCTGGCCAGCAGTGACGACGCCAGCAGCAGGATTGACATCATGCGGCTGGCCTTGCATCGCTGCGGCCTGCCACCGGGTGAGCCAGCCAACATTACCTACTTTGGCGATGGCCCCTGGGACCTGGCGGCGAGCATGGAACTGGGCTGGAATTTCATCGGCATAGCCCGGGGGGAGGATCAACGGCAACTGCGCGCTGCCGGCGCCAGCCAGGTGTACACCGATTTCACCGGCTTGTTGCAAGGCCCCACAGCAGAAATTGACCGGGTGCATGCGCTTTAAGGTACCGCATGCGCCGGCCAGGCCGCCGGCACGGCAGCCTGTGCTGACCTCACGCGCCGCACTGCTGGCGCTGATGGCCGGGTTACTGCTGGCGGCCAGTGAAGTTCCGGCCGCAGCAAGTGGCAGTGAAAAAGCCGGCAGTGACCAGACGCCAACGGACAAGCCTTCGAAGGATGCGCCAGAAGACAAACTGGACATCCGCATCAGCGGCATCAAGGATCCGTTGTTGACCAATGTGCGGAACCGGCTGGAAACCTTCCGGCTGAGCCGGGGCGAACGCCTGTCCCGCCGCCGCGTGCGGGCCCTGGTGGATAACATGGAAAAGGAAGCCGCCTCCGCCGTCCGGCCTTACGGTTTCTACCATGCCATCGTGAGCAGCGAAATAATCGAGAGTAACGGTGCCGGCTGGCGCATCAATCTGCATATCGATCGCGGCCCACCTGTGACCATCGTAGACAGCGAGGTGGTGGTCAGCGGTGCAGGTGCCGGACAGTCTGATTTGCGTGACTGGCAAAAGGACTGGCCGCTGACCAGTGGCAAACGCCTCAACCAGATCACCTGGGAAGCGCAGAAAAGCCAGGCCCTGGAACTGGCCACCAGCGAAGGCTACCTCAGTGCGCGTTTTGTGCGGCACCGCATTGAGCTGGACCTGGAGAAGAATGAAGCCCGCACGGAACTGGAACTCGATACCGGCCCGCTGGCGGTAATGGGCACGATTACGTTCAACCAGGATGCGGTCAAGCCAGGCGTGCTGGAGCGACTGCCGCGTTTCAAAACGGGCCAGGCCTATGATGCCTGGCTGCTGGAAAAATTCCGTCTTGACCTGTGGCAAACCGGTTATTTCGATGACGTCGAGATGATCGAGGAGCGCCGGCTGGAGGAAAATCCACCGCAGGTAAACCTGGTGGTCACCGCCCGCACCAGGCCGCGCAACACCTACCAGGGCAGCCTGGGGTTTGGTACCGATACCAAGCTGCGGGCGCAGGTCAACTGGAGCCGTCACCTGCTCTCCAAGCGCGGCGACAGCCTGGACGTCGGTCTCGGCTGGCAGCAGAAAAACGAGGAGTACTCATTCAAGACCAGCTACCGTCTGCCGCGGCTGGCGCAGCAACGCGAGTTCTGGACCGCCGATTTCCAGGTGCGCAAGGAAAACCAGGACCTGAAAGTGAAATCCGACGACAGCGATGCGGATTTTATTGAACTCACCAACGGCGATGTCATTGATTATTCATTGAAACCCGGCAAGCTGATCGTACGTGACCTGGCGCGCGGCTATCAGCAGATTTACGAAACCTGGTACGCGCAGTACGTACTGGAAAAATCCACCTTCAATTTGCGCGATTTCACCATCGGGCAGGAAGGAATTGAACTGCAGCCGGACGAACTCAACGAGTTGCGCGATACCGGCAGTTCGATAGCCCTGGGGGTGAACTGGGACTGGCCGGTGATACGCGGCAGTGCGTTTGACACCAGCGGCCACCACGAGCGCGCCTGGATATTCACCGCGCAAAAGGCCTGGGGTTCTGAAAAGGAGTTTACCCAGGCCTACGCATCCTCCAACTGGCACCTGCTGATGGGTGAGCACTGGAAGCTGATGCTGCGCGGTGAACTGGGTTACACCGATGCCGAGGTGGCTGAACTGAAGCTGGACGTTGACGGGGTGCCGCTGGAGCTGTCCGCCACCAGCCTGCCCAACCTGTACCGTTTCAAAGCCGGCGGCAGCCGCAGTGTGCGTGGTTATGCGTTTGAGGAACTGGACAACAACGGCATTGGTTCCAACAACATCGTCACCGCCAGTGCCGAGGTGGAGTTCAACTTTCGCCCCGACTGGTCGCTAGCGGCGTTCGTGGACGTCGGCAATGCCTTCAACGACTGGAATGACATGTCACTGAAGCGCGGTGTGGGCGTCGGCGTGCGTTGGTACAGCATAGCCGGACCGGTGCGCGTTGATATCGCGCAGGCACTGGATATTGAAGGCAACCCCTGGCGCCTGCACTTCACCATCGGAACGCCACTGTTATGATGCGCCGCAGCAAAATCGCGCTGACCACGATTGTCCTGCTGCTGACGGTTGTGGTGGCCGCCGGGGCCTGGATTACCCGCACGGGCACGGGAGGCCGCTGGCTGTTTGCCCAGCTGGTTGCCCTGACCCCGGGCACGCTGCAAGCAGCTTCCATCAACGGCAGCCTGGCGTCCGGGCTGGAACTTGAAGGCCTGCACTACACCAACGACAGCGTGCGGATTGATTTGGCAAAGGCCCGGCTTAACGCCAGCTTGGCGCTGTTCCCATTAACGCTTCGTATTCAGCCACTCACTGCCAGCACGCTCGTTATCGACGTGCTGCCGGAACAGCCATCCGCGGACAGCAGTTCCTGGGAGGATACGCTCGCAGCGCTTGAGCTGCCCTTTATGCTGGAGCTGAAGGAGGTGAAAATCCACTCCCTGACAGTTCGCGATGAAGACAGCACCGTGCTTGAAGCGCAGCGCGTCAACCTGTCCGCTGACTGGTACCAGGGCATCATGGTCCACGATATCAGCGTGTCCACCGCAGCCAGCGAATGGCAGGCCAGTGGACGCCTGCGGCTGGCCCCGCCGTTCGCGCTGAAACTGGCGATGAATACCGAGCTGTCGCCAGCGATTTTCGACTCCAGCGCCGGCCAGCCGGCGATGATTCACACGTCGGCGGAAGGCAATCTCCAGCGGCTTTTGATTCAATCCACGTCAGAGCAGCCCACCCTGTCGGCTGCTGGCGAGCTGTTTGACTTGCTGCAGAACCCGCGTGGCACGATCAGCCTCACCACGCCCGGCCTGGCCTGGCCGTGGGCAAGCAATGCGGCCGGCGCAGAACCCGGCGCGGCCGATGTCCGGGCGCGCGATGTGACGGTCACCGTGCAGGGAACTCTGCAGCAGCACGACTTAACGGCCCAGGGAAGCATGGAAATTACCGGTATGACGCCGGCGGAAGTGCAACTGGAGGGTAGCGGTGACGGCCGTGGTCTGAGCTTTGAGCGGCTGGCCTGGAGCAGCGATGAGATGCTGATCCAGGGACAGGGCGATGTCCAATGGCTCGACACCGTGCAGGCCAGCGTGGATGTCGACCTGAAACAGTTGAATATCAATCACTGGCTTGAGCAGTGGCCAGCGCAGCATCCGCTGTCGGGTCCGCTGCAAGCGCAATGGCAGCCCGGCCGCGTTGCCGTTTCGCCAACCCGCCTCAAGGCACAGGATACAGACCTGCTGCTGGCACTGAACGGTGAACTGGACCTGGATCAGGATACGCTGGCCGCGGACATCAGCTGGCAAAACTTCAACTGGCCGCTGAGTGCAAAACCGGGGTCCGCTCCGGGGGCGACACCAGACACCAGCGGGGCCGACGTCACCAGCCCGCAGGGCAACCTGCGCATCAGCGGTAAACCCTCGGCCTGGACGGCTGCCGGGGGCTTGTCGCTGCGTGCGAGTGCCTGGCCGGAAGGACAACTCGAGCTGTCAGGTAGTGGTGATACCGAGTCCGCACACCTGGTGTTAGCGCAGGGCCAGGTGCTGGGCGGCCGGTTTGGCGGCGAACTGGATTACCGCTGGGTCAATGAACAACCCTGGTCTGCCCGCTTGTCCGCCCGCAATATTGATATCACACCGCTGCTGAGTGACTACCCCGGCCGGGTCAACGCCGAGCTCACGGCAACAGGCCAGTCCGCACCGCTGCGGGCGGATATCGATATACAACGGTTTGACGGTACCGTGCGCGGCCGCGCTATTACCGCCAGCGGCGGCGTGGCGTTCAGCAAAGGTGAATTGACCGCCCGCAAGCTGACCATCCGTTCCGGCGAATCCTTTGTGAACCTGGATGGTAATCCGCGCGATGCCAAAGGCATTTCGTTCAGCACCCGTATCGAATCGGCGGGAGCGTTTATTGAAGACGCCGCGGGCCGCCTGGAAGGTGAAGGCATGGTATCCATTGCCGGGGCGTCACCCCGCATTGCGCTGCGCCTGCAGGGCTCAAAACTGCATTACCAGGACTGGGTGATCGACTCGCTGGAAATTGATCAACGCGATGGCCCGCAAGACGGCAGCAACTTGCGCCTCATCCTGACTGATGTGGCCCATGCGGAACAGCGACTGGACCGGCTGGAACTGCAATCTTCCGGGGCCAATGCGCTGGACCAAATCACGCTCAGTGCCAGTTCAAATGAAACCTATCTGCAGGCGCAGCTGACGGGTGCCATGAGCCCCTTGCAGCAATTGCCAGCATTCAGCTGGCAAGGCCGGATCGAGTCATTAAGGCTCAGTAACGAGCAGCTGGGCTTTCTGGAAATGACCGATCCCGCGCCATTGCAGCTGAACAACAACGCAGCGCAACTGGACGAGGTCTGCTTTATTGGTCCGCAGCAAGGACACGCCTGCGTGGACGGCCAGTGGAAGTCGGATGGCACACTGGTTTCCAATATGAACCTTGACAGCATTTCACTGGGCATGGTGCAGCTGTTCCTGGATAGCCGGCTGCAGTTGTCGCATACGCTTACCGGGCAAGCACACTGGAACAAGATGCCTGGCCGGAAACCCTATGCCAGCGCGCGCATCAGGATGTCACCCGGCGATATCCGTTTTGACGCGGATGAAGCACCGGTGAGAACCGGCGAAGGTGTGCTGGAATTCGACCTCAGTGAAGGCCAGCTACTGACCGGCGTACTGGATATTGATATCCCCGGCAGCGGCACCATTGACGCCACCTTCAGGATTGCCGATTTCTCCTTTGGCCTGGACTCTGCCATGGATGGCCGCGTGCAGCTCAGGTTAAGCCACATAGCCCCGTTGTTGCAGTGGCTGCCGTACGTGGACAATGTGTCTGGCGCGGTTGAGGCCGACGTACGGCTGGCCGGCACGCTGGGCAACCCGCGGCTGACCGGGCACGCTTCGCTGGTGCGTGGTCACGTGGAGCAGCAGGCCTCAGGTCTGGTGTTCAGCGACATTCAGCTGGCTGGCGCTGTTTACGAGTTTGACTATACCGAGCTGAATGGCAGTTTCCGTTCCGGCGCCGGCCGCGGACAACTGCGCGCCACGGTGAAATTCGATGACTTCCTCAGCCCGGACATCACGCTGCAACTGAAAGGCAGCAACCTGACCGCATTCAATGTGCCGGACCTGTCGGTTACCGCCAACCCGGACCTGAAACTGGAATGGAAAGATGGTTTGCTGACCCTGGGTGGCGACATCGCCATACCCCAGGCCAGGCTGGCGCCCAGTTACCTGCCTGCGGCCAGCGCCACTGAAAGCCCGGACCTGGTGATCGTTGCCGGAGCTGAGCCCAAGAAAGAAGAAAACGGTTTTGACCGCTCAAACATACGCATCAGCGGCAGCGTCGGGGTCGAACTGGGTGAAGACGTTACCGTCACGCTGGAACGTGCCACCGCCCAGCTGCAGGGCCGCACCGTGTTCAGCTGGAACAATGAATTACTGCCCAGAGCCAACGGCGCATTTGCGGTGAGCGGAAAAATCTCCGCCTACGGACAGTTGCTGGAAGTATCGGAAGGCCGCATCAGCTTTCCCAATATCCCGGCCGATAATCCCCATCTGAATATCCGCGCGGAGCGTGAGATTTACGGCAATGTGCAGGTAAAAACCGCCGGCGTGCTGGTGACCGGCACGCTGAAACGCCCGGTGCTGGAAACCTACACCGATCCACCCACCACCCAGGAGCGCGCCCTGACCCTGCTGGTAACCGGGCATGACTTCGACTACGAACAGGGCGTCGGCGCGGTGGAAGTGGGCATGTACATCGCCCCCAGGCTTTATGTCAGCTACGGCATTGG
>JBFIHZ010000045.1:0-17863 GCA_041601535.1 Lysobacterales bacterium | reverse complement strand
TCAGTTCTTTCAGGTCACGGGAAATTTCGCCCTCGTTGTTCAGCGACTGCCAGTAACGGTACCAGGCAAGGCCCAGAGGGCTGCGAAACAGGATTTTAAGCACGCGTGCGTCGGGCGAGCCTGCCTTTTCCGCCAGCGCAATAAAGCCTTTGGCCTCATCACTCAGTTCATCGATTTCAAGGTAGGGTATTCTTGGCATTTCAAACTCCTTTTCCGGCTTATGCGCAGGCTTGGTTGTTGTTCAGCACGCTCGTGGCAAGTGCTTTGAATTCATCACGGGTCATCAGGCGTTTTTGCTCCAGTCCCCACAGTTTGACCGCAGCCAGCACGTCCATGGCCTGTGCTTCAGTGGCAGAGATTTGGGCATCCGTCAGCCATTGTTTGACTGAATCGATCCCACTGCCTTTACCCATTACCACCTCAGGCGGTTTGCGGCCGATCAGTGACGGGCGATACGGGAACACTTCGGTCAAATGCTCCTGACCACAATTGAGCAGCCAGGTGGCGATGATGCCGGACTCGACATTGAAAGCATGCTCGCCCACCACCGGCCGGTTCGCCGGAATGGGGTGATTGGACAGTTCGGAAACCATCATTGCCAGATCATAGAGCTTGTCGTACTTCACTCCGATATCAATGCCATACAGCATCAGCAAGGCCAGCGCCGTTTCTTCCCATGGCGTGTTGCCGGCCCGCTCGCCGATACCCAGAACCGTTGACTGAACCACTTCCACACCTTCGGCCAGGGCCATGATGGTGTTGGCCACGCCCATGCCGAAATCCATATGGAAGTGAGCCTCCAGCGGCTTGTCCGGAAAGCGCTGTTTCACCTGCCGCACGAAGTACTGCATGGCGTGCGGCGATGTGGCACCAAACGTATCAACCAGTGCCAGCGAGTCCATATGCCCCTCGTTCGCCACCCGGGAAATCAGATCCAGTACCCAGGTCATTTCCGCCCGGGTGAAATCAATCGGGAAAAACACCACTTCCAGCCCTTGTTCATGCGCGTACGCGGTTGATTCAATGGACAGTTCAATGGCTTTTTCCAGCGGCCACTTATAGCCGAGCTGGATGATGTGCTCGCTGGCAGGTACTTCCATGACGATACCGTTTACACCGGTATCCACGGCCCGTTTTACGTCGTCAATCATGCAACGTGAAAACGAAAAAATCTGCGGACCAAGATTGCGCTTCACAATTTCACTGATGGCATCGGCGTCCTGTGGCGACACCACCGGCATGCCCGCTTCGATTCGGTGTACGCCCGCCTCAGCCAGACCTTCAGCAATGCGGATTTTATCGTCCTTGTTGAAAGCCACCCCGGTTTGCTGCTCGCCGTCACGCAGGGTGACATCGTGAATTTTTATTTTCTTGGGAAAATTCAGGTTAGCTACCACTTCGGGTGCGAAGTTCCAGGGGCTTACAAACCAGTCTTTGGTCTTCCAGGGATGATCACTCACGTACACGTTCCTCCGAATTTTTCCAATCATTACAGCCGGGTAGTCGATTTGAAGGACCATCCCCGCACTCGAAATTTTCTGTATCGCAGATAAAACGGCACTAAACAGCGCTTGCATTGCGACGTTGCAAACGATAGCATTTCCTCGCTGCAAACGATAGCAATTTTTCTGCAAACGATAGCAAATCGTCCGAAAACGCTATAGGATGAGTCTGTCCGGCAGCACTGCTTCGATGAAACAGGGTTGAGTTTGAAGGGCAAATTACACGTCAAGCGCCGCCCGGCAAGCCAGCGGCAACGTGCAATACGCCGCAACCCGGAATGGCCAAAGCCATTTGACGGTTTATCGCTGTTCTGAAGCGATAAGCGAAGCACAACTGATTAATGTGGCTTTACCAGCCGACACAACTTAAACGCATGAAATGTGGAGACTTTAATGGCTAATTTTGGCATCGCAGGGGTTGACTGGCAGGAACGAATCAACTGGGAGCGCTTGCGCACTTATCGGCTGGAAAGCGCGCGCGCGCGGATGAAAGCACACGGCCTGGGCGCCATGCTGTGCATGTACGACGAAAATATTCGCTACATCACGGCCACCATCACCCCAGGCTGGTGCCGCCTGAAACCAGGCTTGCGCTACGCCCTTTTATGCGGCGATTCGGCTCCCGTGCTGTTTGAACAGGGCGACATTGGCGTGCAGATCAAGCGCCACTGCCCGTGGATTCCGGAAGAAAACATCCGTTACTCCTACGCCTGGATCAAGGGCGCAGCCGGCCCCGCCGCCACCGAGCAGGTGCGCAAGTTCACCAAAGCCATCAAGGAAGAAATGCAGCGCGCCGGTGTTGCCGGTGAAAAACTGGGCGTTGATTTCATGGACATCAACATGATCAACTCCTTTGATGAAGCCGGCATTCCCTGGCAGGACGGCATGACCGCGATGATGGAAGCACGGGCGATCAAGAACCAGGACGAGCAGGAATGCATGCGCATGGTAGGCACCATCGGCGACGCCGCGCACTGGGAAACCATGAATTTTCTCCGGCCCGGTGTTACTGAAAACCAGGTCACTGCTCACATCATGGAATATCTTTACTCCTTCCCCGGCATGGAAGATGTGGAAGACGTCATCGTTTCCTCCGGGCCGAACACATGGCCCAACTGGCGTAACTTTTCAGACCGCATCATCAAACCCGGTGACATCACGTTCATGGATCTCGCCGCACTGACCTGGAACGGCTACAAGTCCTGCTACTACCGCACCTACTGCGTGGGTAAAGAGCCCACCCAGGAAATGAAGGACTATTATGCCCAGGCTCTGGAATGGCTCTATGATTCCATTGATGCGGTGAAAGCCGGAACCACCACACGGGAAATTGCCGAGAAATGGCCATCCGCCCAGAAAGTATGGGGTTACAAGGAAGAAGATCAGGCAGCCGCCAATCTGTGGGGCCATGGTCTGGGCCTGGCGCAGTACGACCAGCCGGTCATATCCCGTATCTGGTCACTGGATCATCCGATTGAGATCAAACCGGGCATGGTGTTCGCGCTGGAAACACAGCATGGCAAACCGCTGGAATTCGGCGTCCGCATCGAAGAAATGCTGATCGTGCATGAAGACCGCACCGAGATCGTTTCCAACTTCCCGGTTGAAGAAATCATGGTTGTTGATCCCAGATAATCCACTGCAGACAAATCGGCATCCAGGCAAACACGCCATGCAAAGGAATTCCTGAATATGAGAAAACTCGTTGTTGGGCTGCATGATGAAGCAGCAATCGATATTGCACGGTTCGGTTCCAAGGCAGCCAACCAGGCGATTCTTGGCCGCGCGGGTTTACCCATTCAGGATGGCTTTTGCCTGGATGCCGAAGCTTACCGAATGCAGTTAAGGGCATCAGGGCTGGAAGGCGCCGCCATGCAGGCGGCGGCCGCGGAACACGCCGGCGAAGATGCCAGGGAGCTGATTTCCCAGGTGCGCATCGGTTTGTTTGACCAGCCGATTATTCCCGAGATACTCGACCAGCTGGTGCAAGCCTACCGCAACCTCGACAAGGGCCCCGCCGCCAGAACCGTAGTGCGCTCTTCAGCCCTGATGGAAGACAAGGCGGGGTCAACTTTTGCCGGCCAGTTCGAAACGTTTCTCGACCTGGAGAACGAGGAAGACTTCCTCACCGCAGTGCGAGCCTGCTGGGCAGCGCTGTGGTCACCACGCGCTCTCAAGTACATGGCCACCCATGGCATCGACCCGATGGATTCCGCCATGGCCTTGTGCGTGCAACCCCTGGTAGAAGCAAGGGTATCCGGCGGGGGCATCAGCCACACGGCGGATGGAAAAATGTTGCTCAGCGCAACCTGGGGACTTGGCACCACCATTGCTCAGGGTGAAGTGGTTCCGGACCGTTACGAACTCAGCCGCGACGGCGAAGTACTGGAAACCATGACCGGCCGCAAACAGCACAGCATTTACTGCCGGCATCATGGCGCGCAGCAATCCGCCAACCTGGCCAGCGCGGATTCCAGTCCGGAGCTTTGCCTCAACCCCGAACAGGTGTCCATCATGGCTCAGATGCTGATGACAGCAGAGCAGCTGATGGGCGCACCCGTGGAGATCGAGTGGGCCATGGACAGCAATGGTTTCAAAATGCTGCAATCACGCCCCTTGCACGTTGAACAAAGACCCGTGCTGGACAAAACCTGGGCCGACCGTCCCGGGTTGAGAGGTCAGCCATCCGGTACCGGTTTCGCAGCTGGCCGGTCGTGCGTAATCAGTTGCGAATGTGAGATGGCCAGGGTTTCTCCGGGTGATATCCTGATTACCAAGGTGGCCGGGCCTTCCCTGAGTGAAATTCTGGGCCGGGTATCCGGTGTGGTGGCCGAACTCGGTGGCAGCACCTCACACCTGGCCTCTCTTGCCAGGGAGCGCGGTATCCCGATGGTACTGGGAGTACAGGAAGCCACCACCAAAATACCTGAAGGCGTGCAGGTAGGGGTCGATGGTGTAATGGGCATGGTTCACTGGCAGTAATCAAGCAACGCAGGTTCGCACGGGAACCTTGCCAAACCGGGGAAAACTCATGATGCATGACCTATGCCACAGCATGCCGGCTGTGGAAATGATGCAGACGATACAACGAGGTCGAAACTGATGCTGGCCCGGCTCGCCCAATGGTGTCATGTCGTTTCCGCGTTCTGGGTTGTTATCCTCGCCATCATCATCTTTATTGATGTCAGTGGCCGCTACCTGTTCTCCGTTCCATTGATGGGCGCTGCCGAAATCATCCAGAACTCCGTGGTTTCGATTGCCTTTCTGCAACTTCCGCTGGCCATCTACCGTGGAAGCATGCTTAACACCACACTGATCCTTGACGCAGCCAACCCGAACTGGAAACGCTTGCTGAGAACCCTGGGCAATCTGCTCGGTTTTACGTTCTTCCTGGCTACTGCCTACAGCTCGTGGCAACCCTTTGTGGATGCATGGCACATCGGTGAATATGAAGGTGAGGGCGCGTTACGCGTTGTCACCTACCCGGTACGTTTCCTGCTGATTGTGACCACGGCATTTGCCGCCACTGTCTATATGCAATTGATCTACCTGGACTGGACGGGAAAGCTGTCCGCAGACCATGGTCATCGCGAAACGCCAAATCAAACACCGGGGAGTAACTAGACACCGTGGGTCCGGAAATCATTTTCTATTCACTGGCTCTCCTGATAGCCATGGTGCTGCTGGGTGTGCACATTGGCGTTGCACTTGGATTTACCAGTGTGTTTGGCGTGTACCTGATCACCCAGCATGTTGATGTCGCGCTTTCAATCCTGGGCTCCACCTCCTTTGAGGCCATCCGCAGCCACGCACTGGCTGTCATCCCGCTGTTCGTGCTGATGGGTGAGCTCATCAGCCGGTCCGGAGCGGCCACCGATCTGTACCGCATCTGTGACCGCGGCCTGGGCAGGCTGCCGGGACGGCTGGCTGCGGCCACCGTAATCGGCAACACACTGTTTGCTGCGGTATCCGGCGTAGCCATCGCTTCAGCGGCGACTTTCAGCCGCATTGCCCATCCGGAAATGCGCCGTGTGGGTTATGACAACGGCTATGCACTTGGCGTTATTGCGGGCAGCGCCTGCCTTGGCATGCTGATACCGCCAAGTGTTTTGCTGATCGTATGGGCCATTCTCACCGAAGGCTCGGTGGGTGCGCTGTTCCTTGGCGGTGTGGTGCCCGGGCTGCTGCTCGGCCTGACCTTTGTGGCATATTGCGTTATTGCAGCCATTGTGAATCCGCGCCTTGCACCGGCTGAACCGGGCAAGCAGGCGAACACCCAGAAGCCGGTGACTTCACGCTCAGAAGTTATCGGCGGTATTAGCATTGCTCTGCTGGTGGTGCTGGTTTTGGGCGGAATATGGAAAGGCTTCTTCACGCCTACCGAGGCTGCCGGATTTGGTGTTTTGGGCAGCGCGCTGATCGGCTGGTTCAAAGGCATGCGCTATCGCGAGTTCATGCAATCCATTTACGACGCCGGCCGTACCACCGCACCCATCATGATTCTGCTGGTCACCGGCTCGATGTATGCCCGGTTTCTTGCCATGAGCGGCGGCATCGACCTGATCCAGACTTTCTTTGCGGAGTCCGGATTCTCTGTGTTTACCATTATCCTGATCATGACCATTGCCTGGCTGGTGCTGGGCGCGATCATTGATTCGATTTCCGTCATCCTGATGACCGTCCCCATATTCGTACCTATCGCAGCGGGACTGGGTTTCAATGAAATCGCTTTCGCCATTTACGGAATTCTGATCATCGAAGCTGGCCTGTTGACACCACCTGTCGGTTTGCTGGTGTTTACGGTCAAGGCAGCCGTTGCCGAATCGAACGTTACCCTGACAGATATCTTTAAAGGCTCGCTGCCATATATGTTGCTTATCCTTCTGGTGGCCTTTCTGGTGCTGCTGAATCCCTGGCTTGCCAGCTGGCTGCCAGACACCCTGTTGTAAACCACTCATCCGGGCCCGGCCGCTGGCTGGGTCACCGCTTACCACCAATCCGGCAGATTAACCTTCTTTAGCTGAACCGCTGAGCTCGTCCCGGTACGGCCCCACCCCCCCTGTTCCCCTGGATCACCTTCACCTCAGCCCCGCCAGGGGTTTTTTCGTTCTTGACTTTATTGAAACTTTATTAATAATGAACAAGATCGTTTATGTTCGTGATACAATATTTTTTGAAATTGGAAGTCGAAATGGCCTCTGTAAGAAGTGGCTGAACGATGCATTCCAGTAAACAATTGAGGGTTCCATGGGAAACGAAAGCAAGCGGGTTGCACTGGTCACAGGCTCTGCCAGCGGCATCGGTGCTGCCATCGCAAAAACATTGGCCGGAGCGGGCTATAACCTGGTAGTCAATTACAGCCGAAGCAAGGAATCGGCCCAGGACACGGCCGATGCATGCACGCAACAGGGCTCTGATACCTTGCTGGTGCAGTGTGATGTGGCCAGCGAAGACAGCGTCAAAGCCATGGTGGATGAGATCCGGCGCAAGTTTGGACGCCTGGACGTGGTTTGCAACAACGCCGGCATATCCATCAAAACGCCGCCCAAACAGTTTGATGAAATCGATGTAGCGGATTGGGACCGCGTTTACGCGGTCAATGTGCGCGGCCTGTTCCTGATTGCCAAACACACCAAGAACCTGCTGCTGGAGTCGGAACGTCCGGTCATGGTCAATACGGCATCCATTGTGGGCATGCGTCCCGGGCCACAGCCGCTGCCTTATTCCTCCTCCAAAGCCGCGGTGATCAGCATGACGCAAACGCTGTGCGGCGCACTCGGCCCAAAAGTCCGGGTGAATGCCATCGCGCCGGGCTGGATGGAGGGTAGCTGGATGGAGGAAATGCTTGGAGAACACTACGACCGGCTGATGGAGCGCCGCGCCAAAGCCACACCGCTGAAGCGTTGTGTCACCGTTGATGATGTCGCCGAGGTGGCATTGACGCTGGTTGAACACATGCATTTTGTGACCGGAGAAACCATCGTAATCGATGGGGGCTTCGCCAAGACGACCTGACCCTGTGTTAATGCGTAGCGCCCTGCGCCTGACCAACCACTTACGAACCGGCCGTTTTTGTACGGTTTCACTATCGGCACTTTGGCTCACAACTGAAGCGCCGCTAAACAATAAAAACAGTTACCCAGTTGCGTTTCGGCTGTCCGATTCGCGTTTGGAGGATTTATGTTGAAGGGATTTACCGCATTTCCGGATGACTTTGCCAAAAAATACCGAGATGCCGGCTACTGGGAGGACCAAACCCTTTCAGTCACATTCAAGCAGGTTTGTGATACCTATCGCGACCGGATCGCCGTTTCGGATGGCAGCCGGGATGTGACCTATGGCCAACTGGACCAGCGAGCCACCAATCTGGCCCTGAACTTTCTCGATGCGGGCCTGGAGCCGGGTCAGATCGTGGTGTTGCAACTGGGTAACATCATAGAGTTCGTCTACGTCTACTTCGCCCTGCAGAAGATCGGCGTGCTGCCGATTCTGGCCTTGCACAGCCACCGCTACTGGGAAATGAAACAGTTCGTTGAGCAGGCCGGGGCCGTGGCCACCATAACCGCAGACAAAACCAGGTCCTGCAGTTTTACTGACATTGTCAATCAGATCGAGGCCGAGACCGATACACTCAGATTGAAATTCGTACTGGGTGAGGTGCCTGAAGGCTTTATTTCCCTTGATGACTTGATCGAACGGCCAGCCACGCGTGACGCGGCAATCATTGACACCATCCAGAGCAAGGTCAACCCGGCAGAACCTGCGCTGTTCCTGTTATCAGGCGGTACGACAGCCATCCCCAAACTGATTCCACGAACCCACAATGATTACGTCTGCAATTCGAAACTGGCGGCCAGGTACACCGGCATAGACCAGGATTCCGTTCTGCTGGACGTGCTGCCGATTGCCCATAACCTGCCGCTGGCCTGTCCCGGCCTGCAGGGCTTTATGCTGAAGGGCGCGAAAGTCATCCTGCACACCAGCACCAAGGCGGAGGACGTGTTCAGCTTGATCGAGCAACACAAGGTGACCCATGTCCATGTTGTCCCTGCCCTGCTGATCAACTGGATGAATCACCCACTGGTCAGCGAGCATGATCTGTCATCTGTCCGGGTCATTCAGTCGGGCGGGCAACGGCTACAGCCCGAAACCCGCCTGCTGACGGAACGGATTCTTACCAACTGCACAGTGCAGGAGAACTTCGGCATGGCCGAGGGCCTGTTGATGTTTGTG
Organism: Lysobacterales bacterium; assembly: GCA_041601535.1. GTDB lineage: Bacteria > Pseudomonadota > Gammaproteobacteria > Xanthomonadales > SZUA-36 > JBFIHZ01. The sequence continues at coordinate 9,128 of JBFIHZ010000045.1, read as the reverse complement.
CGCCTGGATGATCCGTCAGAGATTCGCCTGGAAACAGTAGGCCGGCCGGTGTGTGCGGACGATGAAATCCTCATCCTGGGTGAAGACGACCAGCCGGTGCAATTCGGTGAAATTGGTGAATTATGCTGCCGGGGCCCTTACACGCTTCGCGGGTATTTCAATGCACCTGAACACAACGCCCGTGCCTTCACACCCGATGGCTTTTATCGCTCCGGCGATCTGGTACGCCAGCATGCCAGTGGCAACTACATCATTGAAGGGCGCAAGAAAGATGTGATCAACCGTGGCGGCGAGAAAATTTCCGCTGAAGAAGTTGAGAACCTGGTGCTTACCCACCCCGCAGTGAAAAACGTGGCCTGTGTGGCCATGCCGGACATGGTTCTGGGCGAGAAAATGTGTGCCTGCGTCATTCTGAAAAACGGTGAATCCGAGCTGACACTGGATGAACTGACCTCGCACCTCAGAGAACAGCGAATTGCCACATTCAAGCTGCCTGAACGGCTGGAACTGTTTGACCAGTTTCCGCTGTCCACCTTTGGAAAGGTCTCCAAGAACGTGCTTGCGGACATCATTCGCGAACGGTCAGAGCCGGTATCGGAAGCAAGCTGATGACCGCGGCTGACAACAAATTTATCGATGTCCAGCGTGATGGCAAGGTGATGATCCTCACCATGAGCCACCCCGAGAAGCACAATGTATTGAAGGATCAGTGGCAGTTTGACGAAATCGAAGCGCTGTGCCGGGAGATCAACAACGATTTGTCGGTTAACGCCGTCATCCTCACGGCAACCGGAAAATCGTTCTGTGCCGGCGGCGACGTCAAGGACATGGCCAACCAGGAAGGCATGTTTGAGGGCCCGCCTTACGAACTGCGAAACAACTACCGGACGGGCATACAGAAGATTCCACTCGCGCTATACAACCTGGAAGTCCCCACCATTGCAGCCGTCAATGGCAACGCCATTGGAGCGGGCTGTGACCTGGCGTGCATGTGCGACATTCGCATAGGCTCGGAGCATGCCCGTTTCGCTGAAAGTTTTGTCAAAGTCGGTATTGTTCCGGGAGATGGCGGGGCGTGGTTCCTGCCACGTATCGTAGGCCTGTCCAAGGCATACGAGATGAGTTTCACCGGCGACAGCATTCAGGCAGAGGAAGCACTGGCTTGCGGACTGATATCCAGGCTGGTTCCGCACGATCAGTTGCTGCCAGCCGCACTTGAGCTGGCCGGCCGCATGGCCAGCAATTCCGGGCCGGCGCTGCGGATGACCAAGAAACTGTTGCGCGAGGGACAGCACCAGAGGCTGGACACGCTGCTGGAGCTCTCTGCCAGCATGCAGGCACTCAGCCACAACACGCAGGAACACCAGGACTTTATTTCCCGTTACAAACGCGGCAGTGAACGTCCCGCCACCTCCAAACAGAAGTCAACCTGACGGACGAATCTGAATGACTGCAGTTATTGTTTCCACCGCCCGCACGCCTATCGGCAAAGCCTATCGGGGCGCCTTCAACAACACCACCACGCCAACCCTGGCATCCCATGCAATCCGTGCCGCACTGGATCGGGCGAACCTGTCCGGTGACGAGGTGGAAGAACTGATCATGGGTTGTGCCCGCCCGGAGGGCACCCAGAGCAAGAATGTCTCCAGACACACGGCACTGCGTGCCGGACTGTCTCCGATGACCGCGGCTTTTACCGTCAGCCGGAATTGTGCATCGGGCCTGCAGGCTGTTGTCGCGGCTGCACATCGCATTCTGATTGACCAGGTACCGGTGGCCCTGGCCGTTGGCGCCGAATCCATCAGCCTGGTACAAAATGAGTTCACCAACGAACATTATGGTCAGGATCCCTGGCTGCTTGATAACGAGCCGGATCTGTTTATACCGATGTTGCAGACGGCTGAAGTCGTGGGCAAACGCTACGGTATCGGCCGGGACCGGCAGGACAGATACGCGTTGCGGAGCCAGCAACGCACGGCTGCGGCCCAGGCCTCCGGAGTTTTTGCTGATGAAATCATTCCGGTAAAAACCATCAAGCACGCATTGGACAAAGAAACAGGTCAGACCAGCGAGCTGGAAATCGAAATTCATCAGGATGAGGGAAACCGTCCACAAACTTCGCTGGACGGGCTCACAGGGCTGCAACCCGTGCTCGGAGCAGGCAACACGGTGACAGCAGGCAATGCCTCGCAATTGTCCGACGGCGCATCGGCCTGTGTGCTGATGTCCGCAGACGAGGCCGCCCGCCGCGATCTGCAACCACTTGGCCGGTTTGTGGGTTTCGCCTCTGCCGGTTGCCAACCCGATGAGATGGGCATTGGCCCTGTTTTCGCGGTACCCCGTCTGCTGGACCGGGCGGGACTGAGTGTAAAAGACATCGACTTGTGGGAATTAAACGAGGCGTTTGCCGTTCAGGTACTGTATTGCCAGGACGTATTGGGCATTCCGGATGAGAAGCTCAACGTAAACGGCGGAGCCATTTCCATCGGCCACCCTTATGGTATGTCCGGTGCCCGCATGACGGGCCATGTCTTGCTGGAAGGCAGGCGCCGCAATGCCCGCTATGTCGTGGTCACCATGTGCGTGGGTGGTGGTCAGGGCGCGGCCGCCCTGTTTGAAGTCTTGTATTGATGCAACAGGCGGCGATTACCCACGGGAAGCTTCACCGCATTCGCCCCGCCCGTCCGCCTGCCAGACATCAATCCCGCAACTGTGACTATTCGCATTGCCAGGAACCCGGTTGTTTCACCCAAGCAAGTTGCCCGGTAACAATGATATGCATCAACCGATTGGCTTTGACCAGCGTGTAGACTAAGCTACTCCTCTGGTACAATTTGAGATTATTGTGCTGCTCGCATAACGCAACTAACGTGTTTCTACGCCCACTTTCCGGGGGATTGGTCTGCGATGAAAAAAAAACTGACACTCAGAGAACAAAACAAGCGCGACAAGAAATTACGCATTCAGAAAGCAGCCCGGCAGTTGTTTGTTGAGAAAGGATTTGCCAAGGCAACCACCCGTGAAATTGCCGAACTGGCTCATGTAGGCCTTGCCACATTGTTCTTGTACGCGTCGGACAAGCTTGACCTGCTCTTTCTGGTTTACAACGATGACCTCGATGAGTTGAACAAGAAAGCGTTCAGCAAAGTTCCCAAGAACGCCGATTTTGATAAACAGATACTGCATATCTGGGGACACTTTTATCGCTATTACGCGGAAATTCCCGATATCTCCCGGGCCCTGCTTAAAGAAATCATCTTTTTCTCTGAAGGCAAACAGTGCGCCCGTTTTCAGGAGATCAGAGGCGATGTGGTGCAGGGTCTGAGCACGCTTGTCAGTGAAGCACGTGAAAAAGGACAAGTTGTTTCAGACAAAGAGGACTATCGGATTGCTGAGGTGATTTTCTATTTGTTTGCAATAGAAGTACGCCTGTGGCTGGCCGAGAGTGAGAACCCCAGTCCCAAAGCAGGTCTCAACCGGCTGGCAGAAAAACTGGAAATACTTTTTGCGGGCATTTCCCCCAGAACTTGACCTTTACGGTCACTCAGCCGGTTCAGGCCCGGTCCTGACCCTGGCTTCCAGACACCGACACCCAGACCGGACAAATCGCGGCCCCAGGCAATTTTCCGCAGGACCTGACTGTGGTGTGTCCAACTGCAGCCGCTCCCTATGACAGGGCGGCAATAAACCACCAAGCCGAAACGTCGGGCATCCTTGTGCCCGCTGGGCGACCCCCGATTAATGACCCATCACCGCCAGGCGGCTTTGGCTCGTGCAAATACAGGCTGGATCCCACAACCAGTATTTGATTGACATGCCAGATGCTTTTTCCTAACATCCATTATTCAAGATCGTGTTCGTAAATAAACACAATCTAATAGTAATCTGTTTATAGTCCGGAGCATGAGTTGCCCGCACTGCCTGATCATTTGCCGTGAACGGCTGCCGTTTGAAACATCACCTGGAGTGGAATTTTGAGAAAGATTGATTTGCATTGCTACCCAAACACCGACAAATGGATTAACTGCCAGGGTCCGTATGTCGAAGCGTTGGCCAAGTACTGGAACCGAAGCTGGTCAGCCAAAACGGAAGAGGAAGTGGTGGCGGAGTTTGAGGCCGCCGGAATCGATGCCGTGCTGGTGGCACTTGACCTGTCAACCACCGTCAACACGCCACCCTGTGATAACGATTACGTCGCCGGCATGCGTGACCGGCACGATTGCATCATCCAGGCCTGGGGCGCGGTAGAGCCCGCCATGGGCCGGGCGGCAATCGATGAAGCGCGGCACGCCATCGTGGACCTCAAAATGCTGGGCTTTCATTTTCACCCGATCATGCAGCATTTTCAGGTTGACGATGTCCGTTATTACCCTTTATGGGAAGAGATTTCCGCGTTGAACGTACCCATTATGGTGGACGTAGGCATGACCGGCATGGGCGCCGGCATCCCGGGCGGCATGGGGGCCAAAACCCGCCATGCGCACCCTTCCAGCATCGACTCGCTGGCCGCGGACTTTCCCGACCTGACCATTGTCATGGCCCACCCGGGTTATCCCTGGATAGATGAGACCACTGCGGTGGCGCTGCACAAGGGCAATGTTTATTGGGAAATGTCAGGCTGGGCACCAAAGTATCTGCCACGTGACCTGCAACGGGATATTCGCGGCCGCCTGCGGGACAAAGTCATGTTTGGCAGCGATTATCCAAGCATCCCCCACGAACGCCTGTTCCGTGAATGGGGCGAGATGGGGTATACGGACGAAGTGCTCGAAGGATTCTTCCACAAGAACGCCGAGCGGGTGCTTGGACTGTAGCATGGCGTTTCCGGGGCTTAAGTTCTTTAGCATCAGGCCCGCTGGGCCGGTGCTGCACATCACCATCAACCGGCCGGAGGTGCGCAATGCCTTGCATGCCGCCGCCTACCATGAACTCAGCCTGATCCTGGATGAATTTGAAAGCGATGACACACTGCTGATCGGTGTCCTGAGCGGTGCCGGATCCGCATCGTTTTGCGCCGGCCGCGACCTGAAGGACCTCGCCCGCTTACAGCATGCGAGTGACGAAGAACTTGAGCAGGAAAAGGCCCTGTGGCACAAGACCACCCGCCTGACAGACCGGTTTGAGCTGTCAAAACCATTGATAGCCAAACTCAATGGGCCGGCTTACGGAGGCGGGTTCGAGCTTGCGCTGGCCTGTGACATAATCATCGCGGCTGACCACGTGGAAATGGCCCTGCCAGAGCCGCGCCGAGGATTGATCGCCATGGCCGGGGGTGTGCACCGCCTGCCCCGTCAGATCGGCACCAAGGTTGCCATGGGCTACCTGTTGACGGGCCGGTCCCTGTCGGCCCAGCGTGCTTATGAACTGGGCCTGGTCAACCAGGTGGTCCCCGCCGCGGAACTGGATGAAGCTGTTGAACAGTGGCTGGCGGATATGTTGCTGTGTGCGCCGCTGGCCCTGCGGTCAACCAAGCAATGCGCCATGCAGGGACTGGGCCTTCCGCTTTCCGCGGCCATGTCCCAAACGTATGAATGGGAAGAGAAACGCAAAGCCAGTGCGGATGCGCTGGAGGGCCCCCGGGCATTTTCGGAGAAGCGCAAGCCGAACTGGACGGGGAGGTAAAGAAACAGACTGAAACACGTTAAGTCCAGACGCGGCTTAGCCGGTCTGCTATTGAGTATTTTCGGGCCACACCTTTTTGCGGTGGCGGAATGTACAACCCTGCAAAGAGTTGAGGCAAACCAATCTTGAATTCAACCACATTGATCAGTACTCCCATCAGCACCGGACTGGCTGGAAAGCTGGGAATATTCCTGGGGTGGTCGGTCGTTTTCGCCGCGTCAGTGGGCTTATCATTCAGCATTACCGGCATCATTTTTACTTTTGGAAACTTTGTTACCCACCTGTCCAGTGAATTCGGCTGGAGCCGGACAGAAATTTCCGTTGCGTTTCTGATACTGACATATGTCATGGTTCTGACCGCCCCGGTGGTGGGTGCGATGGTTGACCATTTCGGCCCCAGAAAAGTCATATTGCCCTCGTGCTTTTTACTGGGCCCGGGCATCATGTCGCTGTACTTTCTTACCGATAATATCTGGCACCTGTACATCGCATTTTTTCTGATCTCGTTGTTCGGTGCCGCCACCACGCCGGTGACCTACGCCAAAGCCGTCATCAACTGGTTCGATAAACGCCGTGGCCTGGCTTTGGGTATTGCCATGGCGGGCACCGGTATCGGCGGAATCCTGGCACCACAAATTGCCCAGTTCACAATTTCCAGCTTCGGCTGGAGAACAGGCTATCTGGTGTTGGGCGCCCTGACCTTTCTGGTGGCATTCCCGGTGGTCTGGGTGTTCCTGAAAGAAAGCCCTGACAAGTACGGACTGGAACCAGAACCTGCACCGGGCTCACAGCCCGGCAAAGCAGGAGCCCCCAAACCGCCCGTGTTCGGGATCAGCACCCGCGAGGCTGTCCGCACCAAACCGTTCTGGTTGCTGATGATCGCGTTTGTCCTGATTGGGGTAACCATTCCCGGAATACTCGCCCACTTTGTTCCTCTGCTTGTGGACCGGGGCGTTTCTCCGGCCATGGCCACCACCGCGATGTCGACCTTTGGATTGTCGGTGGTATTTGGTCGGGTTGCTGCCGGCCAGTTGATGGACATGTTTTTCGCACCCCGGGTGGCGGCCATTTTCCTGTTGGGGCCCGCGCTGGGCATGGTAATTCTGAGCATGGGCGCCAGCGGTAACATTGTGTTTGTGGCGGCGATACTGGTCGGGCTTGCCATAGGCGCAGAATTCGATGTGATTACCTTTTTGAGCAGCCGCTATTTTGGTCTGAAATCCGCCGGCACCATCAGCGGCTATGCCTTTGCGGCTTTCAATATTGGCGGAGGCATTGGCCCGGCCATCATGGGTTACGCACGGGACCAGACGGGCGAATACACCTACGCGCTGTGGGCGCTGGGTTCAGCGGCACTGATTTCAGCATTCCTGATACTGCAAATGGGCCCTTATCCAAAGCATTTTAATGGAACCGGAAGCGGCTCACCGGAACCAGATCCCGGTGGTAAGTGATTCATTTTCTCACCGGATTAAACCTGAGATTAACCGATTAAACCCTTGAACCCGGCGGAATGACAATGGCATTTGTAGAGACCAACAACCCGGACATTTTATCCTTGCAAGGCCTGCACCTGTACCATTTCGGGCTTTCCAACTGCGCCCAACGGGTTCGCCTGGCACTGGAAGAAAAACAACTTCCCTGGACCAGTCATTATGTCGACCTGAGCAAGTTTGAACACCTCAAGGAAGAGTATCAGTCCATTCATCCAAACGGAGTGGTCCCCGCGCTGGTGCATGACGGCAAACTGGTCATTGAATCCCTTGACATTATCCAGTACCTGGATGAGCAGTACAGCCAGCACCCATTGATGCCCGGATCAGAGCGGGAAAAATCCGCAGTAAATACCTGGATGCAGCTGGCTGGCGGCGAGGAACGGGTGGTCAAGACGCTCACTTATGAGCGAATTTTTCGCCCACGCAGGAACCCTACAGAGAAAGACCTTGAGTTTTATGCGCAGCATCAGCGCAATCCTGACCTGGTCAGGTTCCACGCAGATTACATCCATGGCTTTGGCGCCGAACGGCTGGAGCAGTGCGAACAGAGTTTTGTGACCTTTCTGACCAAACTGGACCATGCAACCGCATCGCAGGATTACCTTGCCGGCGAGGCATTTTCCCTGGCGGATATCGCCATTGCACCGATGGTACATCGGGCGCGCCTGTTACAGATTGACATGCAGTCAATGCCCAATCTGGGGCGTTGGTATGAGCGCATCCGTTCCCGGCCCAGCTTTGAGCGTGCCATTACGTCCTTCGAAGGTTAAGCCTGACCCCGGTGAGTACCCCGGGGACCACGACCGCAGGGGACCGCCACGGGTGTGGCGCCCCGGAACAAACTGAAGCTTGCTAAAAGCCCTTGATCAGGCTTCTTCCCACTCACCGTCAATCTTGAGCCGGTGGCCAATGGTGTTCACCTGTCCCAACGTTGCTTCCAGGAAACAGCCTTTCTTTGCAGCTTCGAGCAATCTCCTGATGTCATCGGCGTCTGCGTCGCTGTCGATATCCACATCAAGGTCAAAACCCACCGGAGAACCCACATAGGGTTCACGTCCAACCTGCTCGGCACGCCAGTGCAGACGCGCACCAATCGTCACATTGTTTACCGGAATACGCAGGCGCTTTGAGAACGCCCTGATCTGAGTCATCAGGCAACTGGTAAGCGCCCCGGTAAACAGGGCCAATGGGGGTGGCGCGGTATTGTCCCCTCCATGAATTTTCCCTTCATCAGTGGCCACTTTGAATGTTTCATCGGTGGTGACGAACCGCACATCAATATCACTGCGCAACTTTCCACTGGAACGGGCAGTTCCCTCAAAAATCACATCAAAAGTCTTGATCTCTTCCATGTTGGTTTCCAATCTTCAGTAAACAATGATTCAAATCCAGAAACGGCGGGGCAGTCAGCATTCATCTATTTGCCTGCTGGGCGCTGGTTGGTTAATCGAAGTTATCGATAAGTAAACGTCCAACCCGGTCGTTACGGAAATATTAAGTGTACACGATTATTTATATACATGTACATTTATATATTGCGCTTAAACAATAATCACCCAGGTCTGGCTGTGACCCACTCAATCAGGGCGCGGACCACCAGCGCTGATGCTACTGATGACCGGGTGGTCAGGGAACGCACCCCGCAACGGCTCTTTACATCAGCGCGGCCAGGGGGCCAGTGAGCGCAGATAGCTGACCAGCGCATCAAGATCAGATTCGGTCAAACCCTCGTAGGGCCGTTCGCTCATCATGGGCAGACTGGTTATTCCATCCCGGCCGACACCATGGGTAATGGCCGCTTTGATTTCATCGTCCGTCCAGTCGCCGATCCCGTACTGCTTATTGGGCGTGATATTGGCCGACACGGTAACCACCCCACCCGGCTTGTAGATATTGCCACCCGCTCCGACCCTGCTGTAATCACCCACGCGCTCCTCTGCAGTCGGTGTGTGACACTTGATGCAATGCCCCAGAGGACCCGCCAGATAGGCACCGTAGGCAACGGGGTCT
>JBFIHZ010000044.1:0-17924 GCA_041601535.1 Lysobacterales bacterium | reverse complement strand
TGATCAACAAGTTCAGCAGCGGAATTGCCGATGATGCGGTGACCAGCCTGTGGCAGGCTGCATACGGCAGCCAGCTGCCGATGTATGTGGTGCCGGCGATGAACACGCATATGTGGAATTACCCGGCCACCCAACGCAGCGTGAAGCAGCTGAAGGCCTGGGGCATAACCGTATTGCCAACCGCGGAAGGCGATCTTGCCTGCGGTGAGACCGGTGCCGGCCGCATGCTGGAACCGGAATCCATCATGCAGCTGATCCCGACCTCAGGACGCGTGGCCGGCCCAGGCAAACGCATTCTGGTAACCGGCGGCGGTACCCGCGAAGCCATTGATGCAGTGCGCTTTATCGGCAATACCAGTTCCGGCAAAACCGCAGCGGACCTGACCGAAAAATTGCTCGCCCGCGGACATGATGTCACCTGGCTGGGTGCCGCAAGCGCCATCCGTCCCGCCGCTGCCTGCCAGCAGCAGACCTTTATCAGCTTTGACGATCTGCAGCAGGTTTTGCAGGGCCAGCTGGCGGAAAACCATTTCGATATGGTGATCCACGCAGCCGCCGTCAGTGACTTTTCGCTGGACCGCATTGAACGGCACTGCGGCACGACGCAAGCGGGTGCGGCCGATCAGGCTGATGACGGCAGCATCCGCCAGACCGGCGGCAAATTGTCTTCCGCCGACGAGCTGAACCTGCAGCTGAAAAAGAACCCGAAATTGCTGGCCAGTCTGAAACAATGGTCAGCCAATCCGGATATCCGCGTGGTGGGTTTCAAACTCACCGCCGGCGCCACGCAGGACCAACGGATCGCCGCGGTTGAGCGGCAGTTTTCCACTGCCGATATCGACGCGGTGGTGCATAATGACCTGGATGATATCCGGCCTGATCAGCATGTGTTCAGCTGGCATCGTCACGGGGAGCAGCCTTTGCACTGCGCTGACAGCACTGAACTAATCAACCACCTGGAGGCATTATTGCCATGATGCTTTGCCTGGATATTGGCAACAGCCATATTTTTGGCGGCGTGTTTGACGCCGAGCAATTACGCCTGACCTTCCGCAAAGCCTCAAAAGCCGGCGCCTCCTCGGACGAGTACGGCGTGTTCTTTCGCGGCGTTTTGCGTGAGAACGATATCGACCCGAAACTCATTGACCGCATCGCCATGTGCAGCGTGGTGCCCGAGGTGGTGTACGCCATCAGCGCCGCCTGCCGCAAGTATTTTGATCTGGCTCCATTTGTGCTGCAGGCCGGCACCCGCACCGGCCTGAAAATCGGCTACCAGAATCCGCTGGAAGTGGGCGCTGACCGCATTGCCAACACCATTGCCTGCGTGCACCAGTTTCCGGACCAGGATTTGCTGATTATCGACCTCGGCACCGCCACCACGATATGCGCCGTCGGCAAAGGCCGGCAATACAAGGGCGGGGTGATCCTGCCCGGGCTGCGCATGTCCATGCAGGCGCTGGACTCCGGCACCTCCAAGCTGCGCGCGGTGGAAATAGTCCGCACCCAGCAGACCCTGGGCCGCTCCACTGCGGCCAGTATCCAGTCCGGCCTGTATAACGGCCACCTCGGCGCATTGAAGGAAATCCTGGCACGGGTGGTGGAGGAAGAGTTTGCTGGCCAGCAGCCGAAAATCATTGCCACCGGCGGTTTTGCCAACCTGTTTGAACCCACCGGCCTGTTCGACCTGATCATCCCCGACCTGGTGCTGCAGGGCCTGCGCCTGGCCGAAGCCATGAACCGCAGCGAAACCTGACAGCGCGTCAGGACGGATGACGGCCAGCAGCACACGCTGTTCGCCACGGCAACACGTTCCATTGTGGACTATACTGCCGGCAGGGGCCGAGTGCCCTGCTCCTTAACCAGGCAATCAATCCATTGACGGCTTCCCGAAAGCCGGAGGCGATGTGCCATGATGACCGCGAAACACCTGTTTTACGCACTGTGCTTATTTTCCATGTTCCTGTTGTCCGGCTGCGAACCGGCCGGCGAACCCGCCACCGGCGACACTCTCAGCGAGGCTGCCGCAACAGCGGACGTGGCGCCTGATGAACCGACCGACAAACAACAGATCGTCGCCCGGGCAGGCGCGCCGCTGTTCGACGGCATGGGTGAGCACCATCACCCCATCACCACCTCTGATCCATGGGCCCAGGCCTATTTCGATCAGGGACTGATCATTGATTTTGCCTTCAATCACGCCGAATCGGTGCGCTCGTTCAAGGCGGCCCAAACCCTCGACAACCAGTGTGCCATGTGCTTCTGGGGTGAAGCCCTGGCGCTGGGGCCCAACATCAATGTCACCAGCAATGGCAAGGCCGTGATGTCGGATGAGTCCCGCACCGCGGCCTTTGCGGCCATTCAAAAAGCCGTGGCCCTGAAAGACCAGGCAAGCCAGCAGGAACAGGACTATATCGACGCGCTGGCCACTCGTTACTCCGGCGACCTGGACAGCCCTCGCGAACCGCTGGATATGGCTTATGCAGATGCCATGCGTGAATTGCACCAGCGCTACCCGGATGATGATGACGCGGCGGCCCTGTTCGCCGAAGCGCTGATGACCACCATGCCCTGGGATTACTGGCTCAACCCGGAGCAACCCAAACCCCATACCGAGGAGGTCATTACCGCGCTGGAGACGGTACTGGAGCGGTCGCCGAAACACCCGCTGGCACTGCATTTGTACATCCACGCGATTGAAGCCTCATCCGACCCGGGCCGGGCTGAGCAGGCCGCCGATACTCTGGCAGATCTGGTGCCCGGTGCCGGCCACCTGGTGCACATGCCAGCCCATATATACTGGCGCGTCGGCCGCTATCACGATGCCTCCGAGGCCAATGTCCGCGCCGCGGATGTGGATGAAGCCTACATCGCCCAGTGCAATGCGCAAGGCTTCTATCCTGCGCTTTATTACCCGCACAATATTCATTTCCTGTGGGCCGCTTCCAGCATGGAAGGGCGCAGTGCCATGGCACTGGATGCGGCGCGCCGCGTGGCCGCCAATGTGCGCCTGGAAGTGATCGAGGAATTTCCCATGGTGGAGTTTTTCCACACCATTCCATTGCTGGCGCTGACCCAGTTCGGGCGCTGGGATGAAATCCTGCAGGAACCGCAGCCAGCGGAAAAACTCGACTTCTCCAATGCCATCTGGCATTACACCCGCGCCACCGCGTTTGCCCACAAAGGCGATATTGAAGCAGCCCGCGCTGAACACAGCGCGCTGGTTCCGCTGCGTGAATCTACCCAGGTGCATTTCCTCGACAAGGTGGACTACCCCGCCAGCCAGTTACTGCTGATTGCCGATGAGCTGGTGCAGGGTGAAATTGCCTTGGCCGGCAATGACGGTGCCACCGCGGTTGAACATTTCAGGGCGGCTGTTGCCGCGCAGGATGCGTTGCCCTATACCGAACCGCCCTTCTGGTATTACCCCACCCGGCAGTCGCTGGGTCAGGCCTTGCTGGTCAACGGGGATGCGCAAGCCGCCGAAGCGGTGTATCGCCGCGACCTGGAAATCTACCCGCACAACGGCTGGTCCATGTTCGGCCTGATGCAGGCGCTGCGGGCGCAGGGCCGTGAAGAAGAGGCCGCCGAGACGCAGCAGATGTTTGAACACGCCTGGTCGCAGGCGGATGTGGAACTTACCGCATCGCGCTTCTGACGGCGCGCGCCGCAATGCCACCGGCCGCGCCTGTCGCAGCCGGCCAACCCTGGTGCGCGGATAGCCGTGCGGCTGAGCGCCGGAGCGGGCTTGTGTATGATAGGGCCCCATGAGCCATATCATCGCCATTTCCGGCAGTCTGCGCCGCGCCTCGTTCAACACCGCGCTGGTGCGTGCCGCCCAGCGCCAGTTCCCTGACCAGGTCAGGGCGGGTTCCATCCAGGGTATACCGCTGTACAACGCGGATGTGGAGGAAGCGGATGGCATTCCCGAGGCCGTTACCAGCCTGCAACAGCAGATTATTGCGGCAGCCGGTGTCTTGCTGGTTACGCCGGAATACAATAATTCCCTTCCCGGCGTGTTCAAAAACGCGGTGGACTGGCTGAGCCGGCCGCCACAGGAAACCAAACGTATATTTCATGGCAAGCCGGTCGCTGTGCTGGGAGCCTCCCCCGGCGGGTTTGGCACCATACTGGCACAGAATGCCTGGCTGCCGGTTCTGCGCACGCTGAAAATGCGTGTCTGGTCAGGTGGCCGCCTGATGGTATCCCGCGTCAGTGACAAGCTGGATGAAGAAGGCGAACTGGCGGATGAAAAGACCCGCGCTGCCTTGCAGGAGTTCGTGCAGGGTTTTGTTGAATTCTGCCGGCACTGATCCGGCACCTCATGGCGGGCTTACCGCGGCCTGGCGGGAACGGCGCAAGGCCAGCACCGGCAGCGGCAGGTAGATGGCGAAGATCGCAAAAATAATCCACGTCATGCGGCCCATACCAAACAAGTCCATGCCCGCGCCCACGGCGATCGGCCCGAGCACGGTACCGGCGGCCCAGCAGGCAGTAAAACTGGTGGTGGCCGCCGCCAGCAATGCACCGCGAAAGCGCTCACCAATCAGTATCACGCCCAGCGCGTAAATCATGCCCTCGACCCCACCGAAGACAAACATGAACGCCTGGGCCAACAGCGGATGAGTGAGCACCAGCGGCATCAACAACAGACCGGCCATGGTAAACACGATGCACAGAACCAGCAGGCCCATGCGGTTGACATGATCCGCCAGCCAGCCCAGTGGCAGGATCAATACCATGCTGCCGAGGCCAATCATGGTAACCAGCCACAGGGAAAAATTGACGCTGAGGCCATGGTGTACGCCAAACAGCGGGAAAAATGTCACCAGCGATTCCACTGAGGCGGCATACACCACATTGGCCAGCATCAGCACCGGCGCCAGCAACACCACGCCCCAAACACCGGTCACCGTTTCAGTCTCGTGTTTGCTGAGCGAGTAACGCCCCGCGGTAAACAAGGGTATGGCCGCGCTGCAAATCAATACGCTGGTGGCAACAAAGGGCAGCAGTCCCTCAGAGCCTGTCAGGATCAGCAGCACCGGCCCCAACGCAAAGCCGGCCGCACCCACCGAACCGTACAAACCGATCACGCGGCCGCGCCAGCGCTCGTCTGCCATTTCATTGATCAATGCTTCACTGGCTATCCACAAAATGGAATTGAGCGCCCCCATCAGCAGCCGCAGCGGAAACCAGAACCACACGTTTGGCACCAGCCCAGCCAGCACAAATAACATGGCCAGGCTTACCGCGGCCGCCTGCATCAACCGCGCTGGAGGATAGCGGCGCAGCAGGCGGGGCGTCCACGGTGCGATGACCAGTATGGCCAGCGCCTGGCTCATGGTGCTGAGACCAATCATGGTTTTGCTCACACCTTGCGCATCCAGCACCAGCGCAAGCAGGGGAAAGGTGATGCCGTACACCAGGTTGACCACCGCCATGGCGGCGATCACGCCGAGCAGCGCATTCCGTCTGTTGCTGCCGGCGATGTTGGACATGGCATGCCACCCGGGAAATGGGAAGCTGGCATCATAACCATCCCCCTCCTGTCTGTCATCGGGGATGGGCGCCTGCCTCGCAGCAAGTCGGCAGGCACAAGGCTACTTGGCGATAAGTTATGCGGAAATCGCTGCCGGGCAAGGCACTCCGGATACGGCGCCTGGCGCTGCCATTACACCCGGCAGCGCACGCCGGATTCACTGCGGTAATCATCCTGATCGGGTGACAATTTACGGCATTCCATTGCCGAAATTGGTCAACCCCGGGTCACTGCGGCAAATATTTTCCTCCCACAGTCAATCTATATTATTTATATTTTTCAATAATTTATATAATCATAATCACTGAATTCCTGTATTCGGAGCTTATGGCATGGTTTATGCATTTATATGGCTGCCAACCTGCATTGAACAGGTTGCAAAGGGAAACGTCTCGCGATACAGCCAGGAGGGCAAATATCATGTCAATGTCATCAGTACGACTGACACATTTCCAGGTAGAAAAACTGAACTGCGCCAGCGGTGATCACCGTGGCAGCGCACCATTTCGCATCACCACTTATCGTGGCAACCGGCTCGGTCTGCTTGGCATGATCGGCAACCCCGCCCAGGCCGCTGTTAATGCCGACCGCTTCGACCTGAGCCAGTGGAAACGGCTGCAGTTCGGCTGGAACCGCTTGCTTGATAATTTGCGATTCGATACAGACCGGTGAAACCGGCGCGTAAAACCGGCAAGTTCCATCCGCCACATCCGCGTAACCGTAAAGTACATGTGCCGTTGAGTCACCGCTGTGGCAGGGCTCAACAGCGCGTTATACCCAACGTACCCCTGCGCGCCAACTAACCGCCGCGTAGCGCGGCGATTTGCTACACTCCAACAGGCAAGCCGACAGGCCATTACATGCTGGCCCGGCCGGTGCGTTGCCTGCTGGAGGGACAGTGAGCGAATTTCTCAAGGTACAACGTGAAGGTGAAACCCTCACCGTCAGCCTGCGCGACGACTGGTTGTTCAGCAATGTGTCGCGGCTGCAGACTGAACTGGATGCCATCGACCCTGGCAATGCCAGGGCCGTGCAGTTCGTCTGCGGCGGTCTGAAAGAGTTCGACCTGGCCGGCGCCTGGTTACTGTACGACAAATCACTGGACCTGGAGGAATGCGGTTACCAGTCCGATTTCGTCGGCTTCCAGGCTGCCCATTTCAAGTTCCTGCGGCACATTATCGATGTCGCCGCCGTCAACGAATACGATCCGGACTTTTTCAAACCCGTACCCCGGCACCGGGTGAAGGAGCGGCTGGAAAAAATCGGGGCGGCAACCATCAGCGGTTTCGAAGCGTTTGGTTATATTGCCCGGGCCATCTTTGATGGCATACGCCGGCCCACCCTGCTGGTGGTGGGTGAAACCATCCGGCAAATACATGAAACCGGCGCCCGCGCCATTCCCATCGTCATGGTGATCTCCTTCCTGATGGGCATCGTTCTGGCCTACCAGAGTTCCGGCCAGTTGGAAAAATTTGGCGTCACGATTTTCGTGGTCGACCTGGTCAGTACGTCGGTGCTGCGGGAAATCGGTGTGCTGCTGGCTGCCGTGATGGTTGCCGGCCGCTCCGGTTCGGCTTTCGCCGCGGCCATCGGTACCATGAAGCTGAACGAGGAGATCGATGCCCTGCGGGTGATGGGACTGAACCCCAACCAGATTCTGATCATTCCGCGCGTGCTGGGCCTGACAATTGCCATGCCTTTTCTGACCATGTTCGCCAACGTGGCCGGCCTGGCCGGTGGCGCCTTTATCTGCGTGATGGTACTGGATATCAGCCTGGTGCAGTTTTATGAGCGCGTGGCCGGCAGCGTATCGATGACGGACCTGACCGTTGGCCTGATCAAGGCGCCGGTATTCGCCCTGCTGATTGCCGCTACCGGTACGCTGCGTGGCATGCAGGTCAGCGGCTCAGCCGAGGAACTGGGGCGGCTCACCACGGTGGCCGTGGTACAGTCCATTTTCATGATCATCATCGCCGACGCATTTTTCACCATCCTGTTCTCCCGGCTGGGTATCTGACATGGCGCAATCCCGCTCCAACGGCAATGACCAAAGCCCAACCCCCACCAGCCTGGAAACACCGCAGGAAAAAACCGCCGGCAATAACCCGCCGGAGCACATCATCGAGGTGACCAACCTGGTGAATCGTTTCGGCCGCCAAACCATTCACGACAACCTGTGCCTGCAGGTACGCCGTGATGAAACCCTGGGCATTGTCGGTGGGTCCGGCACCGGCAAGTCCGTACTGCTGCGCAGCATACTGGGCTTGCACCGGCCGACCTCGGGCTCAATCCGGGTGTTGGGCCAGGACATTCACTACCTGCAGCCGGGGCCATTCCGCGAGTGGGGCGTGTTGTTCCAGGGTGGCGCGCTGTTGTCTGGCCTGACCGTGCAGGAAAACGTCGAGCTGCCGATCGCGCTGCACGCCGACATGCCTTTGGAAACCCGCCGTGAACTGGCCTGCCTGAAAATTTTCATGACCGGGCTCACGCTGGAAGCCGCCGCCAAGTATCCCAATGAACTGTCTGGCGGCATGCGCAAGCGTGCAGCCCTGGCCCGCGCACTGGCGCTTGACCCGAAACTGTTGTTCCTGGATGAACCCACCGCCGGCCTGGATCCAATCGCCGCCACGGAATTCGATAAACTGATAACCTACCTGGAAGAAAACCTGGACCTGACGGTGGTGATGGTGACACACGACGTCGACAGCCTGTTCAATATTTGCGACCGCATCGCCGTGCTGGTAAACGGCGGAATCGTCGTGGACACGCCGGAGAACATCATCCAGCACCCCGACCCCTGGATTCAGTCGTATTTCGGTGACCCGCGTGCGCAGCGCGCCATCAGGGCGGTGAGCTGAGATGTTCAAAGGCAACCGCAATCTTGCCGTCGGGCTGTTCATCACGGTGGCACTGGCCACGGTCGCCGGCTTTTCCATGTGGCTGGCGGGCAGCAAGGGCAGCCAGCCCATGGCGCACTACTCCCTGCTGTTTGACCACGATGTGGCCGGCCTGTCGCTGGGCGGCCCGGTTTATTACCTGGGCGTTAATGTCGGCCGGGTTTCGTCCATGAACCTTATCCCCGGTGAGCAGATCAAGGTGCGGGTGGACATTTCCGTGTTGAAGAGCACACCGGTGGACGCTGGCACCTACGCCAGCCTGGCAGCGCAGGGCATTACCGGTGTCACGGTGATCAGCCTGGCGGGCGAACCCGGGGACCACGGGCCGCTGCCCAACACTCCCGGATTCGACAAGCCGTTGATCCCGGTGCGGCAAAGCGGGCTTTCCGCGCTGCTTTCGCAGGCGCCCGACACCATCCTGAAAATCAATCGTGCGCTGGACCAGGTCAACGACCTGCTGGGAGAAACCAACCGCGCCGAGGTCTCCAGCCTGCTGGCCAACCTGAATAGCCTGTCTGCCGCACTGTCGCAGGAACGTGACAGCCTGGCCTCCCTGCCCGGCCAAATGAGTGACTTGCTGGCCGAAGCCCAGTCCACGGTCGCCACGCTGCATCAGGCGGTGGACAGCGTACAGCCCGGCCTGGCCGACACGCTGCAACATGTCAACGAGGTCAGCGTGAACCTGGCGGCCCTGAGCCTGCGGCTGGATACCTGGATGAGTGAAAACGACACCCAGTTGCAACATTTTATCGACAACGGCCTGGGCCAAACCCCCGAACTGATGTATGACATGCGCAGGGCCTTGCGGCAAATGCAGAAATTGCTGAAACAATTGCAGCAAGATCCGTCGCAGCTCATCCTGCGCTCACCCAACGATACCCTGGAGGTGGATCCCTGAATGGCCCGTATACGCGCATTGGCTTTCCGCCTGGCCAGCGTCCTGACAACCGCTGGCGTTCTCGCCGGCAGTTGCCTGATGCTGACCGCTTGCAGCGGTGTCCTGGAAAGTGGCAAACCCGCACGCCAGGTCTACCTGCTACACCCGCCGGGACAGACGGCAGCCGCAGCGCCTGCCGCATCGGTACAGCACCTGGTGATTAACGTGACCGCGGTGCCAGGCCTGGACACCGACCTGATCCTGGCGCTGGGGCCGGATGCCCGCATGAACCCGGTGGCAAACGCGCATTGGGCCGATAACCTGCCTGAAGTGTTCACTTCGCTGAGCCGCCGCACTTTATCCGAGTCCGGGCTGTTCCAGGGCGTCAGCAGCGGCACGCTGGCTCGCCCCAGCGAGTGGATGCTGGAACTGGAACTGCAGGCGTTCTATGGGGTGCAGGGCGCGGGCGGGCATATTGACCAGGTGCGGCTTGCCATGGAAGGCCAGTTACAATGCCATGGCCAACGTCATGTGCTGGATATCGCCGCACAGGCTGCCAGCAACGGCACCAGCCTCGCCAGCCTGGTGCGGTCTCATCAGCAGGTGATCGACAGCGGCCTGGGCGACCTGCCGCAACGCATCAGCAGCCTGTGCCAGCCAGCCGGATCCGACTGACTGGCAGGCGCGCGCCGCCTTTACAGGGTGGACATCTGCAAGTGATAGTAGGGCGGCCGGTCGGTATAACGGCGGATGGCCAGGCTGAGGATTTCTTCCAGGAAATCGCCGTATTTAAGACCATCCAGAGCCGCTACTGACGGTACGCAATCGGTCGGCCCGATCGACGGATTGGGGTTTACTTCCAGCACGAACGGGTTGCCCTTGGCATCCACCCGCACTTCGGCCCGGCCGTAGTCGCTGCAGCCCACCACGTTATAGGCATCCAGCGCGATTTCGGAAATCAGTGAAATCAGCTTGCCCGGCACCCCCTTGGGAGGTCGTTGCACCTCAATGGATTTCTTGTGCACTTCGCTGCCCAGGAACTTGGCCTCATACGGGTACATATGCCAATACCCCTCAGGCATGTCCCCGAAAACCGAACGCGACAAGGGCAGCACGCGCAAGGAATCGGCCCAGTTGCCCAGAATGGACACATCGTATTCATCGCCGTCGATAAATTCTTCAATCAAGGCAGGACGGCGCAGGTCATTCAGCACGTAGTCAATGCGCTCCAGCAGAGCGGCACGGCTGTTGACCACCGAGTCGTTGGTGATGCCAATTGAGCTGTCACTGTTGGCCGGTTTGACGATGGCTGGCAGCGGGAAATCGCGGTCGAACTCTTCTTCCGCCTCGTACAGGTAATCCCAGCGCGGGGTCGGGATACGATGCCAGGCCAGCAGCTTTTTCACCCGGATTTTGTCCAGGCAGAGACTCAGCGTGAACGGGTTGGAGCCGGTATACGGAATGCGCAGGATATCGAACAGGGAGGCGGCGTGCGGTTCCAGCAGGCTGGAATGGTTGATCCGCTCACACAGGTTGAAAATGATATCAATGCGCGCATCCTGGATATGTCGTACCGCCTCAAACGGCTGATTCATATCGACAAAGGTGGTGGTGTAACCGCGCTCTTCCAGAGTGGCGGCAATTTTATTCGCGTCCGAGGTCAGTTCCGCTTCGATCGGGTCTTCGCTGTCACTGAAACCGTTGCTGGCGATGCCCACGTGCAGGCTGCGCTGGCCTCCTTCGCCCAGCGCGCGGATGTGTTCGATACGGGCAGCCCCGAGCACCGCATCCTTGGCCAGGCGCGCCGAGGACAGCGAGTTTCGCCGAATGGTCCGGCCCAGCGAGGAACCGCGGGTGAACTTGGCTACTTCCATTTCCACCTTGCCCATCAAGCGCTCAACCCGCTCTTCGGCCTCTCCAAGGGTGTCAGCCTCGGCATAGGCCCAGCCCAGGTATTCATACCCCAACGGCGGAACCAGTACCGCATCCCCTACTTTCTTGAAAAACTGCAACTCGCCGGAGTCCACTTTTTCCGGCAGGGTGAGGGATGCCAGAACGCCCGAGTGTGGCGGCAGGAAATAGCGCCCGGACACATACTTTTTCGGTGTCTCCGGTTTGTTGATGGGCGCAATGTACAGGCCCAGCGCAATGCGTGCGGCCTGCTCGATCATGTCCACGCCCCATGCGGTTTTCACAAAGGACCAGACTTCGTCGCCGCCCATGCGCAAATTGATCTCAATCGGCATGGGGCCGCGCGAGCTGTATTTGGCTTCGAAGTGGATGCAGCCATTTTCCACCCCCAGGCGCTCCAGCGACTCTTCCGCCAGCGCCACCAGCTCGGCCTGCTGGGTGCTGGACAGGCGTGACGGAATGCACTGCCCGGTTTCCACGAAGAATGGTTCACGGGTGGCATCGTTATCGCTCATCGACCAGAATTTCAGCTTGCCGTTCTGCAGCAGGATGTCGACATCCACTTCATTGCCGTCAATGTATTCCTCGGCCATGATGGCGGTGCCTGCAGCCAGCGCGGTCTCCACTTCAGTGGAAATGTTCTTGCGGATATAGTCCACCGTCTGCTGCAGTTCCTCTACGTTATCCACGCGCACCACGTAGGCACTGCTGGTGCCAAATACCGGCTTGACCACCAGCGGAAACACCAGGCCGGAAACGCTTTGTTCGGCATCGGCTGCCGGATCAATTACGGCGTGGCCGGGTGCCGGCAACCCGCGCGCTTTGCAAAATGCGCGGAACAGGTGTTTTTCCCGCGCGATGCGGGCCACCTCGTAGGGAATGCCAATCAGCCCCAGTTCATCGCTGATGCGCGATGCCAGCAGCACATCATCTTCCCAGAACGTGATCACCCCTTCCGGCGGCGTCGAAGGGTTCCGGTCGAAATAGTCCTTTACCGCCTGTACCGAGGCAGTATGGTCATTGGTGTCCGCGATGATCCAGTCGCTGGCGTAGCCGCGGGCCCAGTTGACCGAGGCATTCAGTATCACCAGCTCGCAACCCAGTTCACGCAAGCGTTTCAGGGTGAAGCGTTTCTTCCGGTTACCGGTATTTACCACCAGCAGACACTTGCCTTTCAGTTCCTGTTGACGGCTCTTGTTATTCATTACGATGCAATACTCCGGCGGTGAATTTATGATTGAGTAATGGGTTTACGAAAATACGCGACTCGCTCGGTTTCTTCAAAGCCCAGGCCGGCATGCGCCGCCAGGCTGTTGTCATCATCAAGATACACGTCCGAGGCGAATTCGCGGCAACCGTGCTCGTGGCCCCAGCGTTCGGCGGCTGCGCACAAAGCACTGGCGACCCCACGGCCGCGATACTGCGGAGCCACATAGATACCCTCCAGGTACAAGGCCGGGCGGTACTGGCAACCATTGACGTAATCCGTGCGCACGGATACTTCCGCAAAGCCCATGGCGTTGCCACCATCGTCTTGCGCCACCAGGCCGGCGAAACCGACCGACGAGGCCGCAAAGGACTTCAGGAACGCCTGTTGCTGGTGCTGATCCAGCTCCGGAATAAACGCACCGCGAAGAGCAAGCCAGTCGGGGTCGCTGACGTCCTGGGTGATACGTACCTTCATGGAAAAGATCTCCCTGCAATGCGGGAATAGGTATCGGATTGCCGCCATGGAGGCGGACCGGCAGGTGCCTGAGCCACGTGACACAGTATAATCGCTTTATAGAATCTGTATACCGGACCGCACAGCGGCAGCGATTCACACACCCCCGCAAGGGGTTGCGCCCTCAGCCGCGAACTTTCTCCTGCCGCAGTGCTCTACATAACGGTAGACCGGGGCACGGCGCATGGCGCATTCCATCGTCGCTTGCGCTGCTATAATCACGGCTCGGGACAAGGGCACAGACTGCCGTACATGTATTTTAAATCCATTTGCAAAGTATTCGGGACCGCCGCACGCGCTGTGCCGGTGTTCCTGCTGCTGTTGACCACCTGGCCGCAAAACAGCCAGGCGGCGCAGTGGGGACCGATCAAAATCGCTGACCGGGAAATCTGGCCGGGCAAAACCTTGCGATTTCCCTATGGCAGTGAGACCAGTTTCGAAAGCGCTTATCTGGATGCGCCGGTGTTTGTCGCCCGTGGCGCACGCCATGGGCCCACCCTGTGCGTAACCGCCGGCATACACGGCGACGAGATCAACGGCACTGAAATCGCCCGCCGCACCTTCAGCTGGATTGACCCGATGGAGTTGTCAGGCACCGTTATCGTCTTTCCGATGGTCAACGCCGCCGGTGTACGCAACGGCAACCGTTACATGCAGGATCGCCGCGATCTGAACCGCGAATTCCCGGGCCGGTCGAACGGCAGCGTGACGTCCATCGTGGCCTTCACGCTGTTTAACGAAATCAGCAAAAACTGCGACTACCTGATTGACCTGCACACCGGTTCGTTCAGCCGCAGCAACCACCCGCAGATCCGCGTTACCGGCAAGGACCCGCGTGCGCTGGACATTGCTCGCCATTTCGGCGTGGGCATCGTGGTGTTATCCGACGGGCCCAATGGCAGCATCCGCCGCGAGGCCATGGATGTCGGTATCCCGGCCATTATCTACGAGGCAGGCGAGCCGCTGCGTTTTGACCTCGACCAGATTGCCGCCGGCGTGCGCGGCATTGAAAGCGTCATGGCCTACCTGGATATGGTGGAAGGCGCGATGCAGATTGAAATTCCGGAATCACGCATCTACACGCGCACCACCTGGGTGCGGGTACCGATTGGTGCCGGCGGGTATTTTTTTCCCAGTGCCCAACTGGGGCAGATCGTGCGCAAGGGCGACCGCCTGGGTACCATCGTGGACCCGCTGACCGACCGTCAGACCAAGGTCGAGGCCACCGAGAACGGTGAAGTGATCGGCCTGGCCGCGGCACAGATCGTGTTATCCGGCTATGCCCTGATCCATCTTGGCGTAACCCACCGCTAGCACCGCCCGCGCCGGCGCAGTCCTTCGCGTTGTGAAAGGCTCAGTTTGAATGCTCTTCTTCGAACACCTGTGATGCGGTTTGCACGGCGGTCAATGCCTCACTGAACGGCGCATGCTCTTCCATCGGTGCCGAAGCCCGCAGGCTCAGACGCAACAACACATAAACAAACAGCACCACGTGAACCAGTGCGGTAAACAGGTACAGCACGCTGTTGCTCCAGTGCGTCATCGCCGCCGCGGCCAGGAACGGGCCGATAATGGCACCGAGGCCGTACATCAGCAGTAAACCACCCGATACCATCACATATTCACCCGACCTGGCGTAGTCATTGGCGTGCGCCACCGCAACGGAATACATCGGAAAGGCCATGGCACCCCAGGCGGCGCTGAGCAGGATCAGCCAGCTTACCGACAGGCCACCATAGAAAAACCACATGATGGCCCCGATGGCGGCCGACATGATGGACACTGCGGCAATCACGATACGCCGGTCGACCCGGTCCGACCAGAAGCCCAGCGGCCACTGTCCTGCTGCCCCGCCGATCACCGCGCCGGTCATAAAACCGGCGGCCACCGCCACCTGCTCGGAAATCCCCGAGGTATAGACCGGCGCCAGTGACCAGAAAGCGCCATTGGCCAGTCCGGAAGCCAGGCAGCCCAGCATGCCGGTGTGGGAAATTGCCCACAGGCGGCGCAAATCCAGCCGCACCGACTCGTGGTGCGGCGGCGTTTCCGTGGTCGACATCACCACCGGCAACGCGGCCAGTGACACCAGTACTGAAGCGATGGCGAACAGGGCCATGTCCCGCGGATGGTACAGCAGGGTCATTTGTTGCCCTACCGCCATCACCGTCATGCTGATGAACACATAGGCGGAAAACACCGTGCCGCGATTGTCGTTGTTGGATTGCTCATTCAGCCAGCTTTCTATCACCACGTACAGCACCGCGAAACAGAAACCGGACGTCAGGCGCAGCACCCACCAGGCCCAGGTGTCCAACCACAGGCCGTGCACCAGCGGCGCCGCGGAGGCCAGCGCGGCCATCGCCGCAAACACCCGCACATGGCCGAGTTTCTGTACCAGTTGCACGCCGCGCAGGCAGCCCAGCGTAAAGCCCAGGAAATAGGCGCCACCCATCAGGCCGATGGCCAGCGTGGAAAACCCTTCCAGGTTGGCACGCACCGGCAGCAGGGTGCTTTGCAATCCCTGCCCGGTCAGCAGGATGGCCACCCCAAGCAGCAAGGCGGCTACCGGTGTCAGGCTGCGCATCATGCGTCGTCATCCGCCATGTAGTGGCAGCCCCGGCTGACCGGGTTCAGCCGCGCCGCGTGCACCACCAGCAGGGCCGTTTGCACCGCGTTGCGCAGCTCGATCAGTTCACGGCTGAGCTGGCAGTCGCGGTAAAACGACTGGATCTCTTCACGCAGTTCCAGCAGGATGCGCCAGGCCCGGGTCAAGCGTTGTGGCGAGCGCACGATGCCGGCGTAATTCCACATGGTTTGCTGCACCAGCCCCAGGTCCTGGCGAATCAGCGTGGGGTCGGCCTCGCGCGTGGGGCTGTCCCAGGCGCGCGGTTCCGGCAAGCGGAACGTGTCACTTCCCAAATCGGCAATATCTGCCTGGGCGGTGAATTTCGCGCCGGTCAGGCATTCCAGCAACGAGGTGCTGGCCAGACGGTTGGCGCCATGCAGGCCGGTACAGGCCACCTCGCCAATGGCATTGAGGTGTCTGACCAGGGTGCGGCCCGCCAGGTCGGTATGCACTCCGCCACAGGAATAATGCGCGGCCGGCACCACCGGTATTTGATCACGGGTGATGTCCACACCGTGCTGCAGGCAGCGCTGGTAGATATTCGGAAAGCGTTGTTGCAGGAATTCCGCCGCCAGGCCGCGGGCATCCAGGTAGACGCAGGCCTCTCCACTGGCTGCCAGTTCCTGGTGGATGGCGCGCGAGACGACGTCGCGCGGTGCCAGTGAGCTGCGTTCATGCACCGCGTCCATGAAGGTTTCACCGCGCGCATTCCGCAGCACCGCGCCTTCGCCGCGCAAGGCCTCGGTGATCAGGAAACGTGGCGCGTTCTTGCCGTAGAACACGGTCGGATGAAACTGTACATATTCCAGGTCAATCAGGCGCGCGCCCACCCGGTAGGCCATGGCCGCACCATGGCCCACCGTGCCGGGCCGGTTGGTACTGTACTGGAAAATCTGCCCCAGCCCGCCGGTGGCCAGCACCGTCTTGCGGGCCACGATAGCCATCGGTTCGGAACAGCCGGGTTGCAACACGTAAGCGCCGAAACAGGTCAGCGGCGCATAACGGTCCGCCACCTCATCGGAATTGTGCGACAGGGTCAGCAGGTCCACCGCGATGGCGCCGGACTGCCGGTTGATATGGGGGCTGGAATCCACACCCTGGCTGACCGCTGACAGGATGGCCTGCCCCGTCAGGTCCTTGGCGTGAATGATGCGGCGTGTGCTGTGGCCGCCTTCGCGGGTAAATTCCAGTTCACCGTTGGCTTCACGGTCAAACGCGACGTTCAGTTCATCCAGCAGCAGTTCGCGCACCGCGGCCGGCCCATGCTGCACCAGCTGCTGCACCGCCGCCGGGTTGGCCACACCGTCACTGGCGGCGTAAATGTCCTGCGCCAGCAGTTCCGTTTCGCTGGCCGTATCGTAAATGATGCCGCCCTGCGCCCAGTTGCTGTTGGCCTCTGCTGCGCCGCCCAGTGACAGCAACTCCACCTGGTATCCCGCGCGTGCGGCATGCAGGGCATAGGCAGAACCTGCCAGCCCCGAGCCGATTACCAGACAATCAGTACGAATGACATCCATGCAGCATCAAACCTTTGCCTGGCGGGCGGTCAGGAAGCGGACTTGGGACGGGGCATGACCATGGACAGGTCGGCTGCCACGGCAGAATGGGTGAGCGCACCTACACTGATGACATCAACCCCGGGCAGCGCGTAATCCGCCAGCGTATCCAGGTTCACCCCTCCCGATACCTCGATCAATGCGCGGCCATCAATCAGCGCGACCGCCCTGGCGATTTGCCCGGGCGACATATTGTCCAGCAGGATGGCATCAGCGCCCGCTTTCAGCGCCGCTTTCACCTGCTGCAGCGTGTCTGTTTCCACTTCGATGCGGGCAGTGTGCGGTGCCACCGCACGGGTGCGTTTCACCGCCAGGGCCAGCGAACCAGCCGCGGCAATATGGTTGTCCTTGATCAGCACATGTTCTCCCAGCGACCAGCGGTGGTTGTGGCAACCCCCGCAGCGCACCGCGTACTTTTCCAGCGCGCGCCAGCCCGGCGTGGTTTTGCGCGTATCCACCACACGCACCCCGGTGCCGGTTTTGCGCGCGGCGGCGGCATAGCGCGCCGACTGGCTGGCCACCCCGCATAAACGTTGCAGAAAATTCAGTACGGTGCGCTCCGCCAGCAGCAAGGATACGGTTGAGCCCTGGGCCTGCAGCAATTTCCGCCCGGCCCTGACGCGCTCGCCATCCTCGGCCCGCAGCGTGATCTTCAAGCGCGGGTCCACCCGCTCGAACACCTTGCGCGCCACCTCCAGGCCACACACGGTGAGCGCTTCACGTGCTTCAATATGCGCCGTGGAAGTGTGGTCCGGGGCAAACACCGCCTCGCTGGTGAGGTCGCCAAACGCGGCGTCC
>JBFIHZ010000043.1:0-17940 GCA_041601535.1 Lysobacterales bacterium | reverse complement strand
GTTTGACTATCCACGACCCGCCGATTCCGCTGGCCGGAATGGTCAACCCGCCAGCGGCTTCGTGGACTGCGGAAAATTTAAGCTGAACCCCGGCCAATGAAAACTTGAGCGCTGTCTCATCACGCATCGATTGATCTTGCTTGGAACCCGCTTCATCGCTGGCATCTGCCGGCCAACCTTCGCCGTCTGCAGATTTAACGGTTATGGCGCCCGGCAGGTCTCTCCCCAACGCCCATAACATAAAGAACTCGCGCGTCGGCTTCAGCCCCGCACGTTCTGCCAGATAGGTGCGCAGATGTCCTTCTGGCAGCAAGTTCGAGAAGAAAGGCATCAGTTTGGTTTGGGTGGGTCTGAACTCGGTTCTCAGTTCACCGTACGTATCCTTGAAGTGCAGCCCGAGGGTGTAGCGGTTGTCATTTTCACTGTAGCTGTCGTTGAACGCGAAAATGATCCGCTCTCCGGGAACGCGGGTCAGCGAGCCAATCGGCTCGTCGTACAGCAGCACATCCAGCACGGAGACTTCAGCCATCGTCATGCTCATCCAGGTGGTAGGCCGGCCGCGTCAGCTCAGCTGCGGGCGATTCAGATAATCCGTGCACCAATGAATTGCGCAGATGTCGGAACTCCGACAGGGTGTTTCCAACAGTTTCCAAGTGGGCTGCTTGTTGCTCAGTGGCGCGCAGTTGTTTGTCAGCCTGTTGTATCGTTTCAAGGTATGAGTCGGGTACGCGCAGGTGCCGTAGCTCCTTGATTTGGCTTTGAAGCTGCGCCAGCAGTTTGTCTGTCGGGTGGTGCCTGCCGAGGTCACGGGTAGTGCGCTCCAGCCGTTTGAGTGCGTTCAATACGGCCGATGTGTTCCCGGTGTTTTTCACGGGGCTGTGTACAGCCCCGCGCGCCATCGTTTTTACTGCCGGCAGGGTGTTATGTGGCACCAGGGTTAGCTCCAGGCCCAGTGCGCGTGACAGCTGGATCAGGCTCGATACCCTGAGATCAACATGGCCGCTCTCAATTTTTGAGATATGGCTTTGGGGCACGCCTGCCAGTTGGCTCAATTGTCGCTGACTGAGGTTTTTGGCCTCCCGGGCGGCCTTGAGTTTTTCGGCGATATCTGTGAGCGAGTATTCCATACTGATCTGTTATTACATATCATAAGTGGCTATTGATACATGAAAATATATCAATGTTTGGCATATAGCGCAACTCACGATATATAAATATATATATAATAACATCTATGATATATAAAAACAGATCAAGAAATGAAAAACTTCAGGGCGCCCACACCCAACCTGATTTCCCCTGGGTCGGATGAATAAGGCGGTTGGCCTGGAGGCCTGAGGGCAGCACCCCAATTCAGGGAAACGGGTGAGCTGGGTGATGCCTCCTTTGCGTGGTACAGCCCCTGACGGAGCGTGGCGCTATGTCCGGCGTTACAGCCTGACCACGTTAAGGCGCTCCCTTTTGCTCCTCTATCCACGCGCGGATTGAGGCGTCCAGCATGGGCAGGGTGATCCCACCGCTGCCGAGTACCCGGTCGTGGAAGGCGCGCAGGTCGAAGCGGTCGCCCAGTTCCGCTTCCGCAAGATTGCGCAGGCGGCGGAATTCCAGCATGCCCAGCATGTAGGCATTGGCCTGGCCAGGCCAGCTGATGTAGCGGTTGATCTCCGATTCGATGTCAACGGCTGCCCAGGCGGTGTTGTTCAGCATGTAATCGACGGCCTGTTGACGGGACCAGCCCTGCGTGTGCATGCCGGTGTCGACCACCAGCCGCGCGGCGCGGGCGGCCTGGTCGGAGAGCATGCCCATGCGGTCCAGCGGACTGCTGTACAGGCCGAGTTCATCGGCCAGGCGCTCGGAATACAAGCCCCAGCCTTCGGCGAATCCGGAGTTGCCGAGATAGCGCGCCACCGGATGCACCCGGTCACCGAGTTCCAGCGCGAGTGCGACCTGCAGGTGATGTCCGGGATAGGTTTCGTGATAGAGCACCGATTGCTGGGTGGCGCGCGAGCGGCGGGTCGGGTCGGTGACGGCGATGTAATAGACTCCGGGCCGCGTGCCATCTTCGGACGGCGACTGGTACTCGCCGGTGCCGCTTTGCCGGTACGCCGGGTAGGGTTTGATCTCGACTTCGGCTGTGGGCAAGCGGCCAAAGGCTTCGTGCATCGCGGCCCGCGCGGCTTGCAGTGCATCGACCGAGTACTGCAGTACTTCGTCTTCGCTGGTGAACGTGTAGCGGGGGTCACTGTTCACCTGCCGCAGAAACGTCTCGATCGTGGCGCCGGTGAAATGCTCATCGATTATGGCCTGCATCTCGCCGCGAATGCCTTCCATCTGCCGCAGTCCCAGGTCGTGAATGGCGCTGGCCTGCGGGCCAATGGTGGCGAAGCTGCGCACCAGCGCGGGATAGCAGGCCGCGCCATCGGGATTGGCGCTCAGCGCGATGTCACTGCGCGCGCGCGGCAGGTAGTCGGCGCGGATGAAGTCAGCAAAGCGCTGGATCGCCGGTGCCAGTTCGGCGTCGAACAGCGCACGGACGCGCGCGGCGTAGTCCGCATCGCCGGAACGGACGCCCGGGCTTAGCAGCGGGCTGTTGTCCTCAAGCAGGGCGAGGACTTCGGCCGGTACCGGCTCCACGGTTGGTTGCGGCGCACTGTAGCCAAGTTCCAGTCCGCGGCGCAGCTTGTCGATCTCGGTGTCCACGTAAGCAGGCAAAGCCTGCAGCCGGTCGAGCGCCTGTTCGCGGGTGTCGGCCGTATCAACCGGTTGTAGTTCGAACAACACCGGCAGGTAGGTGTACCACGCCGTGATGCTGCTTGCCTGCCACAACTCGTTGCGGCACACCCGTTTTGACACCGCGCTTTCCAGGGTTTCGCGCAGCACGCCGAGGGCGATCCAGTCGCGGCTGCCAACGGCAGGCTGTATCTCGATGGCCTCGAGCTCAGCCAGCCAGTCATCCTCGCGTACGCGCCATGCCGCCAGGGCGTCGAGCGAATTGTCGCTCAGCCGGTCGTGACGGGCCCCCGGCAATGCGTAATAGGTGCCCATCTCCGGATAGACCTCGAGCAGCGCGGCCAGATACTCGTCCGCGATGGTTTCGATCGGGCGGTGTTCTGGTGCCGTGGGCTCGGGCGTATGGGCAGCGCGTTCGGCCGGCTGGGATTCATCGGGGGAGCAGCCGGTCAGCAAAAGCGCAACGGCTACAGCGGTGAGTAGGGCGAAAGGGCGCATTCCGGATCACTCCTGTCACACGGGACGGTATGGGAAACGCGCAGTCTAGCGCGTGCGCGGCAGATTGCGAAAGCGAACGGCGGCAAGCACCCCGAAATTCGCGGCAAATGGCTTGACCGCGTTTCTGGTTACCAAAAAAGGCCGTCCACGATGATTGGAGGTGGCACAGCGCCAGCATGCGGAGAAAACTGCGATCACGCTGCGAATATCTGTTGTGCTGTTTCCGCAATGTGGCATAAACTGAAGCATCGCCGATTTCCCGGCATAAGGAGGGTGCATCCCGTCGCCTTTCTGTAATTCCCGGACCCTGTGTCCCTGAGGGCCCTTATCACATTGCCGTGGGCGTTACGCCCGCAGCGTGCCTGTGTGCATCCGTAAAGCGGCTGGCACTGGCCGGAGTACCAAGGAAACCATCATGAGAAAACTGACCGCCACCTGTTTCATCTGCGCCCTGACCCTGCCCGCGGCGTACGCCGATAATGTGATCCTCGACGACCAGATCGTCCAGGGCAGCGCCTGCTTCGGGCTCGATTGCATCGAAGGCGAGAACTTTGGTTTCGAGACGATGCGGCTGTCGGAGAACAACCTGCGCATCCGCTTCAGGGATACCAGCAACTCGGCAGCGTTCCCCACGACCGACTGGCAGATCACGCTCAACGATTCGAACAATGGCGGGCTCAGCTACTTCGCCGTCGAGGACCTGGATGCGGGAACCATGCCGTTCCGCGTGGTGGGTGGTGCGCCCAGCACCAGCTTCCATATCGGGCCGTTGGGTCACGTCGGACTGGGCACCAGCGCCCCGGCCCAGAACCTGCACATCCGCGCCGCCAACCAGCCCGGAATCCGCCTGGAGCAGGGGGGTGGGGCCTTCGATCCGCAACACTGGGACATCGTCGCCAATGAATCACAGCTCACCATCTCCGTGGGCGGCACCGAGGTCTTCGTGCTGGAGAGCAACGGCGATGTCACCATTCCGGGTACCTTGACCGCCGGCACGCCGCCCGACGAGTTTCCCGACTACGTGTTCTCGCCCTCCTACGCGCTGATGCCACTCGACGATCTGCAGTCCTACATCTCTACCAACAATCGCCTGCCGGGTATTCCGTCGGCTGCCGAAGTCGGCGCCAACGGGGTGAACATGACGGAACTGCAGGTCAGTCTGCTGAAGAAAGTCGAGGAACTGACTCTCTACACGTTGCAGCAACAATCCCGCATCGGCGAACTGGAACGCCGGCTCGCGGAAATGGGCGGCGCACAGTAAGCAGTCCGTGCTGGGCCAGGGCCTTTTCAGGTGTGGCCATCAACGATGTTGGCGTGAGGTTGGAGTCAGAATATGAACGGTCCTTTGGATAACACGATAGGCTGCGTCCGGCGCGGAGCAAGAAGCCCTCGACGCACCCGTTGGTCGTGGGTAATGGTTGCCTTGCTGCTGCTGGCACTGACGCCACTGCCGGCAAGTGCTGGCGTGGTGGTGGACTTTGTGAAGTTCTTCCAGCCGGCCGTGATCGGTCCGGGATCAACCACCACGCTCCAATTCACCATAGCTAATATCGATCCCGCGGTGCCCGTAACGGATCTGGCCTTCAGCGACACCTTGCCGGCCGGGGTACAGATTGCGCCGGTCCCGGATGTCCGCTCATCCTGCAAGGGTCAGGTCACGGCACCACAGGGCGGTGTCACGATCGCATTGACTGGCGGATCGCTGGATGCGGACAGCCACTGCGTAATCCGCGTAAACGTGTACAGCACGACCATCGGAACGCACATGAATGTCAGTGGTGACCTCACCTCCAGTGCGGGCAACCACGGCAGCGCTGCGGCCGACCTGGAGGTCACGGACAGCCTGCCGGGCTTCGGCAAATTTTTCACGGACTCCGACGTGATTCTGGGTGAGCGGACCACGCTTATCTTCATCATCGACAACACCGCCAACCCCAGCGCGGAAGAGTTCCTGGAGTTCACCGACCGGCTGCCCGACGGCCTGCAAATCGCCTCCCCGGCCAATGCATCGACCGACTGTGGCTCGGCCTCCACCATAACCGAGTTGATCGCCGAAGCGGGCAGCCGGGATATCAGTCTTCTGATTATAGGCAGTCTGTCGCATCCTGCCGTGGCCGCAGCCGATAACTGCTACGTCCAGGTCGACGTGGTGCCCCAGGCCGTTGGTGTGCTGGGCAACGTTTCGGGTGTGCTGCAGACCGATCTTGAAGCGGCCGGCCGCGCCAGCGCCCGGCTCACGGTCAGTGCCGCGCCGGTGGCGCTCGTCAAGGAATTCCTCGATGACCCGGTGGCCCCGGGCGATGATGTAATCCTGCGCTTTACGCTGACCAACCGCAGCCGCACCGACACCGCCACCGGCATCGCATTTACCGATGACCTGGATGCCACATTGTCCGGGCTCGCGGCCACCGGTTTGCCATTGAGCAATGTCTGCGGCGCCGGTTCGTCGCTCTCCGGAGCCGGCCTGATCAGCCTGAGCGGCGGCCAGTTGGCCCCCGGCCAGAGCTGCACGTTCGACGTCAGCCTCAGCGTGCCACCCGCCGCGCCCAGTGGGGCCTACCCCAACGAGGCCTCGATGGTGAGCTCGAGCCTGGGCGGTGAGGTTCCGGCCACGATTCCGGACTATGGCGCGCGTGATATCCTCCACGTGGCGCCGGTGCCGGTCTTCACCAAGACCTTCCTCGGTGAGCCGGCAGCGGCCGGCGGCATGGTGGAGCTGGAGTTTTCAATCACCAACACCAGCGCGTCCTTCGAAGCGACGGACATTAGCTTCCTCGATGAATTTGACGTGGCCTTGCCGGGCGCCGTTGTGGTGCCGGCGGACGGCGCTTGCGGGCCCGGATCGACCTTTGCCTACCAGCCGCTGAACGCCGGCAGCTCGGGCGGCCAGGGCAATCTGGCCCTGTTGCTGATGTCCGGCGGCAGCCTGGCAGCGGGGGCGAGTTGTACGTTCTCGCTCCAGCTCACGGTGTCGCCAATGGCAGGCAACGGCAGCTATGAAAACCGCAGCAGTGCCCTTACGGCCGTGGTCGACGGTGCGACCGTCACGGGCGCTCCGGCCGAGGACCAGTTTGAGATTGTCGGTGCACCGCAGCTGATTAAACGTTTCCTCGATAACCCGGCCGCTTCACCGGGCACGGCTACGCTGGAGTTCTCGATCGCCAACGGCAACGCCGGCCAGCCCGACCAGGACGTGGTGGACCATTTCACCAACCTGGCCTTCAGCGATAACCTCGACGCCACCCTCAGCGGCTTGGTGGCCACCGGGTTGCCACTGAACGACGTCTGTGGGGCAGGCTCAACGCTTTCAGGCAGCAGCACCCTGAACCTGACCGGTGGCAACGTACCGGCCGGCGGCGGTTGTACCTTCCAGGTGCCGCTGCAGGTGCCGGGCGGTGCGGCGCCGGGCAGTTACGGCAACACCACCAGCGCGGTCACCGCCACCGCGCGCGGCGTGGCGGTCACCGGTCCGGCGGCCAGCGACACGCTCGAAATCGCCGGCCTGGCGATGAGCAAGGAATTTATCGATGATCCGGTTCTGCCGGGCGGTACCGTGACCCTGCGGTTTACCATCCAGAACCTCAGCGCCGACCTGGATGCGAGCAACATCGCCTTCGCCGACGACCTCAGTAACGTCATGTCGGGCCTGGTTGCGACCGGGCTGCCGATGAGTGATGTCTGCGGCCCCGGCTCTTCCCTCACGGGGTTCGCGGGCAATACCCGCATCCAGTTGATCAACGGTGTGTTGGCTGCTGGCGGGTCGTGTACGTTTGATGTGGTGTTGCAGGTTCCGGCGATGGCCGCCGTACGCAGTTACTGGAACACCACTGGGTCGTTGAGCGGCCTGATGGATGGTTCCACCATTGAGTTCGGCCAGGCGCGCGACTTGCTGGTGGTTGGCACCGACGAGCCCACCACCGTAACCGTCAACAAGGCATATGCTGCGGGCACGGCCGGGCCGCATCCGGAGGTGCTGATCACCCTGAGCTGCCCGGGCGGGACCATCGCCGAAAACGGCGGGGTGAACGTGGCCACAGTGGGCGGCGTTGCGACCTTCACGGTGAGCGGCATCCCGCAGGAAGGCATGGTGTGCAGCGCGACCGAAACGGTTCCGGACGGTTACTTCCAGGCCGCCAGCAGTTGCGATGCCATTAACGTGAACCCGGGCGCCGATCCCGGCCCGTCCTGCACGATTACCAACCAGGGCATCCGCACCCGCGCGACCTTCGCGGTGACAAAGTCGTTCAGCGACAGCGTCAACCCGACTCCGGTAAACGTCACGCTGGACTGCAATACCGGTCTGCCCCTGACTCAGACGGCCATGATCAGTGAAAGCACCAGCGTCAATTTCGTCGTGGTGGACTTCGATGCGGGCGAACTCGACTGCACGGTTTTTGAGACCGTCCCCGCCGGGTACACGCCGTCTTACCAGGCGGCCGGACCCGGCGCGGTGGATGATGACGTCTCGGGCTGCCACTTCTTTGACGTCGGACGCGATGCCGGCAACACCTGTGCCATCGTCAACACGGTGAACCCGGTGAACGTGGAAATCACCAAGCAGTGGGTCATCGAACAGGCCGGCGGCGATTTCACCGCCACCGACTTCAAACTCACGCTGTGGTGTGACGCGCCCATCGACGGTGCCGACCCGGTCTGCCCGGCGGAGGCTCCGGCCGCGCCTGCCCCGTCGAGTTGGTGCCTCAGCTTCTCAGGCAGCGGCAACCAGACCTTTACTGCGGCCGTTACCCCGTCCTATCCGGCTTCGACCTGCCGGGTTACCGAGCAGGTGATGGACGCGGCTGTTGAGGTTGACAACGGCTGTGACAACCTCGTTATCCGCGCCGGCCAGGGTGCCGACTGCGTGGTCACCAACACGGTGTTTTTCGAGGGTATCCCGAGCTTGAACCGCGGCGGCATGCTCGCCTTGATGCTGCTCCTGCTCGGCATCGGCGGCCTGGCCGTGCGTCGGCTGTACTGACCCAATCCGGGCCGGCCAACCCTGGCCGGCCCGTTAATTCGCAGGGCCATCCTCCACTTGGTGCGGAAAGATTTACGCAATCCAACCCGAACGGTTGCTAAGGATTCGGCTTCCCCGGCAAGCGGTGGGTACCGGAAGCGAGTATCCGGCACCTGCCTGTCGGTTTGATGCCACCGCTGGCCGCATGGCCGTCCCTGGCCGAGATTTCAACTTGCAGCAGTGTCGGGCTATTCCTACTATGGCCCGATGAAAGCCTATATCTGGAAAACCCGGACCCTGATTTCCCCGTTTATGGATGCGGTGGGTGATGCGCTGATCTGCAACATCACGCTTGAGCAGCGTCAGCGTCAAACGCTGCAGGCTGAGGGGTTTGAGGTTGTCGAGACGGATGATCCTGCATGCATCACCGACTCCGAATTTCTGCTGGTGCGGGATGACCTGTATTTCTGCGCGACCGCGCTGCGGCGGTTTCTGGCCGCATCGGCCGAAGCGCAGGAAACCTGCGCCTGCGCGCTGCAGCAGGGGCCATTTACCGACTTCACCCAATTCCTGCAGGACCTGCGGAGCGGGGATGATGCCGCCTCGGGCGCCAGGCTGATGGCCTACGGCCTGTACCGCTGCCGCGGCCCGGTGCAGCCTGAGCAGCTGATGCATTCCGTGCCGCTGGTGCGCATCGAGGCAAAACAGTCGGCCAAACCGATCGAGGCGGGCAGCTTTCTGCCTGAAACCATGGAGGTGACGTTCACGCCGGCTTTTTCAGATGCCACCCTGTTGCATGTGCGCCACTGGACCCATCTGTGGCTGCTCAATCTGCTGGTGTTAGTGGATACGCTGCGCAAGGCATTCACCTCCAGCAAGCTGAAACTCATTCTGCGTGTGCTGTCGGCGTTTTCCCTGCAAAAGCACAAGATCGCCCAGCGTTTCGTGATCAAGGGCAAGGGTTGCAAGATTCACCCGACGGCCATGGTTCAGGGGTGTATTCTCGGTGACAATGTCCAGATCGGAGCCTTCAGCATGGTGCAGGGCTGCATCCTGGGTAATGGCGTGCAGGTGGGCGAGCAAAGCATTCTCACCGGTTCGGTTTTTGGTGACGGCGTGATGAGCTGTCCGCGCGGCTGGTCCAAGCTGTGCGTGATTTATCCGGGCACGCGCTCGGGCCGGATACAGGCCAGCCTGATTGGCCGAAACGTGTTTCTATCCTCGATCGCGCGCCTGCTGGATATCAAGTTCGGTGGCACCATCAAGGTACCTCACCAGGGGCGGGTTGAGGACACCGGCATGAATTTTCTGGGTGCCTGCGTCGGTCATGAGTCCCGCCTGGGCGCGGGTGTGTGGCTGGCGGCCGGCCGGGACATTCCCAATGGCACGGTCATTGTCAAAAACGCCAAAGACGTCTACACCAGAAGCGATGATGAACTGCCGGAAAGCATGGCGTACTGGATAGAGGACGGCCGGCTGGTGCCGGTGGGCGGTCAGCCTGCCGCTGCTGATACCACTGACGACGGCCAGCTGCCGGATTCCTGAGGCAAGGCGGCCGCGGTTGCGCGCTGATTGGGGTGGGTCGCACCGGACGCAATTTCCATCCCGACCAGTGAATGCGACTATCGACGCTATTGCCAGCCCGCGGAACAGCGGTGATCCGCTGGTGTTTCGCCTTCCGCTTCGCTGGTGCTTGAATCCCTATCGGGAGCTTTCTACTATGGGTCGGTGAAAGCCTACCTGTGGAATACCCAAGCAGTTATTTCGCCATTTATGGACGCTGTCGGTGACGTGCTGATCTGTAATGTTCCGCTTGAAGAACACCAACGCAGGACGCTGCAGGCCGAGGGGCTGGAGCTTGGCGAGACCGATGATCCGACGCTGATCACCGATCCGGAGTTCCTGCTGATCCGCGACGACCTGTACTTCTCGGCTTCGGCCTTGCAGCGCTTTCTGGCGGTGTCGGCGAAGCAGCCGGGTTCGAGCGGCTGTGCGCTGGAGGCCGGGCCATTTACCGAGTTCACAAAATTTTTGCAGGATCTGCGCACCGAACAGGACGCCTCCTCCGGTGCCGAACTTGTCGCCTATGGCATGTACCGCTGCCGCGGTCAGCTGCCGTCCACTGGCGACCTGAAGACAATACCCCTGGCGCGTATTGAGGCAAAGCAAACGGCGCGGCCGATTGAGCCTGGAACGGTCCTGCCCATTTCCATGAACCCGTCATTCACTCCGGCGTTTTCAGATGCCACCTTGCTGCATGTTTGTCACTGGGCCAATCTGTGGTTGCTCAATCTGGTGGTGTTGTTGGAAACACTGCGCACCAGGTTCCTGGCAAACAGATTCAACATGATCCTGCGGGCGCTGTCTGCGTTTTCTTTGGA
The DNA here is from genome assembly GCA_041601535.1 of Lysobacterales bacterium. Lineage (GTDB taxonomy): Bacteria > Pseudomonadota > Gammaproteobacteria > Xanthomonadales > SZUA-36 > JBFIHZ01. The sequence goes on along the minus strand of JBFIHZ010000043.1, from coordinate 7,374 downwards.
CAAGCAAAAGATTGCCCAGCGATTTGTCGTCAAAGGCAAAGGCTGCCAGATCCACCCGACTGCGGTTGTGCAGGCCAGCATTCTTGGCGATGGCGTCAAAATCGGCGCCTACAGTGTGGTCAGGGGCAGTATCCTGGGTGATGGCGTACACATCAGCGATCAAAGCATTGTCACCGGTTCGGTTTTCGGTGCAAATTCCTTCGATTCTCCCCGTGGCCTGGCGCGGATGTGCGTCGTTTATCCAGGCACCCAGGCGGGCAGGATACAGGGCACCATGGTGGGCCGGAATGTCTTTATGGCCTTGGTGTGCCGCTTGCTGGATGTCAAATTCGAAGGCACGGTCAAGGTGCTGCACAAGGGAAGAATCGAGGACACCGGCATGAACTTTCTCGGCGTATGCGTGGGGCACAACGCCAGGATCGGCGCCGATGTCTGGGTGGTGCCGGGCCGGGAAATCCCCAATGGCATGTCCATCGTAAAGGACCCCAGGGATATGATCTCGGTGTTTCCCCCTGACCTGCCCGAAGGGGAGATTGTCTGCCTGAGAGACGGCAAGCTGGTGCCGGTCAGGTCAACCTGACTGGGTCAGAATGACGGGCAGTCTCTACCGTCTGGAAGGCGTAAAACGGCAGGAATTCATTTCGTGCGGGTGTATCGGAACCAGTTGCTTTCACGTATTGCTGACACCCTGTGCACCAAACTGACTGGACGTGGGATGTATCGACAAGGGCTCCATACTGCTGAGCCCCGGGGCTGAACCAACCCGCACGGAGGCACCAGATGGCTAAATCGCGACGCTCAGGAACACTGAAAGGCAACCTTGTTAAGGTGTATTTGCTGCAGGTTTTGGCCATCTCAGTAGCGGTAGTGGTAGGTGTGACTGCGGCCGCCAAGGTAGTCGAACGGGTGCTGGTTCACGAGGCACTGGACGGGGAAGCTGAACACTACTGGGCTCTGGCTGCCCGCGACAGTAATTTTCCCCGGCCAGACACGCGTAATTTGCGGGGTTATCTGCAACGGCCCCGCTACGGGGATGTCATTCCCGCCTGGCTGGCGGGCCTGGGGCCAGGCTTCCATCGCACCCAAACACATGATGGCAGAAATCCGCTTGTGCACGTCAGCGAGCAAGGGGATGCACGCCTGTATCTTGTATTTGACGAAATCCAGGTATCGCGCCTGGCATTTTATTTTGGTGTTGCCCCCTTGAGCCTGGTATTGCTGCTGGTTTACCTGTTCACTTTTATCGCCTATCGGTACTCGCGCAATGCCATTTCTCCGCTGGTACAGCTTGCTGCCAAAGTGAAATCCATAGATGCGCGGGCGAGTGATCTGGAGACTTCGGATTTTCAGGTGGATGCGCCTGCCGACAGTGAAGTCCAGATTCTCGCCAACGCCCTGGATGAATTCGTTGCACGCATCAGCGAATTTGTACGGCGGGAAAGGGATTTTACGCGTAATGCCAGTCATGAATTACGTACGCCTCTGGCGGTTATGCGTGCCAATCTTGATTCGCTGCATCGCCGTATTGATGATGAAGGGGAACTGGCGGAGCCTGTGGCGCGCATGCGACGCACCGTAATGGATATGGAGAAATTGTTGGAAACGCTATTGATCCTGGCGCGCGAGGACGAATCCCGGTTACCGCGCGATGGCATCATCGTGAATGATCTGCTGGAAGAACGCATTGAGCAGGCACAACGTGCGCTGAATATGTCAGCGGTTAACGTCAAGATGGAAGAAGATTGCCTGCTTGAAGTGATGGCTCCGCAGCGAGTGCTCGGTATCGTGGTGGACAACATCCTGCGTAATGCAATCAGTTACACCGGCGCGGGTACCGTCACGGTGCGCGTCATGCCCTCGGGCGTCAGCGTTCAGGACGATGGTCCCGGGATGGAAGCAGAGTTACTGGAACGTGTTTTCGAGCCATTTCAACGAGGTGAATCCCGCTACGCCGGTTCAGGGCTGGGTCTGACCATCGTCCAGCGTTTGTGTAGTCGGTTCAACTGGCGCATCACAGTGGACAGCACGCCGGGAATTGGCACCACGGTCAGGCTGGATCTGCCACAGGCCAAGGTGATAGGCAAAAAGCGCTGAACAAAATGCCAACTCAGTCAGGGTCCGTGGCTGCGATCCTGAAGCCAATGCCGGGCAGGGTTTGCAGCAGCTTGGTGTCGAATGGCCGGTCAATTTCACAGCGCAGGTTGTAAACATGGCTGCGCAGTGTGTCACTGTCTGGCAACAGATCGCCCCACAACTCTTGTTCCAGAGCCTCGCGCGTTACTACATTGGGCGACTCGCGCATCAGGATGCGCAGAATACGCAAACCGGTGGGTGATAGCGTAATGCGTTTACCACCCCGTTCCACTCGCAAACTGCCGGTATCGAAACTCAGGTCTGCCACCCGCAACTCGGATTCAATAACCTCGCCACGGCTGCGGCGTAGTAATGCCGATATACGTGCCACCAGTTCGTCCATGTCAAACGGTTTGACCAGGTAATCGTCCGCGCCGGTGGCAAAGCCTTCCAGCTTGTCGCTGACCTGATCGCGGGCGGTCAGCATTATTATCGGAGTGCTTACCCGTTGCGCGCGCAGGCGGCGGCAAACTTCGGTGCCTTCAATTTTGGGTAACATCAGGTCGAGCACAATCAGGTCGTAATGCTTCGACATGGCCAGACCCAGGCCCGATGCACCATCGGCCGCAAAGTCCATGGTGTAGCCACGGGCTTCGAGTTCATCGCCGATGGTTGCGGCAAGGTCCGCATGATCTTCGACCAGCAATACTGACGTTGTCATGGCAGTCTGTCACTCCGGCACAAGGTACTGGGCTCATTCTAGAGCACGCACACCTTCAGGAGTTACTTTTCAGTTATGCCAACGTGACGGTTGATCCGGTCCACGGACGGTGCCGGGACCCGCGCATGCTGCGGGCTCCGGACTGCACGATGTGAATGAAGCGTGAATACAAAGTTCACAGCCGCTTGATTGTCTCCGTGTTCTATTACATGTACCCGCGGTTTCCGAACTTCGGATCATTCGTGGAAATTCAACTGGAGAGAACAATGAAAGCCCCTACACTCAATCCCCTAACCGGTCTGCTGATAACGTGCGGTCTGCTGGCATCAGCCTCAGCCTGGGCAGCAGATCATCTGGACGGCCCTTTGGCCGCCAGTGATCGAGCAGCCGACCTGAACGATGTTTACGCCTTTATCAATCCGAATGACGCTGATGAGCTGATTCTGGTAGCCACGCTGTTCCCTTTGGCAAACGAATCATCTCAGTTTTCCCCTGCGGTGGAGTATCGTTTCAACATTGAAAATTCCATTGCACCCCCGGTGTTGGCACCTGGCAACCGCATGGTGATCGGCTGTCGTGCCATGGGCAAGCGCAAAGCGCAAAGCATGCGTTGCGCGCTGGCTGGCACGGACACCGTGGCCGGCAAGCTCAACCAGGTCAATTACAATGATGACGGTGATTTGCGCATGTTCGCCGGGTTGCGGGATGATCCATTCTTTTTCGACCTGGTGGGGTTTCAGCAAACGCTGGCAAATCTGGCGGGCGCTGATCCGCAGCAAGACGGTTTTACCAATCCCGGTGAAGACTTCTTTGCACCGCTTAACTCGCTGGCCATCGTAGTCGGTGTCGACGTGAACCTGTTAACCGATAATGGCAATGCACCAGTGCTGGCTGTGTACGGTTCAACGCATCGCGCTGACTCGGGTAAATTGACCGGCAGCGCGTCCAAGGGTGGGGCCAATGCAGCCATTCATACCCTCCGCCAGATCGACCGAATCGGCCGTCCGGCAGTGAACACCGCGTTGATCGACCCCTATTCGCTGAGCAGCGATCCGGCGCTCAAAGATGTATATAACACCACCAGCATGATCGCTGACTGGCCTGTGTTCATCCCTGAGCTGCAGGCCAACCTGGAATACTTTGATACCGTGGACGGCATTGTCGGGAATACCCCGTTGAGCCCGGCGGACCTGGCCTTCTTCCTGGCGGACGACCGCCTGCTGGTCGACACGACATTTGCTACCTGTGACAACTACCTGTCAGTAGAGCTGACTCTGCTGGGTGTCTTCCTGAACCAATGCGGAGGCCGCGCACTGCAACACGATGTCATCGATGACACGCTCGGTCTGATCATTGGATCCGCTGTGTCTGACAACGTAGACGACGGTGACAATGTGTACTTGCCTGATTTTCCGTTTGTTGGCACACCCCAATAAGCCATAGTCTCCAAAGCAATGGTTATGCGACACAACCGGTCTCCAGTGAGGCCGGTTGTGTTTTGCTGCTCACCCTCCAGGTTTGGGCACGTTTCATTACCCACCCATTCAGGAAAAGGATTGATGAAAATACTAGCCTTGATTGTCCTCGGTTTAACCGTCACGTCCTGCGTGGTTAGCCCACGTCAGGACTACTCTGCCGCGCAGCCTTCCCCCGACATCCAGCAGGCAACCGACATGACCGGGCCCGGCTGGCCGGCGGGACTCAATGAGCTGCGTACCACGGAGGGGGATATTTTCCTGGATAACCTGAACTCGCAGATTAATACGCTTCAACAGAATCCCGCGCTCACCCGGCTGCCACGTTATCGGGTCATGCTGGCCGGATTGTTGTACCAGCGCTTTCAGATCGAAGGTCGATTGGCGGATGCCGAGCAATCACTGTTGGTCATGCGTGAGGCCGAGGAATTACCCGGCTTCAGCGCTGATGACCGTCTGGTATATGCCACGGTATTGCAGGGATTTCATGACTTTGATCAGGCCAGCAAGCAAATTTCCCAGGCTGCCGGTGAGGGCGCGGATGGTGCGAGTGTGGACCGGGCGATGGCCTCTCTTGAGCGCTCTCGCAACTTACCGGAAGACCTTGGCCCCGTCGACCCTGCATCCATTGAAAATTATCTGACCGCTGTGCAGATGGCCGCGCTGAGCGTCAATCAAGGCCGTTTGAGCGATGCCACAGTACTGTTGCGCCAAGCGCAGGCACTGTATGGCGATTCCAGCCCATACCCGCTGGCCTGGATTTATGTCCAACAGGGCATTGCATTTCTGCGTTTTAACCAGTACGAACAGGCCAGGATCTTCTTCTCCGCCGCACACGAGCGCATGCCCCAGTTTTTCCTGGCCACGGAGCATTTGGCCGAAACAGAAGGCTTGCTGGGCAACCATCGGAGAGCGGCTGAACTGTACCGGCAGGTTACCAGGCAGAATGACCAGCCTGCATTCTGGCATGGACTGGCTGAAGCCGAACTGGCGCTGGGCAACACAGAAGCAGCTGGTGAAGCAGCCAGGCAGGCGGCAGAGGGGTACAGCCGCCTGTTGCAGCAGCACCCACTGATGTACGCGGATCATGCGGTGGATTACTACCTGGACACTGACAATGCCGCCAAGGCCCTGGAACTGGCGCAGCTCAATTTCCGCCACCGCCAGGATCTTTTCGCCCGGCTTGCGCTGGCCGAGGCACTGGCCGCGATGGGGCAAATCCAGGCTGCGTGTGAACAGGTTGGTGACGTACGGCAAGCTGGCCTGTCTCCGCCAGAAATTTCCCTGTCTTCCGGCGTGCTGGCCTCATGCAACCCGTAACCCGTTTGCTGTTCGGCTGGCTGCGGAGATTGTCCTGAGCGGTGCTGCCGCTGTGAGCTGGGCTGAAGAGAGTGGTGATAAAAAAAAGAGGCCGGTTAAAACCGGCCTCCTGCATTTGACGGGGATTGCGTTCAGTAACAGTAGCGGGGGTCAACCCGCACCCAGACTTCTTCGCCGCGCTGATTCTGGGTGACTTCGTAGCATTGGCCATTGGTATCCTGCTGATACCAGAGGTCACCGGCATAAGCCGCCCGCTCCACGCGTCGTTGTTCGCTGTTGCTGATGGCATGGATAATGGTGCCCAGCAATACCGCACCAGCGACTATTTTCACGCCTTTGCTGAAGTCATCGTGATGACGGTCGCGGTAGCCGTGACCGTAATAGCCGCGGTCGTAATGGCGGTTGTGATGCGCGCGGTGCTTTTTACCGTGCCGATAGCCATGGTGGGCGGAAGCATGCTTGGCATATCCGCCGTGGTGGCCGTTATGGCCACGCCGCGAGTCGCCAGCCTGCACGGTACCCGCCAGTGTCATCAATATGGCCACGATCAACGTGATCAACAGTTGCTTTTTCATCATGAACCTCCGGCTCATTTATTTACCTGGCTTGCAGTGTAGTGGAGAGCGGGTGAACGGAAGCTGAACGGGCGTGGACGGGGTTCAAGGGCTCATAATGCAGGCAATTACAGTATCATCGATGCGGTGGGTGGCCTGCTCTGCGGCCAACCGCTCCGCTTGGACACCAATCAGGGAATCGAATAATGGAACTGCAAGATTTTTCAAGCCGCCAGGCAGCGGCCTTACAGGTAGCGGAGCTTATGGCAGGCGCCATTCGGAGCCGCCTTGCTGCTCAAGACCGCGCATCCATTGTGGTAACCGGTGGCAGTTCACCATCCAATGTTTACGCGGCCCTGTCCGAAGAAGACCTGGACTGGGGACGGGTCGACGTGGTGCTCAGTGACGAGCGTTGGGTGCCGGCAAGCCACGACGACAGCAACGAGGGCCTGGTGCGGCGCACCCTGGCCACCGCGCATGCAACGCCCGCCAATATCCTGCCATTTCATGCCGCTGGAACCACCCTGGAGGCACGCTGTGACTGGCTTGATGATGCATTGCGCTCGCTGCCTTCACCGTTTGCCAGCACCTTGCTGGGGGTGGGCCCGGATGGTCATTTCGCATCGCTGTTTCCGGATGCGGCTAACCTGGCCGCCGCGCTGGATCCTGACGGCAAACGCCTGTGCGTGCCCGTGCATACCGCCGCCAGCCCGTACGGCCGCATCAGCCTGACCATGCCCTGCCTGCTGGCCAGCGAGAGCATCCTGCTGCTGATCTTCGGCGATGATAAACGCCACATGCTGGAACAGGCAGCGGCGGGCCAGCCGGACTTGCCGGTGGCCCATTTGCTGCAGCAGACACAAACACCGGTGCGCGTTTTCTGGGCGGCGTAACAGCTGCTGCAACCTTTCAGGCACAACAGGTGGGTATGCTCGGCCCCGTCGCGACATCCCGCTCGAACGCTACAGATGTACCTGCAGGTTGCCGCCGGCGATACTTCCCAGGTAGACCACCATGTCTCCTCCTCCCCCCGGCTGGAAGAACAGCTTTATGAAGTCTCCGATGGCAGCCTGGCCTTCGCCGTTGTCGGTGATTTCGATTCGAACCAGGTACTCTTCACCGTTCATGGTTGCAAACCCGTCAAACGTAGATGCACAGGGGGTATGGGCGGTGTCTTCGCATGCGAAAGGGGCCTGACCAGTCCAAGTGCCCTCGAACTCGCCACGCCAGT
>JBFIHZ010000042.1:0-18080 GCA_041601535.1 Lysobacterales bacterium | reverse complement strand
TGCCGGAAGCGCCGCGCGCATAGGGACAGCCGCCCAGGCCGGCCACCGATGCATCCACGGTACGCACGCCGAACTCCAGCGAGGCCAGGATGTTTGCCAGCGCCTGGCCGTAGGTGTCATGAAAGTGCACCGCCAGTTTTTCCACCGGCACCGCGTGGCTGGTCTGTTGCAACAGCGTGCGCACCCGCCTGGGTGTGCCTGTTCCAATCGTATCACCGAGGGAAATTTCTTCACATCCGGCGGCCAGCAAGGAGGCACACAATTGCGCCACTACAGCAGGCTCAATGGCACCTTCATAGGGGCAGTCCAGTACGCAGGAAATATAACCGCGCACCGGAATGTTGTTTTGCGCCGCGTGCTCCATCAATGGCTGCAGACGTTGCAGGGATTCATCGATGGAGCAGTTGGTATTGCGCTGGCTGAACTGTTCCGATGCGGCAATAAATACCGCTACTTCACGTGCGCCGGCAGCCAGCGCCCGCTGCAAGCCCTTGAGGTTGGGAACCAGCACCGGGAAGCGGGTGGCTGGCTGGTGATCCAGACCGGCCATCACGTCTTCCGCATCGGCCATTTGCGGCACCCATTTGGGGCTGACAAAACTGGTCGCTTCAATCACGCCTGATCCGGCGGCCTGCAGGCGGCGGATCAATTCGATCTTGGTGGCAGCGGGAACAAGGGCAGGTTCATTTTGCAGCCCGTCGCGGGGGCCAACTTCAACCACCGTGACATGCTCACTCATCTGACTGAGGCACCCAGGCGGGGTTGCGTTTTTCCAGGAACGCGCTCATGCCTTCCTGGCCTTCGTCGGACAGGCGCATGCGCGCGATCAGGCGGGCATTTTCCTGGTCGCTCTGACGCTGCCGTGAGGCATCGTGGCCGGCAACAGAAAACACCAGTTTCTTGGCCTGCTTGACGGCCTGAGGTCCGGCGCGCAACAGCAGGTCAAGCTGACGCTGCACGGCCTGGTCCAACTCGTCAGCCGGTGCGATTTCCTGCACCAGCCCGATTTGTTGTGCCTGGGCCGCATCGAAGCGTTGACCATTGAGGAAATAGCGGCGTGCATGCAGCTCACCCATGCAACGGAAAACGTAAGGGGAAATCACCGCCGGCACCAGGCCCAGGCGGACCTCGGTCAGGGCAAATCGCGCATGGCTGGCGGCTATGGTTATATCGCAGCAGCTTAACAGGCCAACGCCACCGCCGTAGGCCGGGCCATTGATGCGTGCGATGGTGGGTTTGCTGCAGTAGTTCAGCCGCCTTAGCATCTGCGCCAGGCGCTGGGCTTCTTCTTCGAATTTCTCGACACTTTTCTCGGCATTGTTACGCGCAGCGGGCTTGCCGCGCATGCCGTTGAGATCAGCACCGGCGCAAAAGCTTTCACCCGCGCCGCTGATAACGATGGCGCGCACGCTGATGTCGTCGCTGACCGTGTCGAACAGCTGCGCCAGGCCGGCAATCATTTCATCACTGAGGGCATTGTGAACCCGCGGACGGTTCAGCGTCAGGCTAAGGACGCCGTTGTGGTCGATGCTTTGCAAAAAATGTTCTGTCATGTCCAACCTGTACTGTCTGGTTTGTGAGTTCCGCTGGCTGTTGTCGATGTCATGGTTCCGGCCGGCTGCCTGCCTTCGCGGTCAGGCCGGCTGGCCGAGGCTACATGCGAAATACGCCAAACCGGCCGGTTTGCAAGGGGGCATTCTGCGTAATGGATAATGCCTGGGCCAGCACCTTGCGCGTATCCGCCGGGTCAATCACCCCATCATCCCACAGGCGGGCAGAGGCGTAATAAGGATGTCCCTGGCGGTCGTACTGCTCGCGGATAGGTTGGCTGAAAGCCTGTTCTTCCTTCTCCGACCACTTTTTGCCACTGGCCTCAATGCCGTCGCGTTTCACCGTGGCCAATACCGAAGCCGCCTGTTCGCCGCCCATCACCGAGATGCGCGCATTGGGCCACATCCACAGGAAGCGGGGTTGGTAAGCACGGCCGCACATGGCGTAGTTGCCGGCACCAAACGAACCACCGATCACCACGGTCAGCTTGGGCACATGGCTGGTGGCCACCGCCATAACCATCTTGGCACCATCCTTTGCAATTCCGGAATTTTCGTACTGCTTTCCAACCATGAAGCCAGTGATGTTTTGCAGAAAAATCAGTGGGATATTGCGTTGAGTGCACAGTTCAATGAAGTGAGTTGCCTTCAATGCCGATTCAGAAAACAGGATACCGTTATTGGCCACAATGCCAACCGGGTAACCGTCCAGGTGGGCAAAGCCGCATACCATGGTTTTTCCATAACGGGCTTTGAATTCGTGAAATTCACTTCCATCGACAAGGCGGGCAATGATTTCGTGTACATCGTAGGGATAGCGCGTGTCCTGCGGAATGATGCCATACATCTCGTCCGCGGCCAGCCGGGGCGACACGGGTTTTTTCATATCGAGATTGACCGGTTTCTGGCGGTTGAGATGCAACACCGCCTCGCGCGCGATCAGCAGCGCATGGGCGTCGTTCTCAGCCATATGGTCGGTAACCCCGGACTTGGTGCTGTGCACGCGCGCGCCACCCAGTGACTCGGCATCAACGATTTCGCCGGTGGCGGCTTTCACCAGTGGCGGTCCGCCTAGGAAAATGGTGCCCTGATCCTTGACGATAATGGCCTCATCACACATTGCCGGCACGTAGGCGCCACCGGCGGTGCAGGAACCCATCACGATGGCGATTTGCGGAATGTTCAGCGCCGACAGGCGCGCCTGGTTGTAGAAGATACGGCCAAAATGGTCGCGATCCGGAAAGACCTCGTCCTGCATGGGCAAAAACGCGCCGCCCGAATCCACCAGGTAGATGCAGGGCAGGTGGTTCTCCAGGGCGATTTCCTGTGCCCGCAGGTGTTTCTTGATGGTGATGGGAAAATAGGTGCCGCCTTTTACCGTGGCGTCATTGGCCACCACCATCACGTCCTGTCCGTGCACCTGGCCAACACCGGTGATGATGCCACCGCAGGGGCAGGCATTGTCGTACAGGCCCAGTCCGGCCAGGGCAGACAACTCCAGGAACTCGCTGCCACGGTCCAGCAGGGAGGCTATGCGCTCGCGCGGCAACAGCTTGCCGCGCGCGCGATGTTTGTCCCGGGCTTTTTCACCACCCCCCAGGCTGCTGGCTGCCAGTTGCTGTTGCAGGTCCGCCACCAGGGAACGCATGTACCTGGCGTTCTCGGCATATTGCGGCGAGCCTGAATCGGTCCTGGTTTCAAGTGTGGCCATAGGGGGGTCCGGCTCTCCTTATACGATTTCGATGGCTACGGCTACGGCTTCACCTCCGCCCAGGCACAGCGAGGCAATACCGCGCTTGCCGCCGCGTTTGCGCAGGGCATGTATCAGCGTGACCAGGATGCGTGTACCCGATGCACCCACCGGATGGCCCAGTGCGCATGCACCGCCATTGACATTGACCCGGTCGTGATCCAACTGGTTATCCGCCATCGCCGCCATGGTCACCGAAGCAAAGGCTTCGTTGATTTCAAACAGGTCGACATCTTGCAGGCTCCAGCCGGCTTTTTCAGCTACCTTGGCCACCGCGGTGGAGGGCGCCGTGGTAAACCATTCCGGTTCATGCGCATGGGTGGCGTGTGCCACGATGCGGGCCAGTGGCTGCGCGCCCAGCTCGGCGGCTTTTTCTGCCGTCATCAACACGGTAGCGGCGGCGCCGTCGGAAATGGACGACGAATTGGCTGCGGTCACCGTGCCGTCCTTTTTGAAGGCCGGGCGCAAGCCAGGAATTTTGTCGATATTGCAGCGCGGCGGTTCTTCGTCCTGGTCATAGGTGGTTTCACCCTTGCGGGTGGAAACCGTGACCGGCGTGATTTCATCGTTGAAATCGCCTTCGGCCTGGGCGCGCTGTGCGCGTTCAACGGACGTGATGGAAAATGCATCCTGTTGCTCACGGGTGAACTGGTAACGGTCGGCACACATCTCGCCAAAAATACCCATCATCTGGTCATCGTAAGGGCTTTGCAGGGCGTCCATGAACATGTGGTCCATGACCTGGCCGTGGCCCATGCGCATGCCATTACGTGCCTTGGGCAACAGGTAGGGCGCATTGCTCATGGATTCCATGCCGCCGGCCACGACCACTTCAGAACTGCCTGCCTTGATTGCATCGTGTCCCAGCATCACGGCTTTCAGTCCCGAACCGCAGACCTTGTTTACCGTGGTGCATCCGGCGGAAATGGGCACGCCCGCCTGTAATGAAGCCTGCCGCGCAGGTGCCTGGCCGAGGCCGGCGGGCAAGACGCAGCCCATGATGACTTCACTGACGTCCTCACCTTTGACGCCGGCGTGCTCCAGCGTGGCCTTGATGGCGGCAGCGCCCAGGTCCAGCGCGCTGAGTGGCAGAAACTGGCCCTGGAATGAGCCGATGGGGGTGCGCTTGGCGCCTACGATTACGATGTCAGACATGCGGTGTTTCCTGTGGTCTCAAAATGTTGATCAAGTAGTGTTGTATTGGGGCGAATGGCGTTTTTGCAATCAAGCATATGGCGCCTGCTTTCAGTTGGCGCCCAGCAGTTCACGGCCAATCAGCATCTGGCGGATTTCGTTGGTGCCGGCGCCGATTTCATACAGCTTGGCGTCCCGTAAAATCCGGCCCGCGCTGAATTCGTTGATATAGCCATTGCCGCCCAGCGCCTGGATGGCCTCCAGCGCCACCTTGACCGCGCTGCGCGAGGCATGCAGCAGGCAGGATGCTGAGTCCACGCGGGAACGGCGGCCACGGTCATAATCTTCGGCAATGCGGTACACGTAGGCGCGCGCCGATTGCAACGCGGTGTACATGTCGGCCACCTTGGCCTGCATGATGCCGAAACTGCCTACCGGACGGCCAAACTGTTTGCGCTCGCCAAGGTAGGGCAGGGCCAGCTCCATCGCCGCCTGCATCAGCCCCAGCGGGCCGCCCGACAACACCAGCCGCTCGGTGTTCAGGCCGCTCATCAGCACGCGTACTCCCTGGTTGACTTCGCCGAGCACGTTTTCCGGTGGTATTTCGCAGTCCTCAAACAGCAGTTCGCAGGTATTGGAGCCGCGCATGCCCAGCTTGTCGAGTTTTTGCGCGGTACTGAACCCGGCCATGTGCTTTTCTACCAGGAAGGCCGTCATGCCGCGTGAACCGGCTGCCTGACCGGCGGTGCGCATATACACAATAAGTACATCCGCTTCCGGACCGTTGGTGATCCACATCTTGCTGCCGTTGGCTACCCACACGTCGCCACGCAGCTCTGCTTTGCAACGCATTGAGCCCACCACGTCGGAACCGGCGCCGGACTCGGACATGGCCAGCGCGCCCACCCATTCCCCGCTGCACAGTTTTGGCAGGTAGCGCTGGCGTTGTTCGTCGTTGGCGTTCTTGTACAGGTTATCCATCGCCAGGTTGCTGCAGGCACCGTAGGACAGACCGACCGAGCCGGATGCGCGGGAAATTTCTTCCATGGCCACGACGTGTGCCAGGTAGCCGAGGTCGGAACCGCCGTATTCGGCAGACACCGTCATGCCCAACAGGCCCAGTTCGCCCAGTTTCGGCCACAGGTCCGCGGGAAAGGTATTGGACTGGTCGATGTCGGCGGCGCGCGGAGCGATTTCCTGTTCAGCAAAGCGCCGCACCGTGTCGCGCAGCATTTCCAGGTCGTCGTTCAACGGCATTTCAATGGTCATGAATTCTCCCGCCGGCGCCCCCGTGGCGCGGAGGCAGAATCAGCCCGTTATTGTAGCGCAAATTGGCCGCGCCTTTCGGCTACTCGGCGACTTCAAAACCTTCACTGTCAAGCACCGTGATGGGCCAGCCCAGTTCTTCAAGCTGTGGCCGCAGGCTGGCGGCATCTCCGACCACGATAATGGCGACATTGTCCGGTTGCAGCAGCTCGCCGGCCAGGCTATTGAGCTGTTCACGCTGCGTTTCCTTCAGCATGGCCTGCTGCTGGCTGCGGTAGTCCAGTGGCAGCTTGTAGGTCAGGATGCGGTCCAGCAGACCGAGTTTGCTGGCGGGGGTTTCATAGCTCAGCGCATCGCGTTGCCCGATGGCATTTTGCAGGTACTGGAACTCTGCTTCCGTCATGCCGTGGTCACGGTAGTTTTCAATTTCGCGCAGGGCTTCGGTGATGGCCTGCACCGTGGCCTCACGGTTGATTTCCGCGGAGAACTGGAAGCTGCCCACTTCAGGGCCGCCGCTGAATCCGGAATAGGCACCGTAGGTCCAGCCCTTGTCTTCGCGCAGGTTCAGGTTGATGCGTGCATCAAAGGTGCCGCCCAGCGTGAAGTTCATCAGCCCGGCCCGGTAATAATCACCCAGCGCATCGTAGGGCAAGGCTGGGTGGGTGATGCGCACGCTGCTTTGGGCCGCGTCGCTCTTGTCCAGCAGGTAAATGCGCCGGCCATCCAGTTGCGCCAGATCTGGCACGGGATCACGTTGTGCCGGCTGAACGGTCAACTCACCCAGTGCGGCGGCAGCCTGGCGGATGTCTTCCAGCGGCAGGCTGGTGCTGACCAGCACACCGCTCAGGTGCTGCGGAATATGCGCTGCATAAAATGCCTTTACCTCATCCAGGGTGATGTTCTTCACCGTCGAGGGCAAGCCATTGCCCGGGTAGGACAAGGGGTGGTGCGGCCCGGCCAGCGCGACGCTCATGGCCCTTCCTGCCAGTGCCGGCCCGGATTTTTGTGCCTGCATCAGGCCTTCCATGGTTTGCGCTTTCACCCGGTTGAAGTCTTCCTCGGTAAAAGCCGGCCGCAGCAGGCGCTCCATAAACAGTTCCATGGCGGCGTCGAGGTGCTTGGCCAGGGTGTTGACGGTAACGGTGGTATCGTACTGGCTTGAGCCCACACTGACACTGGCACCAATGCGTTCCAGCGCCTCGGTGAACTCCGCCGCGCTGCGTTGTTGCGTGGCTTCATGCATCAGCGCCGCGGTCAGGCTGGCCAGCCCTGCTTTGCCCTCCGGTTCATCGCGCTGGCCCATGTCAAACACGGCCTGCAGGGTCACGGTTGGCGTTTCAGTGTTTGGCACGGCGAGTAACCTCACCCCATTGGCCAGCTTGATATCCTCGATCGGCGGCAACTGCACCACGCCATTGGGCTGCGGTTGCGGTGGGATGCTGCGGTCAAAATCATCCTGCACGCTGCGCAATTCCGGTGCCACATCCGGTGCCGCCGGTGATACACCCGGTGGCTGGTCGCTGCCGCCGGATCCCGGTTGCGTGGTCGGTGCCTGGTAATTTTCCGGGTGTGCTGCCAGTTCCGTTTTACCCGCGGGCACGATGCTCAGTACCACCGCAGGTTGCTGGTTGACATGCTGGGCGAACGCGCGGGTGACATCTTCCGGGGTAACGGCAGCGTAGCGTTTGAGGTCATCCTGAACGGCTTTCGGGTCGCCGTTAAACATTTCCGAATAGGCCAGGGCACCGACTTTGCCGGACACGCTTTGCATGCCAAAAATCCGCCCGGATTCTATTTGCGCCTTGAACTTCTCCAGGTCGTCGGGCTTTACCCCGCGCTCGGTGAACTCATCCAGGGTTTCACGTACTGCGGCCTCCATCTCGGCCAGGGTCTCACCCGAGGATGGGTTCTGCACCACGATAAACATCATTTCGCAGGCCAGTTCACGGCAGGCGTGGCTGGCATAGGCACTGACCGCGCGGCCGGTTTGCACCAGCCGTTGGTACAGCAAGGAGGCTTTACCCTGCCCCAGGATCTTGGCGGCGGCATCCAGTGGCGCCTCGTCTTCGTGGTAGTAATACACCGTGGGCACCAGCATGGCGATGGCCGGCAGGTGGATATTGTCTTCCAGCGTCACGTACCGGTCGGCGTCCAGCGTCGCGGGCCGGGGCTGCAGGTTTTCCACCGCCGGACCCGCCGGAATCGGCCCGAAATACTTGACGATCCATTGCAGTGTCTGTTGCGGGTCGATATCTCCGCCAATCACCAGTTGGGCGTTATTGGGCCCATACCAGCGCAGGAAAAATCGCTCGAGGTCGTTCAGTGTGGCGGCGTTGAGATCTTCGGTCCAGCCGATCACCGGCCACGAATAAGGATGGTCGGCCGGGTACAGGTTCTTCATCAGGGTCTCGCTGGTGCGCCCGTAAGGCACGTTATCCACCCGCTGGCCGCGCTCATTCTTGACCGTCTCGCGCTGCACTTCGAATTTCTCTTCGTCAACGGCTTCCAGCAAAAAGCCCATACGGTCTGCTTCCAGCCACAGCGCGACTTCCAGCTGGCCGGATGGCAGGGTTTCGTAATAATTGGTTCGGTCCGAATTGGTGGTGCCATTGAGTGTGCCGCCGGCATCGGACACGATCTTGCCGTGTTGCCCGTCGGGGACGTTGGCGGACCCTTCAAACATCATATGCTCGAAAAAGTGGGCAAAACCGGAGCGGCCGGGTTCTTCTCGGCTGGAACCCACGTGGTAGGACACATCCACATGTACCAGCGGGTCGGAATGATCTTCATGCAGGATCACGGTCAGGCCATTGTCCAGCCGGTACTTGGTGTAGGGAATTGAAAAATCCCCGTTACCACCCTCGAATCGTTCCAGCAGGGTAACGCCCGGGGGCAGGGCGGGGTTGCGGTCGCTGCTGTCAGTGGTTTCCCTGGCTGCTTGCGCGGTGAGTTGCGCGCCGGGATCCGGCGCGTCGTCGCAGGCGCTCAGGAGCAGAGAAAAAATCGCAATCAAGAAAATCAGGCTCAGCCGGTTCTGCATGGTTTATCCATTTTTTTCAGGGTGACGGGGTGGTGCCGTAACTGGAGACGGCTACATTTAATAAGGCGGACTTTGCACGGGGGCTCAGTGTACCTTCAAACAGCGCAAGGCGCTCCTGACGGATTCTGACCGGAAATTGACGCTAAGGTTCGTCTCTCTGACTAGCCGGCGATTACTGCAAGATGCTGCCGCAATGAGTGAGATCTATGCGCTCAGTGATAAATCAGAACGGCGGGGGACCGACCCGTCCCCACACCTGCATTGCCGACGCACTTCGTCGGATGGCGAGATAATCGGCGATCCATTGCTGATGAATGCAAGGTCCGTTGCAAGCGGTGTTGTCCCCTTAACGAAGGATATCGTACGCTCAAAAATAAAACTGCGCAAATCTGGCTAAAAATGCACATCCCCCGCCTGGTTTTCACCACGATGTCATGCATTGTCTGTTGCTATGAACTATCTGCCAGAGGTCTAAAAGTTGGTGACGACTACCCTTATAATTTCAGTTGGACGATAATTGGCGGCCCAGACCCTATCCGGAACCGATGTGCATATTTCAGGATCTGAAATTCAAAGCATTTGGCAATATGAAGTCCGCGAAGAATTTCTTTCCGCATTTGTCACTGCTTACGGTTCTGATGGCGCGTGGGTCCGGCTTTTACGCCAATGTCCGGGGTATATCGGAACGCAGCTAACGCGGGACACACAGAACCCCGAGCGGTTTCTCACCATCGATTATTGGCAGAGCGCATCCGCTTTTTCAGACATGCAACGCATTATTGGCAAGGAATATGCGGAACTGGATGAGCAGTGCCAAGCCCATACCCGGTCTGAAACGCACGTGGGCATATTTACACAGCAACACTAAAGAAAGGTACAATATCCAAAGGGTTTGAATTTAGTTCAATATTAGTGAGGCGGCATGGGTCCGCCGGGAAGGAAGCCAGTTTAATGAGCACTACCGCAGACCAGGTCAGCCAGACGACTCAGAATCAACCGGAAACCACTACGCCCTTACGCTTTGTCACGGCCGCTTCGTTATTTGATGGTCATGATGCCGCAATCAATATCATGCGCCGCCTGATCCAGGCTCAGGGTGCCGAGGTGATCCATCTCGGCCATAACCGCAGCGTGCTGGACATCGTGCGTGCGGCCATCCAGGAAGACGCCGACGGCATTGCCATTTCGTCCTACCAGGGCGGGCACAACGAGTATTTCAAGTACATGGTTGACCTGTTGAAACAGCGGGGTGCGGACCACATCCGCATTTTTGGCGGTGGTGGTGGCACCATTACCCTGCCGGAAATCAAAACGCTGGAAGCCTATGGAGTTGAACGCATTTACCACCCCGATGATGGTATGAACATGGGCTTGGTGGAAATGATTGAAGATGTGGTCCAGCGTACCGCCTCAGGCCGCGTGGCCACCGCCTTCCCGGGCCAGATTGATATCAGTAATGACCAGACCGTTGCCAACGTGATTTCAGCGCTGGAAGACGAAGTGTTCAGTGAAGCCGAGCTGAAACTGAAGCGCCGTGAATGGCAAGGTGCCAGGCAGCAGGCCCCGGTGATCGGCATAACCGGTACGGGCGGCGCGGGAAAATCTTCGGTGACCGATGAACTGCTGAACCGTTTCGCGCAAAACTTCCCGGAAAAACGCATCGCCGTGCTCGCGGTCGACCCCACCCGTCGCCGTACTGGCGGCGCCTTGCTGGGTGACCGCATTCGCATGAACACCCTGCGCAATGAAAACTTTTACATGCGCAGCATGGCTACCCGGCGCCAGCACCTGGCCACCTCGGCCATCCTGCAGGACGCGATCTCCTTTTTGAAATCGTCCGGCTTCGACCTGGTGATTGTCGAGACCGCCGGCATCGGTCAGAGCGACTCCGAAATCGTCGATCTGGTGGACTTTCCGATTTATGTCATGACCAGTGATTTTGGCGCGCAGAGCCAGCTGGAAAAAATCGACATGCTGGATTTCGCCGAACTGGTGGTGCTGAACAAGTACGACCGGCGGGCCGCCGAAGACGCGCTGCGCGATGTGCGCAAACAGTGGAAGCGCAACCGGCTGGAATTCCAGATGGCCGATGAGGAGGTGCCGGTTTATCCCACCATAGCCAGTCAGTTCAATGATCCGGGCATCACCTGGATGTTCAGTAATTTATGCCGATTATTGCAGCACAAACTGCAGTTGCCGGAAGCAGACTGGTCGTGCAATCTGGATACCTCGCTGAAAGAGCCAAAGGCCACCGTGCTGATCCCGGGTAACCGTCAGCGTTACCTGGCTGAAATCGCTGAAGCCGGCCGGGCAGTAAACGAAGATATTCGCCGCCAGGCAGATGCCGCCAGTGCGGCACAGAATTACTTTGAATCTCTGAAGTCGCTGCAAGACCCGGATTTACCACAAGAATATGAACGTTATTCAGAATCCTCCTTAACTCAATCTGACGAGCAAAGTGAAGCGCTTGACCGCAGTTTGTTGCTGTTGCGGCAACGCTACAACGAGGCCATGGCCGAGTTGAGCGAGGATGCGTTGCAGCTGTTGCGCGGCTGGCCGGAACGCAAGGCCGGCTTGCGCACGGAGCGCTATTCCTACGAGGTTCGTGGGAAGGAAATTACAGGAAATAATTTTCGCGAATCTTTGAGCAAGTTACAGATTCCCAAGATTGGTATGCCACGCGACCGCGACTGGGGCGAACTGCTCAGTTTCCTGATGCGTGAAAACCTGCCCGGCGGCTACCCGTATACCGCAGGCGTATTTCCCTATCGGCGCACCGGTGAAGACCCGATCCGCATGTTTGCCGGCGAGGGCATGCCCGAGCGCACCAACCGCCGTTTCCATCTGATTGCCGAGGGGCAGCCGGCGGCACGCCTGTCCACCGCGTTCGACTCGGTAACCCTGTACGGCGAGGACCCGCATACCCGGCCCGACATCTACGGCAAGGTGGGCAATTCCGGTGTGAGTATCGCCACGCTGGATGACATGAAGAAGCTCTATTCAGGCTTCGACCTGTGTGCTCCAACCACCTCGGTGTCGATGACCATCAACGGTCCGGCACCGATGATCCTGGCCTTTTTCATGAATACCGCCATTGATCAGCAAGTGGAGATTTATCTCAAGAACAATAACTTGTGGGATGAAGCTCAGAAGAAAATTGATGCCTATTTCGAAGGCAGGAAGCGTCCTCACTATGAAGGTGAACTGCCCAAGGGCAATAACGGCCTGGGCCTGGCACTGTTGGGCATTACCTCTGACCGGCTGATTGGCATCAAGGGATTCGATGCCGAGATGTACGAAAAAATAAAGACGAATACTATTTCTGCTGTTCGGGGTACAGTGCAGGCGGATATCCTGAAAGAAGACCAGGCGCAAAACACCTGTATATTCTCCACTGAATTCGCCATGCGCATGATGGGTGACATCCAGCAATATTTTGTCGACCACCGGGTGCGTAACTTCTACAGTGTTTCCATTTCCGGCTATCACATCGCCGAAGCCGGTGCCAATCCGATCAGCCAACTGGCCTTTACCCTGAGTAATGGTTTTACCATCGTCGAGTACTACCTGGCGCGCGGCATGAGTGTGGACGAGTTCGCCGGCAACCTCAGTTTCTTCTTCAGCAACGGCATGGATCCGGAATACACCGTGATTGGCCGGGTTGCGCGGCGCATCTGGGCACGTGCCATGCGCGAGCGCTATGGCGCCAGCGTCACCAGCCAGAAACTTAAATACCATATCCAGACCAGTGGCCGCTCGCTGCATGCCCAGGAAATCCAGTTCAACGACATTCGCACCACGCTGCAGGCTCTGTACGCCCTGTTTGATAATTGCAACAGCCTGCACACCAATGCCTTTGATGAGGCCATTACCACGCCCACACCGGAATCGGTGCGCCGCGCGGTAGCCATCCAGATGATCATCAACAAGGAACTGGGACTGAACTTTTGCGAAAACCCCTGGCAGGGCAGCTTTATCGTGGATGAACTCACCGACCTGGTGGAAGAAGCGGTGTACCAGGAGTTCGAACGCATCTCCGAGCGCGGCGGCGTACTGGGTGCGATGGACACCATGTATCAGCGCGGCAAGATTCAGGAAGAATCGCTTTATTACGAAAGCAAAAAGCACGACGGCAGCCTGCCGCTGGTAGGCGTCAATACCTTCCTGCCACCCGACGGACACGGCGAAGTCGGGGAAATCGAATTGATGCGCAGCTCGGACACGGAAAAAGACATGCAGGTGGCGAATGTCGAAGCCTTCCGTGCTACGCATGCCGACGAAGCGGCACCACGCCTGAAGAAATTACAGCAGGTGGCGCGTGAGCGGAAAAACACCTTCGAGGCACTGATGGAGGCAGCCAGGGTTTGTTCACTCGGCAGCATGAGTCATGCGCTGTACGATGTCGGCGGAGAGTATCGGAGGAATATGTGATTTGCTGTGCTGTGCACAAATCAGTCCCGTCGCAACATTGCGACGAGTTCTTACGTCGGTTTGGGGTAATCCTCTGACGACAAATACGGGAGCAGGCCGCACGGTGAACGGAAGCAAACATTTCGTTCAAGCCTGTGGCTATTCCGTCAGCACTGGCATGTTGTCACCCGCCCGAATACCGGCGTCACCGGCCCGAAGCAAGTATTCTTTACCCGTTGATTCGGGAAAATTGGCCTGCGCTCCAGGTTGAGTTGGCCAGTCAAGACCGGAACTTGCTGGCCTGTGTAACGAAAGAAATTGATGAATACCTGAAGAGCGGAAGGCCTTAGCATGGCTATCTCACGGAGCGCGGAGAGTCTAGCCACGAAGAAAAATTAGTCGCTTTCAGCTGCAAGTGATGCGGGTTCTGCCGCATTTGTGGGGCAAGGCGGATGGCGGATAGTGCCGTTCTGCTGGTGGACGAAGTCCTGCCTCATCAGCCGATGAGGCAATAGGTGCATAGCGTACGGAAAAATAGCTATTGTTCCTCTTTTACTCTGCAGGATGCGGGTGAGGCAGCCGGTCATGTCGGTTCGTGTGAATTCCGAACCACTTCATAGCGCAGCTCCACCAGACCGGGGCCCACCATGCGCGCCGACGTCAGCCGCAGCGGCGGGTCTGTCAGCCGTCGCGGGAACAGCGGCTTGCCACGCCCCAGGGTGACCGAGCCCACGCTGACGATCAGTTCGTCCAGCAGCCCCGCGTCGTGAAACTGGCCGGCCAGGTCACCGCCGCCGACGATCCAGACATTCCGTCCCCCGGCGGCCGAACGCAGCTCTGAGAACACGGCCGTCACATCCCCCCGAACGAAGCGGATGTCGGCGCCTTCGACCCCCGGCAACTCGCGGCTGCTGAACACCCAGGTCGGTTGGTGATACGGCCAACGCGAGCCGGTTTCTTTTTCGACCTCATCGGCGTGGTTCAGGAGCCACCGGTAGGTCACCGAGCCCATGGCCAAGGCACCCACATCGCGAATAAACGCCTCGTAGCCGGTGTCGATCCCCTCGCCCAACGGGAACAGCCAGTCGAGCGAATCGTCTTCGGTGGCGATGAATCCGTCCAGGCTCGAGGCTGTGTAGTACTGCACATTCACGATGCCGTGCTCCTTTCGTATCAGGCTGGAAAGCAGTTACGACCCCCGGCCACACGTCGGGTTCCTTCAGCAGACCGGAAGGCGCAATCCCAGCATGCAGAAGACTGACCGGCTTGACAATGGATTACAGATGTAGTCTTATGGATTACAGTTGTAGTCCTAAGGGAGCGGAAACGCCCATGAACATCACCATCACCGATGCCGAACTGGCCGTTATGAAAGCTCTCTGGGAGGCCAGCCCCCTCAACGCGCGGCAGATCACCGAGCGGCTGTCGGCCGAGAAGGACTGGCATCGCAAGACCGTGAACACCCTACTCAGCCGGCTGGAGGCCAAAGGCGCGATTGCTGCGGCCAAGGACGAGAGCGGCGTGCGGCAGTTCACGCCCCGCATCGAACAGGAAGCCTGGGGCCACACGGCCGCGTCCGAACTCGTCGACACCCTGTTCGACGGCGAACTGGCCCCGCTGGTGGCGTGCTTCGCCCGCAACCGGCCCCTGAGCGAACAGCAGATCGCCGAACTGCGGCGCCTGGTCGAGGAGCTCGACGATGAACGTGACTGAGTGGGTGACTGAGTGGGGGACTGAGTGGGCGACTGAGTGGGCGACCGAGTGGCTGGACCTGGGTCTCACCGCCACCCTCACGGGCTGCGCGTGGCTGCTCGCGGTGCTGGCGCTGCGCCGGCCCGTCGGCCGGTGGCTGGGCGCGCGCTTCGCCTACGCGCTGTGGTGGGCACCGCTGGCCGCCTTGATCGCAGGCATGGTGCCGCGCCTGCTGCCGGTTGGCGCACTGCCCCTGTTGGAGCTGCCCGGTCTAGGTGCACTCGTCGACCAGGCCGTCGGTACGGTCGTTACGATCACGGCCTCCACCGCTGCCGCGCCTACACCCGTTGATACCGCGCCATTGTTTACCGTCCCCACGACGCTCATCACGATCTGGCTCGCGGGTTTCGTGCTTTCGCTCGGCCGGCTGGGCTGGCAGACGATCCGGTTCGCCCGTTCCGTCGAACGCACCAGCCAGCCGCTGACGGCGGTCCAGCTCGATGCACTCAGCGCCGGTGGAAGCCCGCAAATCCCGGCCGGCACCTGCCTGCGCCTCTCCCGCCACGGCCCGGCCGTCACGGGACTGCTGCGGCCCACCCTGCTGCTGCCCGAGGATTTCTTCGACCGCTACTCGGCCGCCCAGCGGGCCCTGATCGTCGCCCACGAATGCCACCACCTGCGCCGGCGCGACCTCGCCTGGCTCTACCTCGCGCGCCTGTATCGCAGCGTGTTCTGGTTCAACCCGATCGCCTATGTGGCCGAACGAGCCCTGCAGTTGGACCAGGAACTGTCCTGCGACGAATACGTGCTGGCCGCCGCCAACCGCCCGTCACGGCGGCTGTACGGCGAAACCCTGCTGGCTTCCGTCGGGGCGCGGCGACCGCTGCCGCACGCGCCCTACCGCCCCACGTTCAGACAACTCAAGGAGCGAACCCAAATGCTCAGACATCACCGCCGCGGCGCAGTTCGCCGCCTGTTGGGAACCCTGCTCGTCACCCTCACCGTGCTGGTCAGCGCCGCGTACGCCGGCGCCGAATCCGGCTCCCCGTCCACCGCCCCGGAACTCCGGGCCGAGGTCTACGCCCTGCTGAGCGACATCCAGGCGGGAATCTCCCGTCAGCTCGAAACGGACGACACCGACCGGACCGCCTTCGCCGGCCTGCTCGGGGAGCTGGAAGCACAGGCGGACACGTTCGACCCCGAGACCTTCAGCGATGTTGAGCAGGCGCAGCTCACCAATCTTTCCGGTTACCTCGCCTTCCTGATGAAGGACTACGAGCTGGCGATCGACTACTACGAACCGATCCTGAATCTCGTACCCGAGCAGGCAGCGCTGCACGGCGCCACCCTCAAAACCATCGCACAGCTCCATTTCGCGCTGGACCAGTACGACCAGGCCATCGTCTACCTGGACCGGCTCGAAGCCTTGAACGGTGAGCAGGCCGACGTGCTGATGCTGCAGGGCCAGGCCCGCTACCAGCTCGACGACTTCGCGGGCGCCGCCGGCTACGTCGACCGGGCCATCGCCCGCGCGGAAGCCGACGGCAAGGTGCCGCGCGAGCAGTGGCTGCAACTGCAACTCGCCACCCACGACGAAATCGGTGATGACGACGGCGTGCGCCTGGCGCTGACGAAACTTAACCGGCTCTACCCCAAACCCGACTACGGCCAGCGCCTCGAAGCGCTCGACCGTACCTGAAGCCATCACCGGGGTGGTCCGGACAACGTGAAACGGGCCATGCCGCCCCGACACTCCTGTCCCGATAGGTGGACAAGTCCGCCGCCCGCGCGCCTTTGAGCACGTGAAGCTGATAGCAGGAAAACGGTTATCTGACTCAAGCGTCTGTGTCCTGTTCGGAAGAAGACCCGCAAAATCACCTGTTTGAAAGCTCGATTACTTGCCGCATTGCTTTGGGTGCGCAGCAAGGTTGCAAGGCAGTGACCTTAAAGACGCTGGCCGATTGTGGAGATTACCCGCTTTCACGGTGCATTCGCACCCAAAAGCAAGAATTGGGCAAAGGCAGCACCTGCCAAACGAGTCAAACGTAAAGCAGGCGCCACTCAGTTATGGGGCCGACCAAACCACTGCCGGGAAACGGGCTGCAATAACCTGGGCAAAGTGATTGAAACGCGTATTTAATATTGATATCGAAACCTGTGATAAGTGCGGTGGTAATGTCAGGATCATCTTCAATATTGAAGAGCCTGTCGTCATCGTGAAAATGTTTGCTCACCTTAAATGGCAAGAAATTTGCTGGAGTGACTGCCTTGCTGCCAGCATGCAGAGTCCCGCCAATGGCCAGATTGCTTGAAGGATTTTAAGGCAATACATGCTACCTATCTGCTCGTTCGGATCACGCGGCACAGCGGTTTGTGGGTTCGCGGCGATAATTAGCTTGCCAACATACTGAATTCTGAAATTTCGGAGTAATGCTAACCAGAATTGGCATTTTTTTGAGAAACGGGGAGAAAAGTATGACGTGGTGGTCAATTTCTGCGCTAAGCCATAGAAAGTATTGACATTAGTGCGGCAAGCGTCGACACTTCAGGGTATTACAACACGAGTTGCTGTTCGTCAGGCAGGGTCTGATGACGGAAGATCGCAAGGATGCGACTGTTAAGCCAGGGAACAGGCCTAATCGGCCCGTTATTGCCACGGGGGTGGCTGCGGGGCATTCCTGACCGGCTTTACTAGCCGGTATTTACGGTTGAACGGGGGAAATATTCCTATGCGGTGTTCAAAACCAGAGGGTCAAGGCAGGGACGGCCGGCCGTCTTTGTCCTGCGTGTCACGAAAAAAATCATGGGTTTGGCTGGCAGCACTGCTGGCTTTTCTGACTTCCGCCACGGCCATGGCCGGCCTGGAATTCTCAAGTATACAGGCGGGTTATGCGGGCGACTCGGACGGTGACTGGAGCAACCCCGGCAACGTCATCGGCCTGGCTGACAATAATTGTTCCAATATGGGCGCAGTGGACAAGGCCAACCTGGTTTCGGGTTTCGGTTTCAACCTGCCAGCTGATGCCGAAGTCACTGGAGTGACGGCGTATATCAAGGCCGCGGAGCAGGGCGAACAGGACATAAGCTTGCAACTGGCGTCAGACGCGACCGTCGATCCGCCGGTAACCATAGGCAGCCCACAGACGCATACGGTAGCGGGTGTCGGCAACGGCAACTGCGCCAGCACGCAGGTCGACAGCTACGGTGCGGCTCTGGGTGACTGGGGGCTGGCCAGCCT
>JBFIHZ010000041.1:0-18229 GCA_041601535.1 Lysobacterales bacterium | reverse complement strand
GTTGGCCTCATTGGCCCGTTCGGCGGCCTTGGCGGCATCGTTGGCGCGTTCAGCCGCTCTGACGGCTTCATTGGCGCGTTCCGCAGCCCGTACAGCCTCTGCCGCGCGTTCTGCCGCTTTGGCGGCATCATTGGCACGTTCGGCGGCTTTCATTGCGTCATTGGCGCGCATTCCCGCCATGCGTGCCTCGTTAGCCCGTTCCGCGGCCTTGGCGGCGTCATTGGCCCGCTCGGCGGATTTCAGCGCATCATTGGCGCGTTCCGCGGCTTTCATGGCCTCGTTGGCGCGCTCGGTGGCGCGATTGGCTTCATTGGCGCGTTCGGCCGCCTTGGCGGCTGCCTTGGACGCATCCAGAGCTTCGTTGGCCTGCAGCGCAGCCGCCACCGGACCCCCGCTCAATTGCGTGAATTCGTCGGTCTGCATCAACTGCGGCACCGTTTCATCGCCCAAAACGACATCGTCACTGTCGATCTGATTGGCGCGGTAACGCTCTGCCGGCACAATGGTACCCGCGACATTTTCTTCAGCGGGCGGCCAGCTATCGCCAAAATACAGGATGGAACCAGCGATCACGGCCAGGATGACAATCATCAGAATGACTTTGCCATTGCCTGTTTGTTGCATGTTCACAGCGTGTTTCTTAATCATTACGCTACTCCTGAAGTATTCCCAAACCCAGTTCAGCACCACGCAGGTGGTCGATGTTCTGATACTCGGCCTTGCCCTGCTCACCTGTAATACACGGCACGGGGCAAAAAGTTGGTGAGTGGATCAAACGGCGCCCGCACAGGCGCCGTCAATCCATCCTCACTCCGCGGAATTCAGGGAGCCGTCAAACAGCGTATGGCCTGCGCGGCTCACAGAAATTCCGATTTGTGGCGCACCCGATTCGGTCTCGGGCCGGTCACGCAGGAACACCACGTATTGGTGGTGCCCCTGGTTCTTCACTTGCACATCCCCCCCGGAAACTTCGAAAGCGTCGATATTGGTCGCCGGATCGGCAAAACCGCCAAATTGCACACGGGCCGTATCCAGCCGGATATTCACTGCCACGGCAGTGTCCGATTCCAGGTCAAACTCAAGCACCCAGGCCTGTTCCGCCGGCTTCAGGCGCACTTCACCACGCACACCGATGCCATCGACGCGCAAGATGTCACTGTTGGTGTGTGCCGCCGGTTTGTCCTTGCCCACCATGGAGCCAACCAGCTTGGAAAAATCAGCCGGCTGTTGCGGAGCCATGCGTTCAACCCCAATGGCGATCAGCACGCCAGCGGCAACGGCCAGGCCGTAAGACAGGGGTCTGAACCAGTCGGCCATGCCGGACAGGCTCAGCAGGGTTTGCCGCGCCGGCAACTCGACACTGTCCAGGATGCGCCGCGCCAGCCCTTCAGGCGGATCGACCTCCGGGGTAGACTGGAACCGCTCGGCTAACCGCAGTAACTCTTCACGAAACTGCCGGGCGGCCTCTGAATTTTGCAGGGCCGTTTCAAGCTCAACGCGATCAGATGCCTTTAACTCGCCATCGATATCAGCCTGGATCAGGTCTGCAATGCGTTCATCAAGTGTGCTCACAACACCCCCTTGTCAGCCAGTGAGGCCTTCATCAGCTGGCGGGCGGAATACAGGCGTGACTTGACGGTTTTTTCGGGAATCCGCAGTACCACGCTGATATCGTGATAACTCATTTCGGAAAAATGCCGCAAAACCACAACCACGCGATAGTCTTCGTTAAGTTCCATCAATCCGGCCTGTATGACACGAGACAGGTGGGACGCATCAATTTCCTCTTCCGGGGTGGCAGACACCGCGGCCTGGTCTTCAACCAGGCTTTGTTGCTTGCTGTGCCGATTGCGGAAATTGATCGATTCATTAATGGCTATCCGGTAAATCCAACTAAAAAATTTGTACTTCGGGTTGTATTGTTCCAGGCGCTCAAACGCCCTCAGAAAAACCGACTGGGTGATGTCCGCCGCGTCGTCCGGGTTGCCAAGGACACGATAGGCTGCATTGTAGATCGGCCGCTCGTATTCCCTGACCAGTTCGCCCAAAGCCCGGCGGTCTCCACGCAGGCATCTTTTGATGAGTGCGTGATCCCGGTCACTACCCATAACTACAGGCCACCCGGGAAAAAGTTGGTGAGCCGGCCCGGATTGATTGCCGGACCCGGCTTTGGCCGCAGGTGCGAGGGTGGATCATGCCTGCAGCACCTCGATATGAAACAGCTTATCGAAGCCGGAATAACGGAAAATATCATGGATATGCGGATTCACATTGATCAACCGCAGGCCGCCGGAAGAGCTGATCAGGCGTTTATGTGTTTTCAGCAGCACCCCGAGGCCGGCGCTGGAAATATATTCCAGCTGGCGCAGGTCCAGCACGCAGCCTCCCTCCAGCCGGTCGAGGAATTCTTGCGCCCGTTCGGCTTGCGCCGCATCCAGGCGGCCCTGCATCAACACGGCACCATTATTGTCGAATTCTATGTCAAGCATTTATGCTAAAACTCTGTTTTGAAATGTGATTTTACTTATCCTGTCGTGGTATTCGTAGTGGATTGAGTCCACCATTTTGAGTACCAGGTACAGCCCCAGCCCCCCTGGTGTGCGCTCGGACAGCGGGGCTTCCACGTCCACCTCACGGATCTCGGTTGGATCGAAACGCTCCACGTCGAAATCGGTCAGGCTGACTTCGATACCGTTGTCAATTTCATGCATGTCGATCTGAATTTCTCGTGTAGATTCAGTGTTATAGGTAACCATGTTAACAAACAACTCTTCAATGCACAGGTCTACCGCCGTGCGCAATGATCCATCCACAGAATGGCGGGTGAAAAAGTCTTCGGTATCACTGACTATCTGGCCGATCGCATCGAACGTTCGTGGATACTTTTTCTGCATACCATGACTCCCGTCCTGCAACAGGACACGAAGGATAAGTCTGAGCCGCCACACGCCATTGGGCAGATTTGCGCCACCAGTCTAGCGCAGGCCGGGCAACTTGTGATGTGCCCCGCCCTGTTCGGCTTCAGCCGGGTTAAGCCAGCCGGCGCAGCAACACCATGGTCACGTCATCGGCCTGTGTCGCATCACCAGCAAACTCGCGCACTGACTGCCACAGCAGCTTCGCCAGTTCGGCCATGGACAAATGGTGATGCAAATCAATGAGCCCGGCGACGCGCGATTCGCCGTATTGCGCGCCGGATTCATTGGCGTATTCAAATACCCCGTCGGACAGCAACGCCAGTACATCCCCGGGTGCCATGGTCAGTTGCACCGGCGCGCCCGGATCATCAATTTCCATTATACCCAACGGAAAATGCGTGGGCTTGTGCCATTCGAAACGCCCGTCAGCCGCATGAAAATGCAGGATTGGCCCCTGCCCGCCCGAGTAATACCTCAACTGGTGGCTGCGCGGATCGAGAAACCCCATAAACGCCGTCAGGAAGCGGTCATCCGGCAGATCTTCTGACAACTGGTTGTTAACGTGACGGTAGGCCTGAGTCAGGTTGGCACCACAACGAAACGCCACGCGCAGCATGGCCTGCATCTGGGTGGCGGAAAGTGCCGGACCAAAACCATGCCCGGTGGCATCGCCCAACAGCAGGAACAGTTCCGGCTGCTGGCCCAGCATGACCAGGTCATACATATCACCGCCGGTTTGCTCCGTGGGGAAAAAACTGCCGTGCACGTCATAACCCGGCACTTCTGGCATTTCTTCCGGCAGCATGCTGACCTGGATTTCCCGCGCCAGTGACACTTCCTCATCCAGCCGTTCTTTGAGCAACAGGGCTTCCATCAACTGGCTGCGTTGCAATGCCACCGCACACTGCGCTGCCAGCGAGGTCGCCAGCATCTCGTCATTGTGGTCGAAGTCCCCACCCAGCTTGTTGAGCAATTGCAGCACGCCTACCGGCTCGCCATGACGCCCCATCAGGGGAATGCTGAGTATCGAGCGGGTGCGATAGCCCGTGGCGCGGTCCACCTCCGGGCGAAAGCGCGGGTCCGTATAAGCGTCCGCCACATTTATAACGGCCTGGCTGGCCATGCATTCGCCCACCAAGCCGTGGCCGGCGGGCACGCGCAGACGCGGACCGTCCCGCGGAACCTTGAGCTCCAGTTCGCGGCGTTCGGCCAGATAAATCCACAAGCTGCCACGATCCGCCAGCAGTACCTCGGTACCCGCGGCCACTACTTCGGTCAACAACTGCTCCAGGTCCACCGATTCGGCCAGCTTTTGGCTGACTTCCAGGATGCGCAACAGGGAGTCGCGGGAAAGTTCTTCTGGCGAATGGATTTCGCTCATGCAAGCTCCTGCAGCGTTAGTCGCGGCTAATGTAGCAGAGTTTGCCAACCATTGAGCAGCGGCTGATGCAACCCGCTCAGCACCCCGAAATTTCAACTCAATTCACAAAAGCTATTGAACTTATTGAATCAATCGATTTCACAAATAAGATACCAGGCCCTATCCTACGGCCACTGAAATGCAACGGCGCGCCCTGCGCCGTCCGAAAACATGAACCAAGGAGAAGCTAGCCTTATGAGCACGACTGTAAAACAAACACCTGCCGTACGCGTACCTGACGTGGTTTTCAAAACCCGTGTGCGTGATGAAAGCGTCGAAGGTCCCAACCCTTTCCGCTGGCAGGATGTCAGCAGCAAAGACATTTTCGCCGGCAAACGTGTGGTGGTTTTCGCCCTGCCTGGCGCGTTCACTCCAACCTGTTCCAGCACCCATCTGCCC
Organism: Lysobacterales bacterium; assembly: GCA_041601535.1. Taxonomy (GTDB): domain Bacteria; phylum Pseudomonadota; class Gammaproteobacteria; order Xanthomonadales; family SZUA-36; genus JBFIHZ01. The sequence goes on along the minus strand of JBFIHZ010000041.1, from coordinate 13,492 downwards.
GGCTTTGAAGCAGCTTACGACGAATTCAAGGCACTGGGTATCGATGAGATTTACTGCCTGAGTGTCAATGATGCGTTCACCATGTTCCAGTGGGGCCGTCAGCAGGGTGTTGAGAAAGTAAAACTGCTGCCCGATGGCAGTGGCCAGTTCACCCGTTTGATGGGCATGCTGGTGGCCAAGGACAACCTCGGCTTCGGCGCCCGTTCCTGGCGCTATTCCATGCTGGTCGATGATGGTGAAATCCAGCAGGTTTTTGCCGAGGCCGGCAAAACCGACAACTGCCCGGATGACCCGTTTGAGGTCAGCGATGCACAGACCATGCTGAACTATCTGAAAGCAGCCTGATCCGTTTATTCTCCAGATTGCGGCGGGTGGTGACACCCGTCGCACTTTTTGCCGCCATCGTTTTGTTTTAAGCTTCGGTTCCCCAGCTGGAGTTAGCCATGGAAGCAGCCGCATTCAAACGCCCACTGTTTCGACCCTTGCGCACGGAAGCCTGCTTCTGCGGCAGCGGCAAGCGGTTCAAGAATTGCTGCGGCAGTATGTCGGAGCCCCGCCAGCCACCTTATGGCATGCATATCGTGCACGACTTCCTTGATGCGCAGCAATGCCGGCAATGGGTGCAGCAGCTGGCAGAACAGCCGCGCAATCCGCTGGGCGTGCACAATATCGACGCATCGCAGCCTTCCAGGTTATCCAAGCAGCACATCAGCGGGCGGGTAACCGACAAGGTGGAACAGGGTGAACTGTCCGGCGCCATCCGCGCGGCCTGTGAACGTGCCTTCACCCGCAACATACCCGCCGCCATGGGGCGGCAGCTGGCCTGGTTTGAGAATCCCCAGGTGCTGTATTACGAGCCCGGTGGCCTGTATGGCCCACACGCCGACAGTGAACACTTTTCACCTGCTGAGGGCATGTGGCAGAAAGTGATTGACCGCGATGTCAGCCTGTTGCTTTATCTCAATGACGAATTTGAAGGAGGCGAGCTGAACTTCCGCCAGTTCAATTACACCTACCGTCCGCGCGCCGGCGACCTGGTGTTTTTTCCCTCGGACGGGCGTTATGCCCACCAGGCCCTGCCGGTAAAAAGCGGCACACGGCTGGTGATTGTCAGCTGGGCTGCCTGGCGCGATGAGCCCCGTGTATTGACCATGCGGCCACAGGACTGCATTGACCTGCCCCCAAGGGGCGCCCATTCAACGGCTTAGCCTCACCGTCGGACTGAATCGCGATCGTCAAATTCCATCACAACGATTGCCGCGGTTCAGGAAGAGCGGTTGTTCCAGTAACGCTGCATTTCAAGAAACAGGAAGGAAGCAGTCCAGGTAACCAGCACCAGGCCGGTCACCGACTCAATGCCTGTCAGGTAGCGCAGGTGTCCGCTGGGTTCTATGTCACCAAAACCCAGCGTGCTGTACACGGTAAAGGAAAAGTACCCGCAGTCCAGGAAAGAGCCATCGAAATTCCCACTCAGCTCACCCCAGCCATCGGCCCGGTGCATATAGTAATAGGCAATGGCAAATACCCAGATTTCAACCGCATGCGCCGTCAAGGCGCCGATCACGCCCGCCACGATACGGCTGCGGTGCGGCCAGTTCAGGCGCGGCAGCAGATTGCTCAGGCGCAGCAGCATTTCGTAGTGAATCGCCACCGCCAGGGCAACCACCAGGCAGTTGATGGCAGACACGGCCAGGATCTGGGACACAGCAATCTCCGGAAACTGTAAAGCTGGGTTTAGGATACCACCTGCACTACCGCACTTTGTGTGACGGATATCACCTCCGCGGCAAGCGCGTCAGTCACCGTCACTGGCTGCCCCGCCGCCAGGCTGGAGCAGATCCCAGAGGTTGCCATACAGATCGCGGAATACTGCCACGATGCCGTATTCGGCTTCCGTCGGGCCGCGGACGAACTCAATCCCGCGCTGGCGGTACAGGTGGTAATCACGCCAGAAATCATCGGTATACAGAAACAGGAAAACCCGGCCGCCGGTCTGGTCACCCACGCGGGCGAGTTGATCCTCATCGGCAGCTTGCGCCAGCAGCAGGCGGCAGCCGCTGCTGCCTGCCGGCGCCACCAGCACCCAGCGCTTGTCCTGTTCCGGTATGTAGCGGTCTTCGATCAGTTCGAAACCCAGCCGGTCCACGTAAAACCGGATCGCCTCATCGTAATCGGCGACCACCAGGCACATCTGCGCTATTTCCTGTTGCATTGTTCTCTGACCTTTTTACCGGGGGGTGTTTACTGCACTTCCGCTGAGTCTGCCAGAACCTCGGCCACCCGTTGCTGCAATAGCGGCACCCGTTCACTTTCAAACCAGGGGTTTTTTTTCAACCACAGGTTATTGCGCGGGCTGGGATGTGGCAGTAACACGGTCTCAGGCCAGCCGTCCTGACCGTCCCTGATGCGACGGGTCAATGGGCGGCCGGCGCCATAATAATAATGATGCGCGTACTGGCCAATCACCAGCGTGAGCTGTATGTGCGGTAACTGCTGCATAAGCTGTTCCCGCCAGGCCGGCGCGCATTCCGGGCGCGGCGGCAGGTCGCCGCTGCTGCCCCGGCCAGGGTAACAGAACCCCATCGGCACTATGGCCACACGCTCGGGACAGTAAAAATCCTCGCGGCTGATACCCAGCCACTGGCGCAAACGCTGCCCGCTGGCATCATCAAACGGAATACCCGATGCGTGAACTTTCCGGCCTGGTGCCTGGGATGCAATCAGTATGCGTGCGCGCCGTCCTGCCTGCACCACCGGGCGCGGACCCAATGGCAAGGCATCGGCACATAATGTGCAGGCACGAATTTGCTCAAGCAGCCCTGCAAGCTGAGACATGGTGGCAAGCTGTTGACCGGGAAGTGGTGATGATACCTCATCACCACTCCAGCAAAAGCCCGCGCCCGCCCGGCTTGATTAACCGTGGCTGGCCCTCAGCGAGCGCCGGCAGCACTTTTTGCCGGAGAAGCTTCGACTGCCGCCTGCAAATCGGCGCGGCTGCCCAGCCTGGGGCTGTGCGCACCAACAATGGTTGCAAAATCCAGTTCGAGGCGTTCAATGGCTGCTGCCAACGCGCGGGTACCGGCAACACCCGGTGGTATCGGGCCAGTGGCCGGTTGCGGAAAATGATCTGCTTCGAAAATGATTTTTTCCTGCGGCAGCCACACCAGCAGGAAATGTTCGGCATGCGGAGTAGGACCTATATCGATCAGCTCAACGGTGCGCCCGCCCTCGCCCAGGGTCATGCGCTGGTTGACGAACTCCAGCCGGGCTTGCGCCGCCACATCACCATCACCAGCCGCAGCGCGCACCACCTTTTCATTTTCTTTGAAGGTAATAATGCTTGCACCTTCCGCCGCGTAATCGGCTGCGGCCAGGATGTGATCGCTGTGATGATGCGTCAGCACACCGTAGCGCAGCGGCTTGTCCGGAATGTGCTTGCGCACCTCGGCCAGCCGTTGCGCGGCACCCTGGGTTCCGCCAATGGCAACCAGATGATCCGGCATTTCCACGAACAGGCCGTAAGCGGCAGTGCCACCCACCAGGAATACACCTTGTGCCAGTTCCTGCAGCTTGAACTCGTCCGGCACCACAGCGGCAACCTGTTGCAGCGAGGAATCGCGTTGGGCATATTCAGCCACCGCGGCATTCAAGCGGGTTTCGGTGTTGGTTCCATCCAGATTGGGCTCACCATTGAGCAGCAGATAAAAGCTGCGATTGACCGGAATGCCGTCCAGCTCAACATAATCTTCAAAACGGTATTCCACCTGCCCAAACGGCGGCAAGACCCGCTCCATGCGCGTCAGCATATGGCTTTGCTGATCAAAATACAGGCTCAGCCCCGGACCCGTCTCCATCACCAGGGTAACCACGTCATGCGGCCTGCCCTGGTAGTCCGTCACACCCAGCCAGTGGGAGTACTGGCGCCGTGCCTGCAATTGCTTCATCAGCAAGGCGGGGGTTACCCGAATCATGGGGCCGGCAGCGGCATTGAAGTCGGGTTCGGCAATCGGTGCGGCAGTGCCCGCCCGGTAGTCCAGTTGCCAGGCCTCGTCGCTGCTGATCACGGTACCCACGTTGAACTCAAAACCACCACCGTCGCCACTGACGCGGTTTACGAACACGCCGTTTTCCGTATCCAGCGCGCTGAAGTTAATCTGCTCTGCCTGGTCCCAGGGCGGTTCCGGCCGGAGACTCTGATTGGTTGCATGGGTGACATAGTGGGTTTCCTGCACCATGGATTGCAAAGCCGACAGCCGCTCGGCACCACCGTGCGCTGCCAACGCGGCATCTATGATCTTGTTGGCCTGGTTAACCGACTTCAGCGGCAAGGTTTGTTCCGCCACCGCAGCGGAGACAACCAGAAAACCAACAATCAGGCTGATCAGAAACTTCATTGCGCCCTCCCGCAGACATGTTTAGCGGCCCCTGACCACCAGGAGCACTGCATGTCATCAGTGTGGCAGCAGTCCGCTCAAGCGACAGCCTGATTCAGACGAACAGATTCGTAGATGCGGCGAAACGCCCGCGGCCGCGGGCGCTATCACCACTGACGGCTCAGTGGTGCGGTGAAATGATCTCCGCCGCCGGGCCAAATGCCACCAGCCGCGACAGGAAGGTGTAATCGCCTTCAATGGCCATCAGCGCAATAAATACAAGCAGGCACAGCGGCGGCACCAGGATGGCATATATCAGCGCCAGCCGTTCCCAGGCCATGTGCATGAAAACAGCAACGATAAAGCCGGCCTTGAGAAACATGAACAGCAGGATCAGCGTCCAGCGCAGCATACCCTCTAGCTGGTAATAATCCACCGCGTAGGAAAAACCACTGAGCACGAAAAGCAGCCCCCATACCCAGAAATAGATACTGAGGGGATGTTCCTGGTGGCCTTCTGCTGTTGCCATGTCACTCACTCCTTATGGTGTCTTTATGCTGTCCGGCGTCGTTACCACAGGTAGAAAAAAGCGAAGATAAATACCCAGACCAGGTCGACGAAATGCCAGTACAATCCGGCGATTTCCACGGTCTCGTAATTACCGCCTTTTTTGCGGTCGTAGTAACCGGAACCCACCCGCCAGGCCACCACGCTGAGGTATATCACCCCGGCGGACACATGCATGCCGTGAAAGCCGGTAATCATGAAGAACGACGCCCCAAACTGCGCCGCCCCCATCGGATTTCCCCACGGACGCACGCCTTCATCCACAATCAGCTTGGTCCATTCAAACGCCTGCATGCCGACGAATGTCGCGCCCAGAAACGCAGTGGCGGCCATCAGCAGCACCGTCATTTTTTTGTTTTTGCGGTAGCCGAAATTCACCGCCAGCGCCATGGTGCCGCTGGAGGTGATCAACACAAACGTCATGATGGCAATCAGGATCAGCGGTATGGGATCACCGCCAAACGACAGCGCAAACACCTCGCTGGGCAGCGGCCAGGGCACCGTGGTCGAGATGCGTACCGTCATGTAGCTGATCAGGAAACAGGAAAAAATAAACGTGTCACTGAGCAGGAAAATCCACATCATCGCCTTGCCCCAGGGCACATGGAAGGCCTGCTTGTCGCCAGCCAGATCGGCAACTACGCCGCGGTTACCGTCCGGTATTGCAGCTGTTGTGGCAGCGAGCGCTTGTTGTGACATGCCTATTCCCTCGTGATCAATGATTCAACTGCTCAGCAGCAGGTAAAACAGCAGTGCCCAGACCCCCAGCAGGAAATGCCAATAGGTCGCGCACAGGCTGATGCGTGCATGCAGGACTTCGTCTTCCGGGCTCGATAAAGTAGTACGCACCGCCCGGCCCACGAACCACAATCCGCCCAGCAAATGCAGCGCATGCACGGCGGTAAACAGGTAAAAAAACGCATAGGCCGGGTTGCCCTGGGCATAAAAACCGGCGGCCAGCATTTCGCGCCAGGCCAGCCATTGTCCCGCCATAAAGGCCAGGCTCAGACCGGCTGCCAGCAACAGGGTGTTGCGCATCACAGTCAGGCGGTTTTTGCGGGCGGCATTGGCTGACCACTGCAGGAACACGCTGGCCAGTATCAGCGCCACGGTATTGCCCCACAGGATGGACGGCTCAGCTACGGCCTTCCAGTCGGGATAGGTCGCCCGCATCTGGTGCGACACGCTGAACAGCAGGAAAAAGCTGGTAATGACCGCCAGCAGGATATACAGGCCGGTTTTACCTGGCGGGCGGCCAACGGTATTGCCGCCGTGCATGCCATCCATTTCCCCGGCGTGTTCCCAGGGTTTGGCCATTAGCCGGTCCAGTAAGCTCAATCGTGCTCTCCTTCGCGGCCGTCGTAATCACTGCCCTGCTCGGTGGGCACGTCTTCCGGTGCCATGGTTTGCGGAATATAGTCCTGCGCCGCACCCGGCACGCTGTAGTCATAGGCCCAGCGGTAGACCACCGGCAGTTCGGGGCCCCAGTTACCATGCACCGGCGGGGTTTGCGGCGTCTGCCATTCCAGGCTGGTGGCTTTCCACGGGTTGCCGCCGGACGGCTTGCCGTGTTTGCGGCTCCAGAACAGGTTGAACAGGAAGATCAACTGCGACACGGCGACAAACAACGCCGCGATGGAAATACCGGCATTCATTGCCTGGGCTGAATCGGGAATAAACGCGGTATCGCCCATGGCGTAATAGCGCCGTGGCAAGCCGAGTATGCCAAGGTAATGCATCGGCAGGTAAATCGCATAGGTGCCGAACAGCGTGCACCAGAAGTGCAGCCGGCCGAGGCGGTCATCCAGCATGCGGCCGGTGATCTTCGGATACCAGTGATAGATCGAGCCAAAAATCACCAGGATGGGCGAGACCCCCATCACCATGTGGAAGTGGCCAATGACGAAATAGGTATCGGACAGGGGCATATCCACCGCCACATTACCCAGGAACAGGCCGGTAATGCCGCCATTGATAAAGGTGAAAATAAAACCGATCACGAACAACATCGGCACCGTCAGGTGAATATTGCCGCGCCACAGGGTCAGCACCCAGTTGTACACCTTCAGCGCCGTGGGTATGGCGATGATCAGCGTGGTGGTGGCGAAGAAAAAGCCGAAATACGGGTTCATGCCGCTGACGTACATATGGTGCGCCCAAACCACGAAGGAGATCACGCCGATGGACAGGATGGCCCATACCATCATGCGATAACCAAAAATATTCTTGCGCGCATGCACCGAAACCAGGTCGGATATCACCCCAAAGGCGGGCAGCGCCACGATATAGACTTCCGGGTGGCCAAAGAACCAGAACAGGTGCTGGAACAGGATCGGGCTGCCACCGGTGTGTTCCGACTCTTCCCCCATGGATAAAAGTGCCGGCATAAAGAAACTGGTGCCAACCACCGCATCCAGCAACAGCATGATGGCGGATACCAGCAAGGCCGGAAAGGCCAGCAAACCCAGGATGGTGGCGGTGAAAATGCCCCATACCGACAATGGCATGCGCATCATGGTCATGCCGCGGCAACGTGCCTGCAACACCGTGGTCACATAGTTCAGGCCGCCCATGGTAAAGGCGACGATAAACAAAGCCAGAGATACCAGCATCAGCACAATCCCGCCGCCAATGCCGGGTGTGCCCGCCAGGATGGATTGCGGCGGGTACAGCGTCCAGCCAGCGCCTGTCGGGCCGCCGGAAACAAAGAAGCTGGCGCACAGCACCAGTACCGACAACAGGTAGACCCAGTAGCTGAGCATGTTCATGTAAGGGAACACCATGTCCCGCGCGCCCACCATCAACGGGATCAGGTAGTTGCCAAACCCGCCCAACAACAGCGCAGTCAGCAGGTAAACCACCATGATCATGCCGTGCATGGTAATGGCCTGATAGTACTCATCCGGAGTGATGAATGAGAACGTGTCGGGAAAGCCCAACTGCAGCCGCATCGCCAGGCTGAGCACCAGCGCCACCAGGCCTACCGCGATGGCGGTCAGTGAATACTGGATGGCAATGACTTTGTGGTCCTGGCTCCAGATGTACTTGGTGACGAAGGACTGCGGATCATGCAAGTGTTGCTCATGATCCCGGTCTGCGATTGCGACGTATGCCATCAGATTTCGCTCCTGTTACGTCCCACCCACCATGGGCGGGAGATACTTCGTTTCCACATTCGGCGGCCCACACCGGCAGGCGCGCCCTGTTTGGCCAGCGCGGTTACAATGTATTGATATACGCCAGCACGTCGAGCATTTCCTGTTCGCTCCGCAACACCCCGGTCATCAGATTCATCTGCTTTCCATACAGATCCGCCGGGTGACTGCCGCGAATACCCTGCTTGTAGTTTTTCAGCTGGCGCAACAGGTACCAGTCGTCCGTGCCGGTAAGCCGCGGCGCGTTCATCGACCAGATACCCTGCCCCTGTTCACCATGACAGGACACGCAGGTAGTAAATATCTCCTCGCCGCGCGACACATCGCCGCTCAGGGTGGCAGCGCCATCAGGTTCCGGCAGTGAATCGATATACGCCACGACGTTGTCGATTGCCGCATCATCCACCAGGGTGTTGGCCATCGGTGCCATTTGTGCGCCGAACGCGTCATCCGGCCCGCTGCCGCGCAAACCGTGTTTGAAGTTTTTCAGCTGGCGCTTCAGATACCAGCCGGATTGACCGGCCAGCCGTGGTGCATTCAGCATGGCATTGCCCTCACCCTGGGCACCATGACAGGCCGCACAGACCGCGTACTGGGCCTGCCCGACTGCCACATTGGCGCCCGGTGCCTGCAGCACCTCGGAAAAACGCGGCCACGATGCAAGCCAGTTCTCAAATTCATCGGGCTCATCCACCACTACCGCGCCGCGCATCGCGAAGTGCCCGATACCGCACAGCTCCTCGCACAGGATGTCGTAACGGCCGGTGCGCGTAGGCGTGGCCCATATATAAGGTGTCATGCCGGGCACCAGGTCCATTTTCACGCGGAATTGCGGCACGGTGAAATTGTGCAGCACGTCTTTGGAGCGCAGGACAAATTTGTAAGTCTGCCCCACCGGCAAATGCAGTTCGCCATCCGCCACCAGGATATCGTCCAGACCGGCAGGGTCATCCGGTTTCAGGCCCAGCGGGTTGGCCACGCTCATTTCACTGATGTCCACCTGGCCGAAAATACCGTCTTCACCGGGAAAACGGTAACTCCAGTGCCACTGCTGGCCGACAATCTCGACCTCCTGCGCACCATCCGGCACCTGCACGATGCGGTCCCACACCCACAGCCCCGGTGCCAGCATGGCGATGACACCCACGGTGGTAATTATGGTCAGCCACCATTCCAGCTTGTGGCTTTCCGGTTCGTAATGGGCTTTCAGACCTTCACGGTGACGGTACTTGATGACCACCCAGATCAGGAAGCCATTGAGCACGATGAAAACGATGCCACAAACCCAGAACGTAATGATGACGGCGGTGTCGATGGAACTCCAATCGGCAGCCAGCGGGGTAAACCACCAGGGACTCAGGAAATGGAACAGAACGGTGATGATGACCAGTAAGAGTATTCCAATAGCAATTGCCATGTCCCTGTTCCTTAGTTGTGGTTGTTATTCGTAGGCGCTCTCTTGCTGACGTTCCCGCCGGCGGCGACGTTCAACTCGTCCGAATGGATTGATGAAATGGCGGTCGGTGGCAACGTGCCGGGCTTCGGGGTGACGCTCACGCATCATCGCTTTGATCTGTTCCCCGTGCCCTTTGGGAGCATAAATCAGGATCAGGTATTTGCCGGCCTCGATGTCGTCATGGAAGCGGCGTAATTTGCGGTTTTCGCTGTCCATGCCGGTCAGGCCGCCCACCCAGGCGCCGAACAGGGTGGCCACCACCACCATGAAGAAGTACACAATACCAGGCACGCCCTCGCCAAATGGCTGGAAATACATCAGCGCACCGGCCGCCAGCACGCCGGCGATAAAGCCGAAGTTGGCGCCGATAAAGCCATCACGTAACAGGTCGGTGGTTTCCAGCCAGTTGCTGGAGTGGAGTTTTTCCTTCTTCAACCCGGCCTCGTCCTTGGAGACAACATGAACAAGCCAATCATCAATACCCACTGAATGGATATCATCTGAGATCTGGTGAGTGCTCACCAGAGAGGGTGCAAGATAGTACATGCATTTCATGGCTTTACCCCGGTTGAATTTTGTGGTGATCAGGAATGTATATCTGTTGCGTATGGCCTTCTGTGTTGCGGTTAACGTTAAGTCTGGTGAGCTCCGGACAAAAAACGGTTTGCCGGATTTGACCCCGAGTTTCTCACATTTAAACCGGCTTTGAAAGTAGCGGCCGGCTCGGCAGCCATTGCGGATTCGCCGCCAGCGGACCTGGCAGCGGCAATATAGAACTTTGCCGCTTTTCAAGTATCTTAGTTAATGCCTGTTTCACATTGTGAGAAAACCCTTATGAGTAACCTTCTTTTGCAACGTGTATTCAAACCCTTGTTACTTCTGGCCTTCATCAATTCAGGTGTGGCCGTCACCGCCCTGGCCGGCGAACCCGCGGCTGACCAAGTTTCCACCGACGGCCTGACGCTGGTGGAAAAAGATTCACGCGGCGAGATTTACACTGACCCGGACGTGGACTGGAGCGTATACACCGAGATTCGGCTGGAGGATGCCAGTGTCGCATTCCGGCGAAACTGGCAGCGTGACCAGAACCGCACTGATCCCTTCAAGGTGAAAACCAAGGATATGGAAGAAATCAAGGCGGACCTGTCGGCGCAGTTCCGCGAGGTGTTTACCGAAGAGCTGACCGCCAACGGTGGCTACACCATGGTGGATGCGAGCGGCCCCAATGTACTTACCATCAAGCCGGCCATTGTCGACCTGGATATCGCTGCGCCGGACACCATGTCGGCCAACCGCACCATGCAATACACTGAATCCAGCGGCAAAATGACCCTGAAACTGGAGTTGTACGATTCGGTAACCGGTGATTTGCTCGCCACTGCCAGCGACCGGCGCGAGGCGCCGCGCAGGGGTTACCTGCAGTGGACCACCAGCGTAACCAACCGTGCGGATGCAAACCGGATTCTGCGGCAATGGGCTGAAGGCCTGCGCACGCGGCTGGATGAAGCGCGCGGCAAATCCATGGAAAGTTGAAAATAAACCGGTGAATCTGGGGCTGCGCCTTATCGCGGTCGCAGCCGCCAGATTTCACCACTGTCACTGCCCAGGTAGATCCGGCCAAGCCCATCGGTATCGATGCAGCGGATGCGGCCAAGCAAGCCACTGGCCAGCCGTTCTTCCAGCACCACCTGACCGTCGGCAAGTTGCAGGCGGTTCAGGTGAACATAGGCCATTGAGCCCAGCAGAAAACTGCCCTGCCAGCCGGGGAAAGCTTCCCCCTGGTACACCATGAGATCGCTGGGAGCAATCGACGGCACATAGACCCAAACCGGCTGTTCCATACCTTCCTGACGCACGATGCCCATGCCAATGGGGCCGCCACTGTATTCGAAGCCGTAGGAGATCACCGGCCAGCCGTAATTGCCGCCGCGCACGACAAGGTTCAGTTCATCACCGCCGCGCGGGCCATGTTCATGCGACCACAACTCGCCCGTTTGCGGATGTACAAACAAACCCTGCGGGTTCCTGTGCCCATAACTCCAGATTTCCGGCCGAGGTGGCTGGCGCTGCTCATCGGTACCGACAAACGGATTGTCCTCAGGCACCCGGCCATCATCATGCAGGCGGACGATGCTGCCCACATGATTGGACAGATCCTGAGACTGATCCGGGTGCTGGCGGTCCCCTATCGACAAATACACATACCCCTGGCTGAACTGTATGCGGGCACCATAATGTTGTGAAATTTCCGACCAGGCGTCTGCGGTAAATATACGTTCCCTCGCAGCCACCTGACTGCCCTCTATGCGAATCCGGTCCAGCACCAGGGTGTTGCGCTGTTCATCACCTTCAGCATAGGAAACATACACCCAGCCGTTGTCGGCGTACTGGGGGTGCAGCTCCAGGTCAAACAATCCGGCACCGTCATGCACCAGCACCGGCGGCATGCCGGTGATGTCCACCCGCTGTCCGCTGGCGAAATTGAAGCGACTGAGCACACCGGCAGTTTGCTGGCTGACCAGCGCCTCACCATCGGGCAGAAACTCTATGGCGCGCGGCTGCGACAGGCCACTCACCATGCGCTCGGCCACGAAAGCGCCGGCCGTGCCGGTGAATTCGTGTAGCGTGTCTTGTGCCAGCGTACTGCCCGACCAGCAGACCAGCCAGCACAGTATGAATCCGGCGCTGCGGCGCCAACAGGCGTGTTGCGGTGTTTTACTCATCACCAGTCCTCCGTCTGATTCAGCCACGCTGCCGAGCCTAGACACTCAAGCCCGGCAAATACAGACCGCTTACGCCGCAGCGACAGGAATTCACGCTAAATGCCCATGGCCCGCAGGCCCGAGCCGGTAAGCTCAACCACAAGCAGCCACCCCTGCCTGCAAGCTTGACGTGAACCGGCCGCCTGTCCGCATCCGGCCAGGCGCATTGCTGTCACACGCCAGGCCTGAGGCTTACTCCGGCAACCTGCCAGGCGTCCACGGTGCGCCATCGGTTTCCATGCTGGCTTCCAGCTGCTGCAGGTCGCCGCTAATGGCGCGCAACTGCTGCAGGGTGGCCCGCAGTTCCGTTTTCGCCACCGTCAGAGAGTCGCGGTAGTTGGGGGTGACCGCGGCCTGGCTGTCCCAAGAACCACCAATGATGAAACCGATACGGGAAGTAAGCGACAACGGCACCGGTTCATAACGGCTGGAGCGGGTGGTATCGCCATTCAGAATGACCTGCAGGTCCTGCATACGGGCGGTCAAGTCCAGAGCCTGCTGCACTTGTGCTTCCGTTGCGGCTGGCGTCTGCCGCAGGGCTTTCAGCACGTGATCAATGCGCGATTGCAGCTCGCCGGCATACCGGTCCGCCCCGGCGATACGGCGGTAGACATCGGCCGCATCCAGCTCGAAACGCAGCCGGGCATCCTGGTCGTTGGCGACCAGGCCACCACTGTAAAGCGGCTTGATTTCCGCGGAAACCGGCCCGGCCAGCTGGCTGACCTGTCCCTCTTTACGCTGCACCAGGCTGACCTGATACATGCCGGGCGTGGCCAGCGGCCCGGCCGGCGGAGACTGCCACGGCGGATACTCTCCCGGCGGGTTCAGCTCAATCGGTTCCGCAGCCGGGTAACGCATGTCCCATGCCACCCGGTGAAACCCTTTGCTGGCCGGACCTTCGATACGCCGCACCACCTCGCCCTGCGCATCGCGAACAACCAGGGTAATACCCGGGTCCGGTTCCCTGTCCTCGCGGCGCAGCTGATCCCACGACGGGTAAGGCGTATCTTCGCCCTGCCCGGCTTTCGCCTGCTCTGCCTTCTGCCGTTGTTTTTTCAGCGACAGCAGATCTTCCGGCAGGTAGTAGGACAGCACGGCCCCATACGGCGGATTGTCCGCGGTATAACGACCAATCCCCCAGTCACCCTTGCCACCCCAGCCCCGGCGGCTGTCCGGCAG
>JBFIHZ010000040.1:0-18514 GCA_041601535.1 Lysobacterales bacterium | reverse complement strand
CCAGCGGTCAGTCGTGGCTGACCACCGGGGTTTTTTCCGCGCTGGGAACAGCGCTTTATTTTCTCGCGCTGCGCCGTCCGCACACTCCGAAAGCCTGAGGCCTGCATTGATCAGGCAGATTTCTGAACTGAAGCGGCGTGCCGGTTCCTCTTAACGGCCCGGCGAAACAGCCGTTGATGCCGGCTTATTCAAAGCTGTTTTTGAAAATTTCCGCGGTTGCAGGAAGCTCCGTGTAGCTGGCGATGCATGAGGGGCTGTTGCTGGCCAGTTCGCTTTTCAACAGGTTTTGCACTGTCGGGTGAAATTCCTTGTTGCTGCTGCCGCAGGCGGCCCCGCCGCTGCCGGCGCTGAAATGGCAGTAGCTCATCACGGTGCCTCTGCCGCTGACCGGGCAGGACACCGGGCCAGAATAGCAGCCGGATTCACCGCCATAGCAGCGATCCACCTCGGGCGCATAGCAATGGGTATGCGGCGAGCCCATGTTGTGGCCGATCTCGTGGCCGATAAACAGCGCGGTGTTGGCTGTGGTGCGGCCGCTGCCGATGGCGTTGAAGCTGTAACTGCCCACCGTGCGCGCTCCCCATACCTGGCCTGTCCGGCAATACTGGTCAACCCAGGCAATGCCGGAGAAGCTGCCCGAGCTGATGCTGCGGCCGCTGAACATGGTCGCGAAATCCCGGTCGACGTGGGCCATGTTCAGCCGCCAGTACTCACCGAACTCATCGAGCTGGTTGGAGCGATTGCTTGGCTCACTGTAGGGGTCGGTACCGGTGCGCAGGGTAACCTCACCAATCATCAGGCGGGTTTCCAGGTCACGCTCGTAAAAAACGTTCATGGCCAGAAAAACATCGGTGATCCAGTTCAGCGCCGTGGTGCTGTTGTTGGACTTGCCGGCCATCCATTCAGTGTCTGTATCCACGGCAATCACGGCCTGATAGGTAATGACGGAGCCGGCAGGGGCCTCACTGCGGCTTTGCGCCATCGATGCCGCATGCGTCAGCGGATCGTAGCCGGGCTGAGCGCCGGAATCGGTCGCGCATGAGTTGGCGTCCTCCTCCACGCTCTGCACCGTGGAAAAATCCAGACCCTGCTCCAGGTTGCCGGACACCTCAAGGTGCTCGCCGGCCTTGACCAGGTAGCCAGTTACCTTGCCGCTAACCGGGTCTATGGCCAGGCCCAGGCCGGTGGACTGGTTGGTTGACAGGAAATAAAAACGTTCAGGGGCGCTGATCAGTCGGTCAGATTGGCCATGGCGCAGGTGTATGCGTGATCCGTGTGCGAACAGATCTACCCGTTCCAGTTGCAGGTCTTCAGGTGCGTCACCAGTGTGTTTAGCTACGCTGGGCAATTGCACTTTGGCGCCGGGTCTGGCATCCAGCAGTTGACGGCGTTCATTCTCCGCCAGGGTGACTTTTCCGGGGTTAACAGGCCGGTTGGTGGCGGCCTGGGCCAGTAAGGTCGAGGGTGCCGCGCCGCGCAGGAATTCCATACTGTCCTGGGGCCAGGCTGAGAATGAAATAAAGCATGCTATAACGGTCAGTGAAATCCGTTTCATCAGGTTTGCCCAAATTATCTGGTAGAGCAGCGCGGCTGTCCCGGCCTTTGCGCTGGTGTGAATTAGCAGGGCATTTTACCTGATGCTGACAGCATAAGACAAATTGTTCTCGTCACGACATTAGTCCAGAGCGAGATGATCTCATATCCAGGTGAATTGTCCTGGCGTGAGCGGGGCAACGGCTTGTGGTCTTCCGCTGCGCTGAAGTTTCACCGACAGCGGCTTTCGGATACCCTTGGCGCTTCGTGCGGATGGCCGCTGCAAGGTCTGGAGATTCAATGGAAACCGCTGCTGTTTACCCCTGGCTGCTGGTGCCAGCCATTTTTTTTGCCCGCGTGTTCGATGTGTCACTGGGCACTTTTCGCAGCATCATCGCGTTCCGCGGCTACCGCTGGATTGCCCTGTGCATCGGTTTCGTGGAAAGCGTGGTGTGGGTGCTGGCGATCAGCCAGGTGATTACCCATCTCGATCACCCCGGCCTGGTGCTGGCCTATGCCGGTGGTTTCGCCTGCGGTAACTGGGTGGGCATTTCGCTGGAAAGCCGGGTGGGCATTGGCAATGAACTGGTGCGCGCCATTTCCTACGCCGGACGCGGGCAATTGGCGCGGTTTCTGCGCGAGCAGGGGTATTCCGCCATCAATATGGCCGGCGATGCCGGCTCCGGGGAAGAGGTGGAGGTCATTCTGGTGGTGGAAAAACGCAAGCTGATACCGCGCCTGATTGAACTTATCCGCCAGCTGGATCCGGACGCGGTGCTGACCATCACCGATGTGAAAAGCATACACAGTCCGGCCCTGCCCGCGGCACCGGCCGGCCCAGCGTTAAGCGGCGGATGGCGCAAGCGGGCCAGGCGCAAATAACAGGCCCGCAGCCAGATGATTCAGCGCTTGGTGTAGCGGTAGCGCTTGGCCAGGCGTTGCAGGCAGTGATCAAACCTGCGGCTGATCTGGGTGGTATTGCGGATGCGCTCCATGCGCGGCCAGGTGGCCCGCCGCCCCGCTTCGATAAGGGCTGCTGCCTGTTCCCCGCTGGCGTTGGCAAATATGCGGCCCAGATTCAAATCGTGATTATCGGGATAAATGGTGATGTCACCACTGTAGTTCTGGCTGACCACCGCGTGCGCCTTGCGGGTGATGGCGCCCAGCCCGGGTACGTCAAAATGCCGGTTCACCATGTCCAGCATATGCTCCACCTGGATCATTGGACCCTTCACCACCAGGTCCTGCAGAAACGGGAACCAGCCCGTTTTTTCCATATCCTCGTGCAGAAAAGGCACTACATGAGGGTTGGTCTGGCTGACGATGTAGTGATTGACATTGTGCAGCCGGTTGACCTTTTCCTTGGGAATGTCTTCGTGTACCGACCCATCTATCCAGCGGCTTTGCGGCATATAGGGCACCGACTTGCCGGAAAAATTGCGCGCCCGCAGCTGAACCGGCGGGAACAGCCCCGGGATGGCACTGGAGGCCAGTGCGGCCTGACGGATCAGCACATTAGGTGCCGTCAGGTAGTTGAGCAGCCGGGGAAACTGGTTGGGGTTGGCGGGTGAGATGGAGATATTCAGTATGCGGCCGGTTTGTTCGTAGGCTTCCAGGAAGGTCAGGTCTTTTATGTTGCGTTTGATGGAGCGTTTCAGCTGTTGCGGGTCGAACACGCCCTTGCTCCTGATGGCCTGGGCGAACCCTGAAACCCTGAGCCACTGGTAGCGGAGCCTGTCCGGTTTCAGTGCCAGCATAAGTTCGTCATCACTGTGGGTGGCCAGGAAACCTCCCACCACCGCGCCAGCGCTGGAACCGGTAATCACCCGGGGCAATATGCCCTCATTGGTCAGCTCCTCGATCACGCCAAGGTGGAACAGGCCAAGTGAAGCGCCGCCGCTGAGCAAGAGGGCGGAGCGCCCGAAACTGCGCGCCGCGCGATTGAAAAAACGCCGTTTGCGCGATGGTGGCAGGCTTTTTACGTCGCTGTCGCACAGCAGGTCAAGCGCCGTTGTGACCTCGTCGAGGTATTTATTGATCAGTTTCTTGGTACCGGCGCGCGCAGATTGATACAGGGCCGGGTTGGCCATATTTCCCAGGTTGCCGTGTAATTCTTCACGCAGACGGAACACCAGCTGGTCATAGTCCCTGGCGCGGCGCAGCCGGCCCAGCAGGCGTACACGCGAGGCAATCAAGCGGTAATCGTAATCATCACACGCTGTTTCCGCGCGCCATTGCTCGCTGCCGTCGGCGCGGTCCAGGGCTTTTGCGGCCTGCAGCCAGTCGGCATACGTGTGCGCGTCCGACAGGGTTTTTTCGTCTGCTGATAAAGCTGCGGTCATGGCTTGAACTGGCCTGTTTTGGCACTCAATGGAGCGGGTTGAAGTAATACTTGAAGCGTGTTCATTATGTTGTACCATGCGGCCATGCAACAAGCTGATGCCGATCATATCGTGGTGGAGCCAGTCATCGGCAAGGCCATGCTCAGGGATTTCATCCGCTTCCCGCAGTCAGTTTACCGTGATGATGCTCAGTGGGTACCGCCGCTGATGTTTGAGCGCTTGCAGGCTTTCTCGCCGGCTAATCCTTTTTTTCAGCATGCGCAATGGCAGGCCTGGCTGGCACGCCGTGGCGATCAGCTGGTGGGTCGCATTTCAGCGCAGATTGACCGCTTGTTCCTGCAGCACCAGCAAGCGGAAACCGGCTTTTTCGGCAGTTTCGAGGCGGTCGATGACCCGGCCGTGATGAGCGCGCTGTTCGGAGCAGCGGAAGGCTGGCTGAAGTCGCAGGGCATCAGGCGGGTGCTGGGTCCGTTCAACCTGGGCATCAACCAGGAAATCGGTCTGCTGGTCAGCGGCCATGATGCGCCACCCTATTTCATGATGGGGCATGCCCCGGTTTATTACCCCGCGGGGCTGGAACGGCTGGGCTACGCCGGCGTAAGAGACACGCTGGCTTACGAGGTGCTGGCCGGCGGGTTCGTGCTGCCCGAACGCATCCAGCGCCTGTTGCGTCGGCAGAAAGACAAGGTCAGGGTGCGTTGCCTGGACCGCAAGCACCAGCGGCAGGAACTGGAGGCCATGCGGGACATTTTTAACGATGCCTGGTCAGACAACTGGGGCTTTGTGCCATTTACCCATGATGAATTTCATACCATGGGCAAAGAACTGCTGATGCTGGTACCGCGGGACTATATTCGGATTGCCGAGGTGGGTGGCGAAGCCGCGGCCTTTATTGTGATGTTACCCAACATCAACGAGGCCATCGCAGACCTGGGCGGCAAGCTGTTGCCGTGGAATTGGGCCAGGCTGATATGGCGCCTGAAAATCAAATCACCCAAAACCGCCCGCGTGGTGCTGATGGGCGTGCGCAAGCAGTACCAGCACACCCGGCTGGGCCCCGCATTGGCCTTTCTGACCATTGCCGCGCTGGAACAGCCCGCCCGGCGCCGGGGCATAGAGCGGGTGGAAATGTCCTGGATACTGGAAGAGAACCAGGCCATGCGCAATATCATTGAACAGATTGGTGGCAGGGTGACCAAGCGCTATCGTATGTACAGCAAGGATTTACAATGAACGCCGGTGCACTTGAACAACCCTTCGCCGCCGTTGTGCTGGCCGGCGAACGGCCCGGCGGCAGTGCCTTGAGCCGGCAGCTGGGGCTGAGCTCCAGTGTGCTGGTCGAGGTGGCAGGGCAGCCAGCAGTGCAGCGGGTTATTCAGGCACTCAGCAGCTCGCAACAGGTTGGTGGCGGCGTGCTGTGCGGCCCGTCGGCCGCTGTATGGCAGGCGGAGCCGCGTTTCGCGGACATCCTGCAGGACACTGCGTTTACATGGCTGGAGCCGGCCAGCGGCCCCAGTGCCAGTGCGATCGCGGCAGCCCGGTTTGTGGACCATTACCCGCTGTTGCTTACCGCCGGTGACCATGCGCTGTTGACCGCGGAAATCGTCGACGGGTTTTGCCGGGCAGCGTTGCAATGCGAGCAGGATATCATTGTGGGCCTGGCGCCGCATGACCGGGTAAAGCAGGCCTTTCCACACTCCCGCCGCACGGTGCAGAAATACCGCGATGGTGCGTATTGTGGCACCAACCTGTTTGCGGTGATGAATGCCCGCGGACTGAACGCGCTGCGTTTCTGGCAAAGCGTGGAAGCACTGCGCAAGCAGCCCTGGAAAATAGCTCACAAGTTTGGTCCGTTGTTTCTGTCGCGATACCTGCTGCACCAGGTGACACTGCAACAGGCTTTGCAGCAATTATCCAGGCTGTGTGATTGCAGTGTGGGTCATGTTCTGGTTGATTCCGCGCGGGCCGCGGTGGATGTGGACAGCCTGGCCGACCGCGAGCTGGCAGAGCAGGTGTTGCGGGAAAGCCGGGCGGGCTGAAACGGGTCAGCGCCGCAGTTGCTGGTCGATATGCCGCGCCAGTCGGTGGCTCAAGGCCAGCAGGGTCAGGGTGGGGTTGGCCCAGCCCGAGGTGGTGAATACCGAACTGCCGGCGATATGCAAATTGTGGGTGCCGTGCACCGTGCAATCGGCGTCCACCACGCCGTGGCGCGGTGAAGCGCTCATGCGCGTGGTGCCCATATGGTGATAGCCGCCAATGGGGTGGTTGCCCACGGTGGGATCAACTGGCCACTCGGCGCTGCCGTCATCCAGCCAGTCCATGGTGGAAAGCGTGCCCAGCCCCAGGCGCTTGAACTCCCGGCCCAGCGCCAGGGCCAGCTCACGGACCGAATGTTTATCCAGTTCGCTCAGCTGCCAGTCAAGGTCGGCACGCTGACAGCCCAGCGCATCGCATTGCTCTGACAACACCACCCGGCTGTCGGGGTTGGGTGCCTGTTCGGCCCGGGCAATGACATAAAGCTGCATTCTGGCTGCCCGGGTCACGGCGCTGACCAGCCCGGTTGAAGCATGCTGCTGCAGCCAGTCCTGTACGTGGCGCAGGCCGTGCCACAGGCGCCGGCCGCTGCGCGTGGGATCCAGCCCGTGCTTGAGGTTGTTGTACAGTTTTTTGCCGGCTGCCAGCCCTTTGCGCGGATCACGCTGCGGTTTGAACGTGGCGGCGCTGTTGAGCATGGCGCGGCTGCGCTGCAGGTTTGCCCCGGCCACCAGTGCCGGGGCGACGGGCGGCTGTCCGGCGCGGTAGCGTTTGCGGTAAAGGGCCCAGAAACGGCCCGGGTCGCGGGTACTGATATGGGCGATACGGCCGTGCGGGTGTTCCATGAAATAACGCCCGACCTGGTCGTGGCCATTGCCCAGGCCGGCCGGCATGGCTGCGCGGTTCAGCAACAGCTGCCGGGCGTTCTCAATGGCGCCGCAGGCCAATACAAAATGCCGCGCCTGCACGCTTGCCGTGTGGCCCTGCAATGAGCGCGCGGTGACGGCCTGGACCTGCTGGCCGGTTTCATCGGTGTGGATGGCTGTCAGGTTGGCGTGCAGCAGGACATGCACATTGCGCGCGTCAATCAGGTCCTTGCCCTGTTGGTGATTGAACCGTTCCTTCATGGCGTCAAACCGCCAGAAACGGGTGGCGATCTCAGTGTCATCAAACGCCAGCGGGGTGACGCCCAGACTGTCCCACAGCTTGTCCGAGTACTCGTACTCGCCCAGCTGCAAAGACTGGTGGGCCATCTGGTACCAGGACTCCAGATCGTCAAGGGAAATCGGCCAGCCGCTGTACGGCACCCAGTCGCGCCGTTCAAAATCGATGCGGTCCAGTGGTACACAGCGGCCGCCCCAGATATTGGTGGTGCCGCCGAAAAAACGCAGGCGCGCGTGATCCAACGGGTAGTACTGCATGCCGATATTTGCGCCGGCAAACAGCTGCTGGGTAGCGCTTTCAAAATCCAGCCCGCCGGCCTCCAGCAGGCAGACATCATGGCCAGCCTGCATCAGGTCGCGGCTCAGCGCCACCCCGGCGGCACCAGCCCCCACCACGCACACATCGGCCTCAAGGCTTATCTGGCGGTCGGCAGTCAATAAATCAGTAAGCATGGGTTTAAAAAGTGGGTTGTGCCGTGCGGCTGGAGGTCATGGCATGGGTCCGTGTTGAGGGCGCCTCAGCGTCGTGTCAGGGTCATGAGAGGATCAGGGGGCCAGGTGGATTGTAGGCCATGCGGGCGGGTGAAGTCTCGGCCGGAACGGCATGCCGGCGGCGCATTTACAACTTGTTAACCGCAATCTGTGTAGAATTGCCCGGCCAAGGCCTGAATTAAAGGGAAGCCAACTGTGAAAGCCATAATACTGAGCGCCGGCCAGGGGCGCCGCCTGATGCCTCTGACCGAAAGCATGCCGAAGTGTTGTTTACAGCTTCATGGCAAGACCATGCTGGAATGGCAGATCGATGCGCTGGCGGCCAACGGTTTCAAAGAAGTGGTGGTGGTGACCGGTTTTGGCCACCACGTGGTCAAGGCGGTGATTGAAGATGCCGCCATCAACTTGCCAGCGGGCCACCGCCGCCCCGAGTTGCGCACCGTGTACAACCCGTTTTACGCGCTGTCGGATAACCTCGGTACCTGCTGGGTGGCGCGGGCCGAAATGAATCAACCGTTCGTGTTGATTAACGGCGACACCCTGTTCGAGCCCAGCGTCATGCGCAGCCTGCTAACTGGCAGCAAGGCGTTTCCCATTACCCTGGCCACCGACCGCAAGGCCGGCTACGACGATGACGATATGAAAATCGTGGCCGAAGGTGATCAGCTCAGGCAAGTGGGCAAAAAACTGCCGCTGGCCACCGTCAACGGCGAGTCCATCGGCATGATGATGTTCAACCAGCAGGGCGCTGATGCGTTTGTCAGCCGCGTGGAGCAGCTGATGGGCGGGTCTGATGGCCTGGCGCGCTGGTACCTGTCTGCCATTGATGAACTGGCCGGTGCCGGTCAGGTGGGCGTTCATTCCATTCATGGCCACAGCTGGTGCGAAGTGGACGACCTGGACGACCTGGAACATGCGGCGGCCGAGATCAAGTCCTGGCAAGAACGGCTGCGGGGTCACGATTCCGACGCCCTGCAAACGCCCTCATCAGCGCTTTCCGAACAGAGCGGCTACTGAAACGGTCCGGTTTTGCCTGGCTCCACCAATTCAGTTATCTATCCGCAGGTTGAGCTGTACCCCCTCATCGCCTTCCGCCCGAAAGCGGCCCCGCTCGATGTCGTAAACAATCCGGCTGCTGAGCATGGTATTGCCGGCCTGGCGCAACTGGGCATTGCCACTGAGAATGACGGTGCCATCATCGCGCTGGTAGTCAATGCTGTCGGCCTCGGCGCTGATCGCCGCCGCAGTCTCCTTGCCTTCCTGTAATAGCGAAATGCGCGCCGGTGCACCCTGCAGATGCATACTGGCCGGGTCGTCCAGGCTGCCACGCACCGTGGCCTGTTCGGCCAGCAGGTGCATATCGCCACTGCGCAGTTCAAAATGTCCCTGAAAGCGGATGGTTTCCGGCTCGATGTCCTCCCAGGCGGTGTCCGCCCGGATGGCCACCATATTTTCGCGGGTGATGGTGAAATCGGGCGATTGTTGTGCAGCCAGCGGACAGGCAGCCGTGGCCAGACCAAGCCAGAGGGCGCAGCGGACGATCAGGCAGGAATGCTTGTTGGTGCTGATTCGCATGCTAAGGTTTGTTCACCATGTGCCTGAAATGTTCCATTGGTATCCGCAGTACCGGTGTGCGGTGCGTGTGCATCGCAACCAGCTGCCATCATAGCAACAGCAGAGCCCCGGTGTGACCGACATAAAACTTCCATGATTATTGACCGTTACATGGTGCGTGAAGTGGGTGTGCCGTTTATCGCGGTAAGCGCGGTGTTGTTGATCATTTTTTCATCCTACAGCCTGACGCGCTACCTGGTGGATGCCAACGCCGGACTGTTGCTGCCGGTGGAGGTGATGCAGCTGACGGCGTTGCGTTCGCTGGTGTCTCTGGAGGTGCTGCTGCCGCTGAGTTTTTACCTGGCCATCATGATCGGCATGGGCCGTCTGTACAGTGACTCGGAAGTCTATGCCATGCGCAGCAGCGGCATCAGTGAGCGCCGCATGATGCGGCCGGTGATGTGGTTTGCCGTGGCCCTGGCAGGCCTGATTGCAGTGCTGTCGCTGAGTGTGCGCCCCTGGGCTTATGCCGCCAGTTACCAGATTCGTGCCCAGGCAGCCTCCACTTCCGAAGTGCTGCGCATCAAACCGGCGCAGTTCTACCGCTTCGGCGATCAGGACAAAACCGTGTTTATCGACCGTGTGGCGGAAAACGGCAACGACGTCGGCGGCATTTTTGTGCGTACCCGCAAGCAGCAGGACCTGCAGGTCATCACGGCGGCCACCGGAACCCTGGAATACGATGCGCGGCCCGGCTGGCACCGCCTGACCCTGCGCGATGCGCGGCTGTACAAACGGGTGGAAAAAGCCCCGGACCTGTTTGCCAGCCTGGGGTCATTCGCGTTATGGATGCCGGCAACTGAAGTCGAAGAGGTGGGCTATAAAACCAAGGCCCGGTCTAGCGCCGAGCTCAGCCTGGCCCGTGATCCCTTTGACAGGGCGGAACTGCAGTGGCGGTTCTCAACGCCGTTGTCGGCCCTGTTACTGGCCTTGCTGGCCATTCCGCTGAGCCGCGGCCGGCCGCGGCAGGGGCGTTATTCACGCATCCTGCTGGCACTGGTGATTTACGCGGTGTACTTCAACTTCCTGGACGTCAGCCGCACCTGGGTGGAACAAGGCACCTCCCGGTCCATCTGGTGGGTGCCGGTGTGCATGCTTGGCTTGTTGCTGATCATGTATGTGCCCGGGTCAAAATGGGTGCGCACCCGGCGCAGCAGGAGGCCAACGTGAGGCTTTCGCCGCGCCGCCTGCCAGGTGTAAACCTGCTGGACCGCTACATCATGCGCCATTTCGTGCTGGGTCTGCTGCCGGTGATGCTGCTGTTGCTCATCCTGTTCAGCTTCCTGGCACTGGCCGAAGAACTCGAAGCCGTGGGTGAAGGCGTATTCACGCAAATGGATGCTTTTGCCGTGGTGCTGTACACCGCGCCACGCCGCATGGTCGACCTGCTGCCGGTAACGGCATTGCTGGGCGGGCTGATTGGCATGGGGGCTCTGGCCAACCATCAGGAGTTGATTGCCGCCCGGGTGGCAGGCATGTCGCGGCCCCGGCTGACCCGGCCGGTACTGATTGTGACCGTATTCCTGGCGCTGTGCGCCATGGGATTGCAGTCGTTTGTCATTCCCGCGATGGAGCGTGAGGCGAATGAGTTGCGCGCCCGTACGCTGATGGAGACCCAGGTAGACCAGGGCGGCAAGCTGGAATTCTGGACCCGCAGCGGTGACCGCTTCGTGCGGGTCAACGAGGTGCGCTACGGCCGTTTGCTGGCCGATATCGAAGTGTACTCAACCGATGCCGAGGGCCGCCTGCAACGGATGGTTCAGGCTCAGCAGGCATCCATATCAGGGGTGGATAACTGGCTGCTGCAGGACGTCATTGTCACCACCATAGACGGACTGGTCACCCACGAAGAGCAGCGAGAAGAATTGCTTTGGCCCGGCCTGCTGAGTGCTTCCCAGGCTGCCATCCTGGTGCTGCCGCTGGAAGCACTGGCACCATTGGACCTGGCGCGCCTGATCGAATTTCAGCAACGCAATGGCCTGGATACGCACCGCCTGCGGGTGGTGTTCTGGCAGCAGGTCAGCATTGCCGTGGCGGTGATTGGCATGGGTCTGTTATCGCTGCCCCTGTTGCTGGGCTCGATTCGATCCATACCCGCCGGCCAGCGGGTGGTGATCGGTGGTTTTGTCGGCATGGTTTTCTACCTGCTGCAACAGCTTACCGGGCACCTGGCCGGGCTGTTCAACCTGCATCCGCCCACTACCATCCTGATGCCGGCCCTGGTGCTGCTGGTGGCCTCGGTGTATGCACAATTTGTGGATCATGAGCGCCGCCGCCGCGCGCGCCGGCGCGCGGCGCGCAGGCTGCGGCGCGGACTAGCCTGATACGCTGGTCGGGCAAGCGCTGCCAGACAGGCATCAGCAGGCATCACTCAGTAGGCGTATCGCCAGCTTTGTTGCCCGGCGATGTGGAAATCGCGGCCGGCCGGAGCCAGTGTTTTTAACTGCATGCTGAGTTTCCAGGCCGGACGGGAGTCCTGGTGGTCTGCTTCGACATCAAACACGCGGTACGAGGCCTGCTGGCGGCTGGATGCCGATGCGGTGCAGAACACGCGTGTTGGGCCAAGGCTTTGTTCGTGGTTGTCATGCAGGTGCCCGCACAGCACGACCGCCGGCGGATGCCGTTCCAGCAGCGATTGGAGTGCCGCCGTTTCTTTCAGTGCCTTGCGCCATTTGGTCATGCCCGGCAAGGGCGGGTGGTGGATGCACAGCAGCGGCAACTGCTGGTCTTGCTGGCATTGTTGCAACATGGACTGTAAACGTCCCAATTGTGCATCGCCCAATTGACCACGGGCCGAGAATACCGGCGTGACACAGGCTGATGAAGCGCCCAGCAACTGCACATCAGCCAGGCGCTGCTGCACGGGATAGCCTGCCAGCGGATGATCGTGCGCCGCGGCGGGCGGTAGCAGCTCACCCCAGTGGCTGCGCATGGCAGGCCAGGAATCGGCTGCATAGACGTCGTGGTTGCCGGGTACGAAAAATACCTGTTGGGTTTGCTGCAATTGTTGCAGCCAGTCGGCGGCCTGGCGGATCTCTTCCTCAAGGCCGATCTGCACCAGGTCACCGGTCAGCAGTATCCGGTCTGGCTGCTCCCGAATGACCGCTGAGGTAAGCAGGTCGAGCACCTCACGCCGATGAATCCATTGCCGTTTGCGCATCCAGGACAGGAAGCCCGAACGGCGTTTGCCGCGCATCTGGCCGAAGCGGAATGCGGCCAGTGAACTGAGGTGGGGGTCGGTGAAATGTATCAGGCGCATGCAAAGTCTTTCCCAGGTGCGATGATAAGGGCTCGCCTTGGTATAATGCACCGTGCTGCAAACGGCGCTTGCGTTAGTGCCCCGGCCCGCCTCGAAGGGCCAGCCACACCACATTTCCCAGCAGGCAAAGAACTATAACATGACGATTTCTGCTCTTGTGATTGAACCCTGTTCCGTTCGCCTGTGGGGCCTGGACTCCACCGAGCGCCTGCGCCGGCAGCTGCGCGAGATGGGCGGCATCCATTGGCTGGCCTCGGCCGATGAGCTGCCCCCTGAGGGGCAGGTATTGCTGCTGGATGGCCGTTTCCTGTTTGAAATCCGCACGCTGAAAGGGCTGCTGGCGCATCCAGGCTCGGTTCTGATTGCGGGTGATGAAGTTGATGTTGATGCAGGACAGAGGGCCGGACGGCCTGCGGCGGCGCTGGTGGATGCCCGCCAGACGGCTGCGGCCATGGCTTATCTGCGTGGCAACAGCGCGGAATTGCCCCGGGACCTGCGGCGGCTCGGCACCGCCGATCTGGAAGCTTTTAATGAAACCCTGCGAAGTGCACGGCCACCGTTGCTGGAACCCATTCGCGACGAAAATCGCCAGCCGCTGGAAAACCTGCTGTATGGCAACGCCTATCGCGGCATCACGGATCTGGTGACCAAGTTTGTCTGGCCGCGGCCAGCGCGCCAGCTGGTGCATCTGGCGGCCCGGCTTGGCCTGTCGCCCAATGGCGTGACCAGTATCGGCCTGGTGCTGGTGCTGCTGGCGTGCTGGGCGTTCTATCACGGCCATTACGCGGCTGGTCTGGCGGCCGGCTGGCTGATGACCCTGCTCGATACGGTGGATGGCAAGCTGGCGCGGGTGACCATCCAGTCCAGTCCGTTTGGCCACCTTTATGACCATGCCATCGACCTGATTCACCCGCCGTTCTGGTACATATTCTGGGGTGTGTCTTTGGGTGGCTTTGCGGCTGTACCGCTGCCAAGCCTGGCGCTGGATGTCGCGGCGATGAGCTGGTGGCTGGTGGCGGCCTATGTCGGCGGGCGGGTGGTGGAGGGCCTGTTTCCGCTGCTGGGCGATTGCAGCATTTTCACCTGGCGGCCGTTTGATGCCTGGTTCCGGCTGGTCACCGCGCGGCGCAACCCCTGCCTGATCATTCTGACGCTCAGCCTGCTGGCCGGCCGGCCCGACTGGGGCTTTGTGGCCGTGGTGGGGTGGTCGGTGTTGACCACCGGTGTATTGCTGCTGCGACTGTTGCAAGGCCTGCTGGCCCGGCTGAGGCATGGCAGGCTGCAATCCTGGCTCAGTGCGGACAACGTGGCCAGCGGGCCGCATGCTGCCTCTTACCGTGTGTTTGGTGCTACCCGTGGCGCCTACGGCAACTGAATCACCACAGGTTCTGATCAGCCGCCAGTTGGCGCAGGCCTGCCAGTGGCCGGACACGGCCCGTGATGGCCTGGTCGAAGCCATTCGCCAGCGCCACGGCAGCGGTGTGGCGGCCATCCTGATTTACGGTTCCTACCTGCGCGGCAAGCGCGATACCCTGCTGGATTTTTACGTGCTGCTGGACGGCTATGGCGCGCTGAAACCCGCCTGGCATGCGGGACTGGCCTGGCTGCTGTCGCCCAATGTCTACCAGGTGCGGTGTGGCCAGGGCGAACAGCAGGCCCGCGCCAAGTACGCCGTGATGACACTGGGGCGCTTTGAATACGCCATGCGGCATGATTTTCATTCCTATTTCTGGGCGCGTTTTACCCAGCCCTGTGGCTTGTTGTATTGCCGCGATGATGTGGTGCGCGAGCGGCTGGTGTCTGCGCTGGGCCAGGCGGCTGATACGTTTGCGCGGCGTGTGCTGGCGCAATTGCCCGGCCGGTTTTCCGCCGCCGACTGGGTCAGCCGCGGGCTGTCACTGACCTATGGCTGTGAACTCCGGTCTGAACCGCCCGGGCATGCACTGGCCCTGTTTGATCACAATGCGGACTATTACCGGGCCTTGTTGCGAGGCCTGGCCACTGACATTCCCGGGCTGGTGGCTGATGATTCGACACTTGAGTACCGCTACACGGCTTCCGCCTGGCAGCGGCGCCGCTCCAGCCTGGGCTGGATGCTGCGGCGGGCACAGGGCAAGGTATTGTCGGTGCTGCGCCTGCTGAAAGCCGGTTTCACCTTTGACCGCGGGTTTGATTACCTGCTGTGGAAGATCGCCCGGCATTCCGGCGTGCGGGTGGAACTCACCGCCAGGCAGCGCAAGTATCCGCTGATTTTTGGCTGGCCGGTGCTGTGGCGGTTGTACCGGCGCGGTGCGTTCCGGTGACGGGCGGCGCAGGGTGAACCGGGTATTGAAAAACTTTGGCAAGGTGCTGCGCGGGCGTGGTATCGGCGCGGTCTGCGCCGTGGCTGCCACCGGCCTGATGGCGCACGCCCTGCCAGTGGAACAGTTCGGCCTGGTGATTCTGCTGCACACCTATGTGCTGGTCATCAAGGGCCTGCTGAACTTCCGCACCTTTGAGGCCATCGTGCGCTTTGGCATTCCACTGCATGAACAGGGTAATGAGGCGGGTCTGAAAAGCCTGTTGCGCGCCACGCTGGTACTGGATTTTGCCACCAGTGCGCTGGCCACACTGCTGGCGCTGGCCGCCGTGCCGCTGGCGGCCAGCCTGCTGCACTGGGATGGACAGATGGCCAGCTGGGCGCCGTGGTATGCGCTGGTGTTGCTGACCACCCCGATCAATACCGGCAGCGGCATATTGCGTCTGTATGACCGCTTCGATGCGCTGGGTGTGCAATACGCGGTGGCACCACTGGTGCGCGTGGTGCTGGTGGCGGCGGCCTGGCTGGCGGATGCCACCATGCTGATGTTTGTGCTGGCCTGGGGTGTGGCCTACGCGGTGGGCAATGTGTACATGTTCAGCCGTGGCCTGCTGGAATTGAGTGGCAAACTGGCAACCTCGCTGTGGCAGGGCTTCCGCTGGGGTGAACTGCGTGAGCAGGGCAGTGAATTCTGGCGCTTTATCGGCGTGGTGTACTGGCAGACCAGCATTGACCTGTTGCCCAAGCACCTTTCCACCCTGCTGGCAGGCGCTTTGCTGGGCCCCGCAGCGGCCGGCCTGTTCCGGCTTGCACGGGAAGTTTCCACCGTGCTGACCCAGCCGGCGGTGATGCTGCGTGAGGTGCTGTTTCCCGATCTGACCCGCGCCTGGCATGCCGGCAGCGACAGCTTTGGCCGCCTGCCGTTTCGCACTGCGCTGGTGGCGGGCGGTGTGGGCGCCATATTCGTGCTGGTGGCGGTGCTGGCAGGAAAACCGTTGCTGGGTCTGGTCGGTGCGGACTACGTGCCGGCCCAGCCGCTGCTGGTGTTATTGCTGATCGCGGCGGCTTTTGAACTGGCCAGTGCTTCCCTGCGCGCGGCCGCCTATGCCATGGGCCGGGCTGCCAGCCTGTTGCGCATCCACCTGCTGGGCATCAGCGCCTACCTCGGGCTGTTTTTCCTGTTCACCAAAGCCGTGGGCTTGATTGGCCCCGGCCTGGCCTCGATCTGCGCCTCTTTGCTGACCCTGGCGCTGACGGTTCGGCTGGTATGGATAAGTCGCAACACGCCGGCTTGAAGCGCGTGCTGCCGCCGCTGCTGCTGTTTGGTAGCGGCTGGCTCAGTTAAACCAGTCAGTGACTGAAATACCAATGCCCAGGCGGTTGGCCTTCTGGTTGTAATCGATCAGGCTCTCGCCATAACCGTAGAAATACTGCAGGTAGCCGCGCAGGTAGCTGTAGCCGAAGATCGGGAAACTCCAGCTGATTTCGGTGGCGCCGCGCTCAAAGCCGCTTTCAATGTGGTTACGCAGCATCACCGCGACCACGTGGCGCTTGCGCTCCCACACCAGCTTCATTTCGCCGTAACCCATGTAGTCATCTATATCGGGATTACTGCTTTCACTTTTGTCGGCGTTGATCCACCACCAGGGCATGATGCCGATGGCCACATTGCCCTTCTGGAAGATGAAGTTGGCGTACAGCCGGTCCCAACTGCGCGACAGCACGGCGCCGCGGCCATTGGACTGGTGCAAATAGCCCACCGCATTGACCGAGTTGGTAAAGCCGGCAAATTGCCAATCGTTGGCAAACTGCAGCCAGAACTCCGGTTCGTGGTTGGTCTCGCGGAACGGCTGAGAATTGGTGGCGCTGTACACCTGCCAGAACGAGCGATTGGTGTAGGCAGCATACAAATCGGCCCGGCCGTCGAACAGGTCCAGCGCCAGCGGTACTTTCACGCTGATCTGGAACTGCGCTTCCACGTCCTTGTTGACATATTCCGGGTTGCCACTGGCCTCACGGAACGGCGTTGGGTCCCAGCCTTCGGTGTTATACGCCGCCGCCAGGATGTAGTTGGGCCGGTGGGCCATGATGCTGAAAGCGCGGTCTGCGGCTTTGCGGTCGGTTTCCAGCCGCTCGGTCAGCGCGGTCAGTTGCTCTGCGTCAGCCGGTGCGGCCAGTGTGCCATGCGTATCGGCGTCATCATCGGAGTCTGGTTTCGCCCCCTCAAACGAGTGTGCCGTGATCGTCTCTGCACAGCGCTGGCGAATTTCCCCCACCGTCAGATGATCATCCGCCGACTGCATCAGGTGCATAACGCAATCCGGATTGAGCGTGTCTGACTGGCTGGGGCCGGCATAAACCAGCAGCGGGGCCATGGCCAACAGCACCAATAACACCGGTTGCCAGCTCAGTTCACAGGAAGAAACAGGTTGGGTCGGGCAGCGGGAGTAAATCACATCATTTTCCCCAGGCGAGGAGCGCGGTGTCGACAGATCAGGCTTGGTCGATCAAGTGCTTAATTGTAGCGGATACTGCCGGCGGCCGAACGGAGCCAGCCATTCAGGTTTCCGTTCACTGCCTGAGGCTGGCAAATGCCTTGATGATGGTATCAATTTGCGCTTCGGTGTGTGCCGCGCTGACGCTGCAACGCAGGTAACTGAAGCTGTCGGGTGAGGCCGGCGGAATCATCAGGTTGACGTAGATGCCGGCGGCCAGAAGCCGGTTCCAGCAGTCCAGCGCCTGCTCACGCTCGCCGATTTTTACCGCCACGACCGGACTGACCTGCGGACCGGTGCTGTAGCCCAGTCCCTGCAGGCCGGAGTACAGCCGTTGGGCATTGGCCCATAACCGTTCACGCAATTCCGGGCGGTTGCGCAGTTGCCGCAGGGCTTCACGCGTGGTGGCGATAATGGATGGGCTGGACGAGGCGGTGAAGATAAACGCACGGGCGACGTAGCGGAACAGCTTGAGTTCCTCGTGCGGGCTGACGCAGAAACCGCCCATGGCCCCCAGGCTTTTGCTGAACGTGCCAACAATAAAATCAACCTGGTCAAGCACGCCGGCGGATTCAGCAACTCCGCGGCCGTGCTCGCCGAATACGCCCAGCGAATGGGCTTCGTCCACCAGCAATTGTGCGCCGTAGCGGTTTTTTATTGCCACGATGTCCTGCAAAGGCGCCTGGTCACCCAGTACGCTGTACAGCCCTTCGGTTACGATCAGGCTGTTGCTGGCGCGCTCGCCCAGCCTGCGCATGCGCTTTTCCAGGCTGCTGGCGTCGTTGTGTTTGAAACGGAATATATCCGCGCCACTCATGCGGCAGCCATCGTACAGGCTGGCATGCGCATCAGCATCCAGCAGCACCGCATCGCCCGGCGCCAGCAAGGCGCACAGACTGGCCAGGTTGGCGGCATAGCCGGTGGAAAATACCATGCCATAAGGCATGTCATAAAATTCGGCAAACTCCTGTTCCAGCGAGGCATGGGCGGCGAAGCTGCCATTGGCCATGCGTGAGCCGGTGGTGCCGGTCCCCTGGCTTTCCAGTGCCTGCTGGCCGGCGGCCACACAGGCGGGGTCAAAGGTCAGACCCAGGTAGTTATTGGTGCCGGCCAGGATGGTGTGACGGCCTTCAACCATGCCCTCGGTAGCGGACAGGATCTGGTCTATGACCACGTGGGTGGGGTCATGGTCGCTGGTATTCAGCCCCGCCCGGATGGCAGCGGCGGTGGAGAATTTATCGAGCAGGGCCATCGCAGGGTGTTTCCTTCAGGACTGCAGTTGT
>JBFIHZ010000039.1:0-18557 GCA_041601535.1 Lysobacterales bacterium | reverse complement strand
GAATGAAGGTGATGGACCGATAGGTTCCATTGGCTAGCGGTCCCAGCTCAAGTCGGTAGGTGGTATCGTCCCGAGCATCAACATAATGAACATTGTTGAAACTGGCCGAGGTGTGATCCTCACGCTCAAACCGGATGTTCGAAATAAAATACTTCAGGGTGACCACGCTGTATTGGAACCCCGCCTCGGATGTATAAGAGAACTGGTCAAAAACCAGAGGTTCGCCAGCAACCGAGTGATCGAACTCCAAAGCGATGGCTCCTGACGGGGGTTGCGTATCGCATGCCGTCAGCAGAACAAGGCCCCCGGTCAGAATGGCCGGCCTTAAGGCGCGCAATGCAATGATGCCCATCGAGTTTATGCAGGACCGGCGCACTGATCAGTCCGCCGCAACCCCATTGAGTTGCTTCAAA
Source organism: Lysobacterales bacterium (assembly GCA_041601535.1). GTDB lineage: Bacteria > Pseudomonadota > Gammaproteobacteria > Xanthomonadales > SZUA-36 > JBFIHZ01. The sequence goes on along the minus strand of JBFIHZ010000039.1, from coordinate 18,144 downwards.
GCATCGGCGAGGCGTGGCATGTACAGATCACCTGCTCCCTGCGCCATGGCCACCGCAAAGCTCTGCTTGGTTGCTGGCCCGATAATGGACACCATGTTTGCGTCATCCACCATGGCGTTGTAGTACCCGATGTCTTTTGCGCAGTTGCTGATGGAAAACGCATGCGCCTGCGGGTCCTTGTGCAGCACCCACTTGGAAAAATTCTGAAAAAAGCCGGACGTCAACCCACCGCTGTCAATAATTTCAAAGAAAGCCACAGGATCTGTTCCGGTTTTTTCGCAGGCGGCATACGCTTCGGCATACAGCGCGGCATAACTCATTGAAATCAACTGCGTCAGCAGTTTCATCTTATGGCCGCTGCCCACCGGCCCGAGGTGGAAAACATTTTCCGTAAACGTGTCAAGCAAGGGTGTCAGGCGCGCCACCGTGGCCTCATCACCGCCCACGTAGGCATTGAGCTGGCCTTGTTCTGCTGCACGGGGTGTTCGGCCCAGCGGGGCGTCCACGAAGTGGATGCCGTGCTGCTTGAACGTCGCCGCCAGCTTCAGTGTTGAACGCGGATCGGCGGTTGTGCAATCGACCACGGTTAACCCCTTGCGCGTTCCGGTTAGCAGGCCGTCAATGCCATAAACAAGCTCTTCAACCTGGACTGAAGAGGTGACACACAGAAAGATCACGTCACATTGCAGCGCCATCGCCTGCGGGCTTGAAGTCTCTCTGGCACCACGTTCAATGAGATCGTCTACTGGTTTGCGGTTTCGATGCGCCATCACCGTCAGTTCATAACCGGCATTAATCAGGTTCCCCGCCACCCCGTGACCCATCAATCCGACCCCGATGAAGCCGATACTCGGCAGGGCTTCCGTGTTCTGATCGGGAAAGTCGGATTTGGGGTTGGTTTTGCGAGAAATTGCATCGTTCATATAGGAACATTTCCTGTCGAATTAGGTGGTGAAGGCGATCTCCGGGCCGTTCGGTAGTCATCGGTCTGATCCACAATAAGGACAAATGAAAGCCGAAAATCCTCTAATGAAATGAACTAAATGCACAGGCAGAATAGGGGGAGAAAAATGCATTGAGTTTCAGTCGAATGTACACCGAACTCAGCGTTTGAAATCTGGACTGCGCGAGGGGAAAAATGCTTTCTGCCGACTTTGAAGTATTGGACAAACGCTTTAACAAACTGGTCTTCAACAATGTCGTGGTGGACAAACTCTGGACGGGTTGCCGGTGGGCTGAGGGGCCAGCTTACTTTCCTGCGGGAAAGTATCTTATATGGTCCGATATCCCCAATGACCGATTGCTGCGCTATGACGAAACGGACAGTTCGGTTTCGGTTTACCAGGCGCCGTGTCAGAACCAGAACGGACATGCCGTAGACCATCAGGGCCGGTTGATTTCCTGCGAACATCGCCAGCGAGCGGTAAGCCGGATTGAACATGATGGCAGCCGAACGCTTATTGCCGGCCAGTTCGAGGGTAAGCGCCTGAATTCACCCAACGACGTGGTTGTGAAGTCAGACGGAACCATCTGGTTTACAGACCCCACGTATGGAATCGACAGTGAATATGAAGGTGATGCCGCGCCTTCGGAAATCGGATCGTCCTGGGTTTACCGGGCTGATCCCGCCAGCGGCAGCCTGGCAGCCGTGGTGACCGATATGTTCAAGCCCAACGGGCTGGCGTTTTCCCCTGATGAGTCTGTGCTGTACGTTTCGGATACCGGCACCACTCACGACCCGGATTTTTCGTCGGTGATACGCGCCTACCCCATCTCCGCCGATGGTAAAACCCTGCAGCCCGGCAAAGTTTTTGCGACGTGCAGCGTGGGAATATTCGACGGATTTCGTGTGGATGTCCACGCTAACATCTGGACATCCGCTGGTGATGGTGTGCATTGTTATGCCCCGGATGGAGCCCTTATCGGAAAGATCCGCATACCCGAGGTTGTGGCCAATGTCACATTTGGAGGCCCGAAGTTAAATCGGCTGTTTATCTGTGCCACCAGCAGTCTTTACGTGGTCTACCTTAACACCCGAGGCATCTTTCCTGCTGATACGCGGCGCTGATTCAGCCAGACTGGTCTGCCACCAGCCGGGTATCAGCTTGCGGTAATGGGTTGCGCCAGTATCCACAGGCTCGACATGGTGTAGGCAACCATAAACAGAGCCATTGGTGTCTGGGTCACCAGGGCGTCCCGTGAGTTTCGAAAAACCCGCAAGGCCGTGGTATGTGACAGGTAGATGGAAACCACGTGGCCGATGACCACGGCGGACAGGGCGACGGCCCATTGCATTCCCGGGCTGACCAGGTTTGTATTGGTCTGAAAGTCTGCCGTGCCAAACAGGTCCCAGCCCAGGCCCAGCGGGTCGGAGAAAAGCGAAATCGCGCTCTGCCCGCCAATAAACAGGTAGGCAAAGTAGTGCGCGATATGATACGCCAGAGAGATGGGTATCAGGCTGAAAATAAATTTTCGGGCCAGCTGCCAGGTTCCCGGTGTACCGCTGCTGCTCAGCCGGGACATAAGCCAGCAGATAAGCAGGTAGCCCAGGGTCATGCATAGAATCGAGGCCAACAGGCCCAGCGAGCGGGCGATCAGCAAGGCCTCAATTTCGCGAAGGTTAAGTGCTGTCCAGATAAACGAATCCAAAGGTGAAGCGAGTATGGCGACATCGATCTGAGCCCAAACCCAGGTTTCCAGCAAACCGTCAAACGTGACCGTGGACAGCAAAGCCAGAATCAAAAATGTCATCGACGCCGAGGCGCTTTCAGCCTGTTGCAAACCCAGTCCTGGTTTGCGAAGTACAATTCTGTACCCATCATATTTAGTGATGAGAACAGGGGAAAAGCGGGCGAACAAACCGAAAACCAGGGTCAGGAATTCACACCGCGCGGACCAGGCCTTGCGTCCAAACAGCCCCATTCCCAGCAAGGTAATAGCCGAGTAAATCAGTAAGGCGATGGCCAGTTGTGAAGGGTCTGAGCGGCTGGGCCATATCAACTCCATCCAGGCAAAGCACAAAAAGAGTAAGAATGCCGGCCAGACTCCCCACGATGCGGAAAAATTCAACACGGGTTTGGCGCTGCATTTGCCGCTAAGGCGAAGGTAAAGTTTTTCGCATAGCTCAATAATTGGCGTCCAGGGGTTTACCAGTCGCCATACATCAGTAAAAAGGATGCAGATGAAGGCCACGCCGATCCAGCCCAACAACCAGATCAGCACGGGCAGCGGGTTCTGGAACGGGTTTTGGGAGCCGTACAGCCCGCAGAAAACAGCGAAAAAGAAGCCCAGTGAAAACAGAACCCTGAGCCCAAGCAGTCCATTGGAGAGGATTTTGCCCCATGGCTCCGACAGCAAAATTCCTCTTGCTGTCCTGCTGGACTGACTGGCTGAACCGGCAGTTTTGGCAGCCTGATGTTTCAGAAACAGCACAAAAGCCGCAAACGACAGAGCAACCGTCAGACCCGCGCCTGCCACGTACAGGCCCAGGGGAATGGGTAATTGATATCTGGGCCCAAAGCCATGTGCCAGCGCGTCATTCGCCATAGCTGAAATGAAAAAAATCAGAACGGCCTGTGTGGTCAAGGCTGTACAATGACGGTAGCGAACCCTTGAATCAGGCATCTCTGGTCATCCTCCATACCACGTGCATGCTTTCCATTCCGTGCATCGACTGCGGACCAGGGGGCTGGCTGTTGATTCGGAAAATACGCTTATGAAAAGCATCAAGTATTTTGTGCATGTTGCAGAAGTCGGGAACATTTCCGTCGCAGCCAAACAATTGCACCTGGCGCAACCGGCGTTGAGCCGTCACATCAAGAAAGTTGAAGAGCAGGCGGGTACCGCGTTGTTCTACCGCCTGCCTCGAGGGGTACAGCTGACGCCTGCCGGACAGATATTCCTGAGGCACTGCCGCAGTATCCTCAATCAGCTGGCATTGGCGCATCGGGAGGTCACCTTATCCGAGTCAGAAGCCAGCGGGCCGGTGGTAATCGGCATTCCCGGCAGTCTTACAGAAACCGTGATTCCGGGGATTCTGGAAACAGCGCGAGAACGCCTGCCCCGGGTCAAATTGAAGATAATGAAGGGTCGAACACCGGAATTGCTGGAAGGCCTGCTGCGGGGGGAGTTCCAGGCCGCATTGCTGCATAATCCAACTACCCGGTCCAGAAACCTGGTTCTGACACCGCTCGCTGCGGAATCGCTGGTGGTGTATACGCCGGCTCTTGAACCGTCCACGCGCATGCATTTCACCCTCGATGAAATTGAGAAAATCCCCGTAATCATCCCGCCCGGCTTCAGAGAAATTGTTGACCAACAAATCGGTTCACGGGGAAAGCGTCTGAATGTAGAGCATGAAACCGATTCACTTGAAGCAATTCGAAGGATGCTGTTACGTGGAACCGCCACCACCATACTTCCTGTGTCCACTTTCAGCGATGATGTAAAAGCAGGGGCTGTCTCAGCAGTACCCATCAAGGATGTAACCATTCACCTGATGCTGGTGCTGGCCCACCAGAACACCGAACTTCCAGCCGCCGTGCGCGCCGTTGTGTCACTGATGCATGCGGAAGTGGCCAGGCTGGCGCAGGAAAACACCCTGGAATAGGTACAGCGGCAGTACTGCCGCTGCACCGTACCGACGTTCCCCTCAATCTTGTGTTTCCGCCACCGGATCTTCCGCAAAAATAAAGGCATCATGGGTTTCGGTGGTCACCACAACCCGGTCCACGCCTGCTGACTGAAAGCCACCACCCAGCACGTGAAACTCATTGTTCATCAGGATGCCAACGAACCCATGGCGAGGAACCAGCATTCTGGGCAAGCTGGTGTTCCATGAGTTGGTGGCAGGGTCGTAAGCTTCCAGGACCCGGAATGCCGCCATCATCACATCACTCTGATACTCACCGCCAGCAACGTATATTTTTCCATTGTAGGGTGCGCCGCCTGTTCCGCTGCGGTTGGTGGGCATGGGCTTTTTCAGCGTCCAGGAGTCTGTTTCCGGATTATATTCTTCTACGATATCGGTGTTGCTTGAATGGACGATATATGCAGAGCCGACGCGGCCTCCAAAAGCATAGATCTTGCCATTCGTCGCGGATGCGTGGAAGTGATTCCTGGCAGTTGGCATTGCGGTTACCGTCGACCAGCTGTTGCTTGCGATATCATAAACTTCCGTGGTGCCTACCACCGCATGCGTACCATTGAATTCCATGGCCGGGTCCTGGCCAGGAAGCGGGCCAGCGCCGCCAATTACATAGATCTTCCCGTCAACCTCAACGGCTTCTCCCGCGCCTCTCGGGCCGGCTGGCATGGGCGGTAACGCCTTCCAGGTATCGGTATCAGGGGAGTACTCCCAGGCATTATCAATGGCGCGCCAGGCAAATACGGTGTCTGACAAATCAAAGCCCCCGAACACATAGATCTTGCCCTTGTACTTTGACACCATGAGGTGATGTCCTGGAGTTGGCATTTTTGCACGCTCTTCCCAGCTATCCGTTTCGTCGTCATAAACCAGCACGACACCCAGGGGCCCCATACCGGTATCATCAATGCCTCCAAGAATGTAAATCTTGTTGTCAATGGAAACCCCTCTGGGCTCATCCACTCTCAGCGGCATGGATGCCCGCGGCTCCCAGTGTCCTACCTCTTGCGCAGCAACCGCCATAGGCAGAAGAAGCGACACGACCAGGGCCACCATGCCTGCCAGCCTGGATTGTGGTGCCATTTTATGTGTTGGATATTTCATACTGCCTCCTGGAACAAAACATTCTTATGTTGGATATGTGGATGGAAGTGCTCAGAACTGGTAGCTCACAGACGCATACCATTCCCGGGGCCGCCCCAGGTCGGCAGATGACTGTCCGAAAGGGGCACCGTTGTTGTAAAGCCGAATGCCGGTGAAGTAGTACCGGTTAGTAAGATTATTGGCGCGTACTGTCAGGCTAAAGTCCGAATTGGAAAAAAAATACGTCACTCCGGCATTCAACAGGCCGACAGCTTCAAGGGTCCGGGTATTACTGCTGTTTGCCTGTGACTGCATTTCGTCACGCCAGGCGTAATCGGCATCGAACTCCAGCAGGGCGCCATTTGACAGCGGGAGCAAGTATTGCGCACCCAGTGAAAACGAGTACTTTGGTGATAAAGCCAGTTCGCTGCTTTTACTGATCAGGCGGGTAACACCGGCGGCACCGATTTCATCATAGGCACCACGGAAGTATGCGGCACTGGCGCGAATGCTCAGCTGGGTGGAAACCAGGCCTTGAAAATCCAGTTCAAAACCGCTGGTGTGCAGTTTGCCTGCGTTGACTTGCTGCCCGATAAAGCCGGAAGTGAATTGCTTGATCCCTGCCAGTTGCTGGTTGTCGAGCCGCATAAAGAAAGCGGCCGAATTGGCGATCACCCGGCCACCCGGGGAACTCCATTTGAAACCCGCTTCGTAGCTGATTGCCTCTTCGGGGTCGAAGGGCAATATGCCGTAGTTGGGTGCAGGTTCAGGGCTGACATCCAGGTTGAAATTAATTCCTCCGCTTTTGAAGCCGGTGGAGACAGAAGCGTACCAGAGCGAATTGCTGCCTGGTTTGTAGGTCAAATCCAGGTGATAAGTGAATGCATCCCAGGATCTGGATTTGCTCGCATTCAATCCTGAAAGCCCGGGCTGTTCCGAAAAAGTGAATACCGAAGTGACTTTTTTACTTTCACTGGTAAAACGCGCCCCCGCGGTGAGCGTCACCTTATTGGTGATATCGAGGTTCCCCTGCGCGTAGATTGCCCAGGCATCCGTCTGGTAGTACTGATCACGGATCCTTTTCCCTTGGGCGGCGTTGAAAGAGAACTGGTTATATTGTGGACGCTCGCGATAGAAAAACAGGCCTGAAACATAGTGGAAGCCGTCCCAGTACCCGGCTAATTGCAGTTCCTCCTGAAAAAACACATTGTTTTCGCTGAAACGGGCGAGATAGACGGGCAGTGGGCTGCCATCCACGTCCTGGGACCATTCGTAGTCGAGCCAGGTTTTGGCGGTGATTGACTTGAGCTCCAGCCTTTCCGACAAAGAGTAAGCGATGGTGGCGTGCAGGGTGGTCTGATCCAGAGTTAAAAAGTCCGGATGGGGGCTTCCGCCGACTATCGAGAAAGGCGTTCTGGAATTGAATCGGGTGTCATAGGGGCCTTGTGGATCATCGAACGTAGCTACGGCAAATGGCGGGCACAGGGGGCATGCGTCCCAGATGATTTTGGGTGATCCATCTGTTCTGGAGCCGATATCGGTTATCCCAAGGTCCATGACAAGATCATCATTCTCATAGCGCATGGTCAACCGGGAAGTCATCGAGTTCTTGGACCCGTTGGTTTGCTGATCCAGGTCATGGGTGACAAAACCGTCCCGCGTATCCTTGCCAAATGACGCCAGTCCTGACCAGTTGTCACCCATTGGAAAATAGAGCGAACCGAGAGCGTTTACACGATCGAATGAGCCATATTTGACTTCAGCATTTGCGGCGAATACACGCACCGGCTTGCGAGTAACATAACGAATCGTACCTGCCATGGAGTTCCGGCCGAACAGCGTACCCTGAGGGCCGCGCAGCACCTCTACGCGCTCAAGCTCCACCATTTCAACCACATTGCCCGCCGACCGTGGATAGAAAACATCGTCAATGTAGACGCCTACAGCTTGTTCCGTATCGGGAAATTCCCTGTCGTTGCCAATCCCGCGAATGGTTATATTGTCCTGAAAGTCACCGCCGAAACTTCCCTGCGATGCGGATTGCATATTCGGAACAAATCTTGCCATGTCACGCGAGTTGTCTACGCCCATGGCTTTTAAAGTGTCAGAACCAAAGGCTGAGATCGCTGCCGGAGCATTCTGCAGAGACTCCTCTCTTCTTCTTGCGGTGATCATTACTTCTTCAATAAGCACGCGGCCCTCGTAGCCTCCGTCCGGCTCTGTGCTTGATGCAATGGTCGGATTCACGGGCACAATGACTTCCTTGTTATTTTCTTCAACCGATTTGGCTTGCACCCGTTCAACAGTAAGTACACCGTGATTGTTGATGGATCCTGCCAGTCCCGTATCTTTCAGCATCAGCTCCAATGCCAGACCGACCCGATATTCGCCCACTACTGAGTTGGTCGTTATGCCGTGAACCTGATCGTATGCGTACAAGCAAGCGATTTTCGCCTGGCGCGCGAACTGTGTAAGCGCCTCATCGGCGGTCTGGGCGGGCAAGTTAAACGTTTTAACCGAATCGAGTGGTCCGGCAACCGCATGATGGGCGCACACAAAGGAAGTGGCGGTAACTATCAACACCGTCGCGGCACCTCGCACCAGTTCAAGTATGTTTGACTTAGCGTGTCCAGATCGCATGACCTTCGAAAAACGAACCTCGCGATTTATCAGACAAATGACGACGGTAAACCCGCTACTCGGGATTCAAGCGGGGCGGTGTGAGAACAGTTGGAAGCCGTCCGGTTTCAACGGGAAACCGGACGTAAATAAATCAATTCAGGCCGGACTACGTCTGCTTCGACTCCGAAGCTGGAGGCAAGTGTATCGAGAAGGACTTCAGTATCACCGATCTGGAAATACCCACCAATCTTCAGGTTTCTTAATGATGGATCCGAGATAACAAATTCAATGGGGGTATATCTGCTGATCTGGAGAATTACATCTTCAAGAGATTCTCCATTGAACACCAGCATGCCTTCACGCCAGGACAGTTGACGTTCAAGTACTTCAAGGTCAACCGTATCTATCAACTCGACTGAATCGCTGATTCGGCCACGGTCTCCGGCGTTGAAGATCTGGGCTTTTGCATTGTCGGGTGAGTCGGTATCGGTGCCGGCAACATCAATTCGGGAGACGTTAACAACGCCTTCGGTCACATCGACCTCCACCACATTGCTGCTGGTCAGCCGTACGGCAAATGCGGTGCCCAGGGCAACCACCTGTCCGCGTCCGGCACTGACCTTGAATGGTCTGGTGGACTTGGCTACTTCGAAAAAGGCCTCACCCTGTTCAAGTGATAAATTGCGCTCCTCTTTGGAAAAGTCCACATGCAGCCGGCTGTTGGTGTTGATCGTTATGACTGAGCCGTCAGAAAGCGTTACTGACTTCTGTTCACCGATATCCGTGTAATAGGTGGTCTGGTCGAGTTCAGAAAGCTCGGGCGAGATACCGCCTTGCTCATTCACAAACACTGCGGTGAGGGCAATCAACACAACGGCTGCCGCCATCGCAGCCATTCTGGGCCACGAACGGTGTGATGTTGCAGTGGCCTGACGGTCCGCAGCCTGAGTGAATACCAGAACGTCAAGCATGTCCCATCGTGCGGCCATGTCTTCCAGGACTGAGCGATGCCTGGAACTCTGGTTCACCCAGCGCCGCAACTCCCGAAGATCAGAAACGGACAGTGATCCGCCATCGAGTTTGGCGATCCACTGCGATGCCTCATTCTCAATAGCGGATTGATCCGGAAAATCCACCACGCTTGTCATTTTGATTCCAAGCCTCCTTTACCCATTTTTTTTAAATTTTTGTCCGCCGCTTCCATGTGCGAAAGCCCTTTGGAAAAACCCGGAATCTGTTTGAGTTGAAAGATTCCGGCTGCAACGTGTTTTTCCACGGTACTCACTTTTATACCCAGTTTGGTTCCAATTTCCTTGTGTGTCAGCCCGTACACTTTACGCAATATAAACACTTCCCGAACTCTTGGCGTGAGCTGGTCCAGTGCATCCTGTGCAATGGATAGCTGATCTCTTACCGCATGATGTGACTCTGGATCCAGTCCGGATATCAAGTCCACATCGTACAGAAAAGGCACCTCATCCACGTCTGCAATCATGTCCGTCTTGCGGCGTTTGCGCATTGAAATGGCGTTCAGGGCCAGGTTCCTTGCTGTCTTGAACAAAAATGGCACGGGTGCCCTGATGTGGACTTTTCGCTCTGCTTCAAAGGTCTTCAGGAACGTTTCCTGAAGCACGTCTTCCACATCAACACTCGAGTCAAGAAAGCGTCTCAGAAATCGCGTCAAAGAGCCTGATTGAGCGCGATACACGCTGTCCATGTCAGATGTCATCTTACGTTTGTCTCCCATGCTCTCCCCGGCATCACCCTGGAGCACAATGTGCTATCCACGGTATATGTATTCATGTCACTACTGTAAGTATGAACGACTAATCTCACCTCATGTATAACTGTTACACCACCGGAATCGAGCAGGTCGACGCTGTTCTGCCGTACGAGCTACATAGCCGGCCCCTGGATCCAGGGCGCGAACTCCAGCTCGCCGAATCCAAGTTCTTCACTCTTGGTTTTCTTTCCTGATGCTACCAGTAAAACCTCGTTAAAAATTGCCTGGCCCATTTGCGCGATGTCGCATTGACCGTCCAGCACGACACCGCAGTTGATGTCGATGTCGTCAGCCATTCGATTGTAAAGCGCTGTAGTGGTTGATAATTTAATCGACGGTACGGGCTTGCAGCCAAAAACGGAACCACGCCCGGTGGTGAAGGCGACCACGTTGGCGCCACTTGCTATCTGGCCGGTAATTGACACCGGGTCATAGCCCGGACTGTCCATGAACATCAATCCCCTGGTTCGGACGGGGTCCGCATACTCGAGAACATCCTGCAACGTAGTGGTCCCCCCTTTCGCCACGGCGCCCAAAGATTTTTCCAGGATGGTGGTAAGTCCGCCCTCTTTGTTGCCATGGGATGGATTGTTATCCATTTCACCGCCAGCCAGCGCAGTGCGATGCTCCCAGGCCTTCAGCAGACGGTTAATGTGATCTACCAATTCAGGGGACCTGGCCCGGCCAATCAACAAGTGCTGCGCGCCATAAATTTCAGGTGTTTCCGCGAGAATTGCCGAGCCGCCGTTGCGCACCAGCAGATCAGCTGCCGCCCCCAGGGCGGGATTGGCGGTAATCCCGGAAAAGGCATCAGAGCCGCCACATTGCAATGCCAGAGTCAAATGCGAAGCAGGCAGCGGTTGTCGAGCTTCCCTGGCGGCGGCCTCAATAAAGCCATTGATGATTTCAATACCCCGGCGGACGGTTGCGGTGGTGCCACCTTCCTGCTGGATGGACAGGGTGGCCAGCTTCGGGCCAGTCTCAAGTCCTTGTGATTCCAGAAGCCCGTCTATCTGGTTGCTTTCACAACCAAGCCCGATGACCAAAACCGCATAGAAGTTTGGATGACGGGCGAAGCCGGCAAGCGTCTTGCGCAGCAAATTCAAACCACGCCCATCTCCCCCCATTGCGCAGCCGGAACTGTGGGTTAAGGCCACCACCCCGTCAATATTCGCATGAACCCGGGACACGTCATTGAAATGCTGGGAAATCGCCCTGGCAACAGTGGCCGAACAATTCACGCTGGTAAGGATGCCAATGTAGTTGCGTGTCGCCGCCCGGCCATCCTCCCTCAGATAGCCATCAAAACGGGCAGGTTGCACCGGGTCTGGCTCGGGTGTGGTCGCGGCGACAAAGGACGCGTCGGGTTCCGGGACGGTCATGGCGACATTGTGCAGGTGCACATGGTCACCTTTGCGGATATCGTGCCTGGCCAGGCCAATGATCTGGGAGTACTTCCGGATGGGCTCGCCAGCGGCAATATCGGAAATGGCCAACTTGTGTCCAGCAGGAATGTCCTGGTTTACCGGGCCTTCATTGGTGGAGTCACGTTCTTTCAGCGCGCACAGCGCCACGGCTACATTGTCGTTGGGATGGAGCAGCAGCACGTTACGCATGGCAGACAGTTCTCAGATACATGGGCATAAGTTCAGCGGGTCCTAGGCTTCATCAAACACGACTTCCCGTTTGGCACGCAGACTTGGGGCAATGATTACTGCCAGCAAGGCCAGGGTGCAGACCAGCAAACCGAGACTGATGGGCCGTTGCAGGAAAATCATCGGATCGCCTGAGGAAATCAGCAGGGACTTACGCAAGTTGGTTTCCATCAGCGGGCCCAGAACAAAGGCCAGCACCATGGGAACGAAATCGCACTCCAGGCGAATGAAGATATAGCCCAGTAATGCAAACATCATCATCAGGAAAACGTCGAAGACATTGCTGTTTAACGAATACACGCCGAGCGCCGAGAAGACCAGGATCGCCAGGTACAGGTATCGGTATGGCACCTTGAGTAATTGCACCCACACGCCGATCAAAGGCAGGTTGATGATGATCAGCATCAGATTTCCAATCCACATGCTGGCGATCAAACCCCAGAAAAGGGTGGGCGTCTCAGTCATGATCTGAGGCCCCGGCTGAATGCCGTGGATGGTTAGTGCACCGATCAGAATGGCCATCATGGCATTGCCTGGTATCCCGAGTGTGAGCATCGGAATAAACGAGGTTTGTGCGCCGGCATTATTGGCGGACTCGGGGCCGGCCAGGCCTTGTATGGCGCCATGACCAAAGCTGGACGGGTCTCTGGTGACTTTCTTTTCCACCACGTAAGAGGCAAACGAACTCAGCGCAGCCCCTCCTCCGGGCAGTACGCCGAGAATGCTGCCCAGCCCGGTTCCGCGCAGGACAGGTGCCCAGGCTTTCTTGAAGTCTTCCCGGGTTGGCCAGAGGGTCTCAATTTTGTCTGTAATCACTGACCGGTCGTGGGCGGGCCGGCTGAGATTGTCGATAATGCCGGCAATGCCGAAAAGCCCAATCGCCATGGGTACAAAACTGATGCCGTCCAGCAGCGAGGTGAACCCGAGGGTGAACCGGGCACCTCCGGTTGTGTCATCAATGCCGACGAATCCCAGCAAAAGGCCCAGTGAAATCATGGCAAGCGCATTGATTACAGACCCGCGGGAAAGCACGATGGCTCCGGTTAGCCCGAAAACCATCAGCGAAAAGTACTCGGGCCCTCCAAAAGACTGAGCCAGCAGTGCCAGTGGTGGTGCGAACAGCGCAATCACGCATGTACTGAAACAACCGGCAAAGAACGAACCCAGGCCCGCAGTGGCCAATGCGGCGCCGGCACGCCCCTGCAAGGCCATTTTATGCCCTTCTATGCATGAAACCACTGACGAAGTATCGCCAGGCAGGTTTACCAGGATGGCGGCGGTGGAGCCTCCGTACTGAGCGCCGTAGAAAATCCCGGCCAGCATGATGAGACCGGAAAGAGGTTCAAGATAAAAGGTTACTGGCAGCAGAATGGCAACAGCGGCAACAGCGCCTACGCCTGGCAGTACGCCAATCAGGGTGCCGGCGAAGCAGCCAATAAATGCATAGCCAATGTTTTGCAGGGTTGCCGCGGCGGCAAAACCAATCGCGAGATTATTCCAAAGATCGCTCAAACTACCACTCCGGCCAGACAGGTATGGGTAGCCCCAAACCGCCAATGAATATTGAAATAACCAGCAACACGATCAATAAAGCAGTCAGCAAAACCTCTTTTGGTGTCATGCCGTCACTGGCGAAGCTGCCGATGACCACGGCGGTCAGTGTGGCGACAACCACACCCAGCGATTCAATCAGAAGCCCGATGGAGAGTAATGCCATCAGGATGAAAACCCATGCTTGCCAGCGGGTTCTGGCTGGTGAGGTTTGGCCATTTCCTGCAAAGACCAAACCCAGGATGACGTCTACACAACCCAGTACGATAAGAATGACTGAGACGATTCGGGGAAAGTACCCCGAATCCATATTTTGCGCGGAGCCCATGGGGTAGTCGCTTGCAATCCACAGGGCGGCTACACCCACGGACAAAAAAAGCAGACCGGAACCCATTTTCTTATTGAGAAACTTACGGTTCCCGACGGCGCGTGCATGTAGCTGCCTCATGGGCTCACGTTGTCATTGAATACGGCAGATGCAAGGTGTCATTGCATTCGGTCCAGGGCTGCTAGAAAGGCCGGCCCGGACCAAACACTTCTATGGTTACCGAGTCTTCCAGTGCTGTGTAGGTGTGGTCAACATAAGCTGGCACCATCATGAGTTGCCCCGGAGTCAGTATGTATTCCTTGTCGCCGCTTTTTGCTTTGATGCTGCCTTCGAGCACCAAAACAAATTGTTCGTCGGGATGGTTGTGATACGGGGTGGAGGCGTCTTTTACGATATCGATGCGGGCAAACTTGACTGTTTTGGCGGCAACATCACGCCCATGAATTCCCTTCATGAATTCGACGGGCTCCATGCCAAAGAAATCATGAATGGTCATTTCAGGCACGATCATATCCTGCGACATCGCAGGTGCGGAAATAAGGGCGGTCAACAGTGCCGCCAATGCCATAGCTTGTGTTCTCATGGTATTCAGGTTCTCTCCCTTGCCGATGTTGATAATCAGGCCTGTTCACCCACACCCGCAGCAAAAAACACACAAACAGGCGGAGCCGGTGGCCCTTCGCTCCTTAAAGACAATCAAGCCAGGCAAAATCCTCCATAGGCGCTCCGATTACCGTCAGAAACGGAAAAGTTACGGCAGACGTTACCAGTGCCGTTTGCGGTTGGCGGATTTCGTGGCTTCGAGTTGTCTGTATTTGTTCATGCGAATCGTTGACATCACGGCCTGCCACCAGGACACCTGCGCAGTGGCGGACGCATGAAGCGGGGCATCCCGTAGAGTGCTATGGGGCGAGTGGTGGCCGTTATTGGCGCAGTGCTGTGATCAGCCTAACTTTTTCAATTCAGAACGGACTGGAGCGTCATGCCAGAAAAACAACTTGCCGACATTGATTGTGACCATGTTCTGCTGGATTCGGGTCGATTGGTCCCCAGTGCCCGGGCATCTGCTCTTTCGCTGCCTCGCTTGGGTTTCCCGGCTTTTTCTACGGCCGGGAAACTCAAAAATTACTCGCACAACACTTGCACCAGCAGGCATATTGCCAGGCACCGCCCACGGTCAGTGTTTCGACCCCGGATGGGCTTATGTGAGGCAATTCAGAAAGTTGTGAAGGGAGCAGCTCTGGCCAGCACGAGACTATTGAGCGCGTCAGTCGGCCGGGTCTTTATCAGCGGATGAAATACCCTCGCGCGATAAGAATTCTTCACTGGTCGATTGCCTTGCTGGTTCTGGTGCTGGGTAGTGTCGGTATTTATATGGTGGCTGCCGATCTGAGTCAGGAGCTGCATAACACGTTTTATTACTGGCATAAGTCATTCGGCATGCTGGTACTGATCCTGATGCTGGTTCGCATCTCTGTGCGGCTGAGGTCCACAATACCCGAGTTGCCAGAAGGGCTCAGCGCCAATGAGAAAAAAGCGGCGAAGGTTTCACACCGTTTGCTCTACCTGCTGGCAGTCACTGTTCCGGTTCTTGGCTATGTGCAGGTGAGTGCCTATGAAGGGAGTCACGGCGCTGCTTTTTTCTTCTTCGAGCTGCCTCAGCTGGTACCGGATAGTGAAACAGTATTTCTGCTGGCCCACAATTTGCACCGGTTTGCCGCCTACAGTCTCCTGGCATTGGCATTCCTGCACGGCGCCGCGGCAATCAAACACCGGCTGTTTGATCGCAAGGAAAATGACGTGCTGAATCGCATGCTGTGACACACCCGGACTTCTGGTGCGAAGTCCGGGCCCAGGTATCCGGAGGTCTATTTGCACAAACCCGAAATAAAACCGGTTCCCTCCATGGCTGAAGAAACAAAGGGTTTCGATTCCCCTTCCACTAACTCATTAACTTCGAGTACCAGAATATGGGATTTCAGATCAGCCGTGATAATGAACGGGCTCTCGGCCGTACCGCGATTCACAATTCGCACAGCCGGTGCATTGCGAGTATGGAGATACTTGCCTGCGACATCACCCGTCACGCGGTTGACATGAAACTTCGAGCCAATGCCTTCACCGTCCTCTACCGCAGAAAGCTGGCCGTCAGTGGCCAGGGCGTAATGGTGGTCAACCACGCAATCGTAAAACAGGGGAGCAGCGCTAACCACCGAACTAAACAGCAATGTTGCACAACCAGTACCAATTTTTCCTAAGGTCATATTTTTCTCCAGGTTTTTCATACTGCTTCGATATAGACAGACCAGAAGGAAAAAACCGCTACGAGCATCACCCGTCGACAGATCAGTCGCCGCTGTCCGGGACACCATCACTCGCGACTTTGGAGGAACCAGAACCCGTGGCCACTTGCGAAAAATTCAACTATCTCGACCTCATTGACTACTCCGTTCGCCTTCTGTCAGCCTGCGGCCTGGGCGAAAACAAAGCCAGGGCAGTCTCTGAAATTTTGGTGAAAGCTGACCTGATGGGGCACCGCACGCATGGGTTGCAGTTGTTGCCACTCTACCTCAACGAATTGCAATCCGGAAAAATGCAGACATCAGGTGATGCCGAGGTGATTCGCGACACCGGCTCGACCGTCTGTTTGAACGGCCGATACCTGCCGGGCCCCTGGCTAATTCAACAGGCCATAAACCAGAGCATCGCACGCATCCAGTCACATCCTGTGGTGACCACGGTGATCCAGCGCAGCCACCATATTGCCTGTCTGGCGGCTTACCTGGAGGCGGTAACCCGGAACGGTCTGGTCATACTGCTTTCATGCTCCGACCCGATTACCCGAACGGTTGCGCCCTATGGCGGAATAGAAGGTGTTTACAGCCCCAACCCGTTAGCAGCGGGCTTTCCAACCATGGAAGATCCGATCCTGATGGACATCAGCATGTCATCGACGGCCAATGGCCTGATTTCCCTGGCAAGGGATGAAGGTCGCGACCTGCCCCACGCCTTTATTCTGGACAACCAGGGACAGGTAACAACAGACCCTTCGCGGTTTTTTACCGACCCACCAGGCACGGTGCTTCCGCTGGGTGGTCAGGAAGTGGGATACAAGGGTTTTGCTCTGGGTCTGCTGGTTGAGGCCCTGACCAGCGCTTTGGCCGGGTACGGACGCTCGGATGAACCGCGGAACTGGGGGGCTTCGGTATTTCTGCAGATTATTGATCCCGGAGCATTTGGCGGGCTGGACCACTTTCGCAAGGAGGTGCAGTACCTGAAAGAGAAAAGTTTGCAATCCCGGCCCATCGATGCACAAAAGCCGGTAAGAATTCCGGGGCAAAAGGCTATGGATCTGGAGCGACACCAAAGAATCAATGGAGTCGAGCTAGGTGCGGTGCTCTGCCGGGAACTGCAGGGTCTGGCAAGGCGTTTTGATACCGAGTCGCCGCTGCCCATAAATACCCCGGACTGACATTGTTAAAGGTGGGATTGCAGCTAAAGCCGCGATCGCCGGTGGCGTGTGGTTGCTTTGGCTGTACTGCCTGATGAGGAACCAAGCGCGGCTCACCGACGGCAAAAATCAAAGTTAATCCATGCAACAGCCAGCAGCATCTGGGCGGAATCTGGTCTCTGTTTCAGGTTTCATCGCGGGCACTTTCATGCTGCAACCTGTCGTACGCTGCAACCGATGACTTGTTTCCTCCCACCCTGTATTTGGCATATTTGGGATCGGCATATTTGGGGTCAGAGTAAAAACTCCAGGGTGGGCGCCTACCCTGGAATTTTTACTCTGACCCCATTTATGCTTTGACCCCATCCCGGGGTGTGTGGCGATCCTTCGCCGTTCGGCAGGCCATCCGTGGTCTGCCGGGGCAGTCCGTTGCCCCGTGATGTTGCAGTGTGTATGTTCCGTGTTACCTGTGCGTTACACCACTGTCACTTTTTACGGTTAGGGGGTGTAATTTTGCCGGTTGTTGCCAGGTATCCGGCGAAGCGTATTCGCCGTATTCCAGGTGTTCCGGCACGTTGTATTCAGAAAGCCACCAACCCGACTTTACCCGTCCAGGATCCAGGCCCGGCCCGCGGATATAGCGGGTGCCACGCTGAGAACTGTTTCTGGCTGCTTATTCGTACTCCAGCGCGGTCGCTTTGCCGGAGAACACCCGGTAGGAAAACGCCGAGTACAACGCGATAACCGGCAGCACGATAGCCGTGCCGACAAACATGAACATCAGGGACGCAGGCGCGCTGGCCGCTTCCCATATGGTCAGGCGGTCCAGCACGATATAGGGAAACATGCTGTAGGCCAGGCCGTGAAAGGCCAGCAGGAAAATGCCGGCGCTGGCGGCGAACGGTACCCAGTCGCCGTAGTGGTTGTCGTTTGCCAGACGCACGGGCAGGCGGCGCAAGCTGCGGTATACCACGAAGAACAACATAGCCGTCATCACCGGAACCGGCCACAGCACCAGCATATTCT
>JBFIHZ010000038.1:0-18734 GCA_041601535.1 Lysobacterales bacterium | reverse complement strand
TTCCAGGGCCTCAGCGCGCTCGATCAGGTTTTTTGACCGGCGGTACAAGGCTTCGCCAGCCGGTGTTAACACCGCCTTGCGGCCCTGTTTGGTGAACAGTGTTACCGCCAGAAGCTGCTCGATTTTCTGCACGGCATAACTGACCGAAGACTGTGTTTTATGCACCGCCTCGGCGGCCTGGATGTAGCCGCCTTGTTCAACTACGGCAATAAAGGCACGCCATTGGTCCAGGGATATTCGTGTATTCAACATATCGAATTATACGATCAAATATCTCGAATTTTTCCGTTATTAATCGAAATTAGAGATGGATAGTATGTGCCCATTCGCTAATCAGCTGCAAGGAGCACAAACCATGAAAACACTGTTACAAATCAATGCCAGCCTGTATGCCGATCGTGGTCAGTCGTCAAAACTGGCCAGCGAGTTTGTACAGAAGTGGCAACAGGCCAACCCCGACGGGCGCGTGGTGATACGTGACCTGGCGGCCGAATCCGTGCCGCACCTCACTGCCGAGCGTTTCCAGGCATTTCTGACGGAACCGCAGGAGCGCAGCGCGGAACAGGCCCTGTTTGTCGCCGAATCAGATGAACTGATCAATGAGCTCAGAGTGGCTGACGTGGTGGTGTTGGGCTTGCCGATGTACAACTTTGGCATTCCCTCCACGTTAAAGGCCTGGATTGATCACATTGCCCGTGCCGGCGAAACCTTTCAGTACACCGAAAGCGGAGCCGTGGGGCTGCTGGCGGACCGCCCGGTATATCTGTTTGCCGCGCGCGGCGGTCAGTACCGGGGAACGCCACGGGACACGCAGACGGCCTACATCAGCAATTTCCTCAACTTTATAGGCATACGCAATATCGAGTTCGTGTATGCCGAAGGGCTGGCCATGGGAGAAGAAACCGCGCGCCAGTCGCTGGACGGTGCCCGCGAGGCCATCGAACGCATCGCGGCCTGAAATTTTTAAATTCTTAAACATCAATTAACAATTGATATGGAGAAACTCAAATGAATACCCTGTTTGACAAAGCATCCCCCTGGACCGACCTGGTCGGCCGTTTGCTGATCGCGTTGATCTTTATTACCGCCGGATATGCCAAGATTGGTGGATATGCCGGCACCCAGGGCTATATGGAAGCCATGGGTGTTGCCGGTGCCTTGTTGCCACTGGTTATCCTGGCCGAGCTGGGCGGTGGAATTTTGATCGTGCTGGGCCTGTTTACCCGTTACGCCGCGTTGGCTTTGGCGGGCTTCAGCCTGCTGTCCGGTTTTCTGTTCCATGGCTCGGGTGATGAAATGCAGCAGATAAACCTGATGAAGAATGTGGCCATGGCCGGCGGCTTTCTGTTCCTGGTGGCTCAAGGAGCGGGGCGGATCAGCCTGGACCGCCGTTTCGGTATCAATTGATCGGAGTATCATCATGAGCATGAATACGGAAAACAACACGGCAACGGCCCGCGCTTTGGCGCGTACCATTGCCGGCATGGAAACTTCGGATGGGGCAGGGGTCAAGCTGCGCCGCAGCATCGGTTCCAATCAGAACCTGCGGTTGGATCCTTTCCTGATGCTGGATGAGTTTGGCACTGAAAACCCGGAAGACTATATCGCCGGCTTTCCGCCCCACCCGCACCGCGGCTTTGAAACCGTAACCTATATGATCGACGGGCATATGCGGCACGAGGATCACCTGGGCAATATCGGCGAGCTGAAAAGCGGGGGCGTGCAGTGGATGACTGCCGGGCACGGCGTGATCCATTCCGAAATGCCGCAACAGGAAAGCGGCCGTATGCGCGGTTTCCAGTTGTGGGTAAACCTGCCGGCCCGGGAAAAAATGAAACCGGCAGCTTACCGCGATATCCCCGCCGAAGAACTGGTGGTGGCCGGGCTGCCGGAAGGTGGACAGTTGAAACTGATTGCCGGCCAGCTCGAGGTAGATGGCCAAAGCCTGTCAGGCCCGATCAACAGCCGGGCAGGCAGCATGGCTACTGATCCCCTGTTTGTGGATCTGACACTGCCGGCTGGTGCTGGTTACCGCCTGGCCATAAAGCCAGGCCATAACGCCTTTGCCTATGCCTATGAAGGTACGGCGGAACTGGCGGGCAAGGCACTGCAACACCAGCATGCCGGCATCCTGGGAGACGGAGACTACGTTGACATCAAAGCAGGGCCGGACGGACTGCGGATGATCGTGGTGGCCGGCAAACCGCTGAACGAGCCGGTGGTGCAGTACGGCCCCTTCGTAATGAATACCCGCGAGGAAATCGACCAGGCGCTGAGCGATTACCGCCAGGGTACGCTGACGGGCTGAAATAAGGCAGTAAACCGACAAGGTCAGAGCATGTGCTCTGACCTTTCTTTGGTGGGAGATTTGAAGAAGTTCTTACACATACATTTATATGGGTTTGGTTTGATAACGGTGACGCATATGAACGATGTGATGGGTGGTGGCGTTGCAGTCATTTTCGGTATTTTTCTTTTTGTCCTGGCCGTGCTGTGGTTTGTGCTGCCTTTTGCGGTGTTTGGCATAAAGGACAAACTTGCAGAAATCATTGCCGAGCAAAAAACAACCAACGAAACATTGGCAGCGCTCGCCTCTGAGCTTGCTCTATCCCGGACCAGGCAGGGGCCAGATTCGTAAACTGAATTGAAAAATTGCTTATCGAACGGGCGGTGGTTTTCTGCCAGGCCGTCAAACGATTTGGGTGATTCCACTTGGTACCGCGAAAAGGAGGTGCGGAATCAGTAAAGGAGACAGGGCAATGTATTCAGGACCCGGGTTACGTGTGCTGTGGCTGGTTTGCCTGATGATGGTGGTGCCCCCCTTGTCGGCCGAAGTATATAAATGGGTGGACGAAAACGGACTGATTCACTACAGCGATTCCAAACCTGAGAACCAGGCATTCGAACAGGTCGAAATCAATGCCGGCAGCTATACCGGCGTCAGTTACGCCACGCTCAAAGACGATGTGGGCAAACAGGTGATCATGTTGTCGGCCGACTGGTGCGGAGTGTGCAAAAAAGCCAAACGCTATTTCCGCCGAAACGGCATTCGGTTTACCGAGCTGGATATCGAGAAAAGCACCAAAGGCAAGCGGTTGTACCAAAAGCTGGGGGCCAGGGGTGTGCCGGTAATTCTGGTCGGCCGCGAACGCATGAACGGATTTAGCGAAGCTGGTTTTGAACGGCTGTACAGTAAGGGTTAGGTCGTCATGTACGGTACCGGATAACGCCGGTACGAGCGGTTCAGCGTGGAAAATTAATTCCCCGGCAGCGTCACATCAAACGGGATTGCCGCCAACTGCGAGGGTGAGCGGCCGATGGATGTCAGGAATGGCAGCCAGCGGGCGTCGGCGTGCAGGCTCTGGAACAGTGGTTCACTGTTGATGTCGGCCAGGCCGGGGTCGCCCTGGGCCACCGCCCGCTGCAGCCATTCAAAGGCGCGATCGGCTTCGCCGCGGTAGGCCAGCACGTAGGCAATATTGTAGGCGGCATCCTGCGGGTGTTGGCTGGTCAGCGTGTTCAGCGCCGCGTCTGCATCGCTGTTCCGGCCCAGTGCGTGATAGACCATGGCCAGTCCGATCAGCCGAAGCAGTTCAAACTCTTCCTGTTGCATCGCATCCAGCGCTGCAGCGGCTTCGCCGTTTAACAGCCGGGCGGTGCCAATAGAATAATTCACCCCGATCCTGCCCGGGCTGAGGCGCAGTGCCGTCTGGTAGGCCCTGATCGCCTCATCCCAGCGGCCGGCGGCCAGGTAACTTTTGCCCAGGTTGGCGAAGCCGGTAGGGTTTACCGGGTCGTGGGTATTGACGTATTCATCCAGTTCAATCGATTCGCGCAAGCGGTCCAGGGTGAACAGCAGGGTTGCGGCGTTACCGATAATGCCGAGGTTGGTAGGGGCCAGTGCCAGTGCCTGTTCCAGATGCTGGGCCGCCAGCGGCAGGTTATTGTCATGAAGCATGGCCAGCCAGCCCAGTTGGGAATGCGCCGGGGCATAGTCCGGGTCTATCGCCAGTGCCTGCTGTAAAGCCTCGCGGGCCAGCGCATGGCCTTCCTCGAGGGGACGCAAGCCCTTGCTGGTCTGGTTGCTGTAGCTGATGGCCAGCCCAACCCAGGCGGCAGCATAGTCAGGGCGGATGCCCAGTGCTTGCTGGTACAGGCTGATGGACTGGGCATAGCCTTCCGTGGTACCCAGGCGTGCCAGGTGCCTGGCCTGCAACAGCATGGCATAGGCTTGCGGGTTGGGGTCTCCGGCGGCAGGCGACGGGCTCAACAAACGCAGTTTTAATTGTTCAACCACCGCGGCGGCAATTTCGTCCTGTATTTCGAAGATATCATCCAGCGTGCGGTCCCAGGTTTCCGACCACAGGTGGCTGTCGGAACGGGCATCAATCAGTTGCGCGGTAATGCGTACACGGTTTCCGGATTTGCGCACGGAGCCTTCCAGGATATGCACCACGTCCAGCTCGCGGGCGATCTGCGCGAGGTTCACGTCCCTGTTTTTGTAGACAAATGACGAGGTGCGCGAAATGACTCGTAAGCCGGGTATCCTGGCCAGCAGGTTCAGCAGCTCTTCCGAAATACCGTCGGAAAAATAGGCCTGTTCAGCATCGGCGCTCATGTTGACGAAGGGCAGCACGGCGATGGATTTATCGCCATAGGATTCGATCAGCGCCTCCCGGCGGCCGGCCCATCTGGCCTGTTCCGCCACGCTGGCCAGCTGCTCGGCCTGCTGATCCTGCAGGGCCGCTTCGCGTGACGGCTCCAGCACAAACTTATCCACCGCGAAGTAGCCCACTGCAAGCGTCAGCAAGACAATAATTGCGCGGTCGAGTTTGCGGGCAGCCGCGGGGTGGGATGGCCTGCTGTGATCTACATCGATATCGCGTTTAAGGCCCTGTGGCGTCCATTCAAATACCCAGGTCAGAACCATGGCCGGAATAAAACCTATGGCCAGAACCACAACCACCACGCGTGCCGGCGTGTCGCTGTAATCGAACAGCGGAAAAACGGTTTCCGCCACCTGGATCAGCAACCAGGCCACCGCGGCGTAGGCCACGGCTACGCGAATGACATTTCGGCGCTTGAGTTCATTGAAAAACGACACGGAAAAACACCTTGTGGCCGCTGCTGTTACCTAGCGTATGCTTACGCGGGTCTTCTGCCAATAGTGCAGGCCAGTTTACGCTCCATTCGGCAGGGGCAGATAGTTCTGATGAGGTACAGAGTCTGGAAATTACGTTAAGTTCAGTGGCGGTTTCGGGGTCCGGGCCGCACCCGCGCACAACGACGCTGGTGAATTGGCCGGCCGGTAAACCTGCCCTCAGGCTGCCTGCCGCGTTGACGGTTGCCGGGAGCAGATACACCGCGGGAAGTGGGCTGGTGTACACTTTGAATTCTTCAACTGCTAAAGGATTCCCGGCATGAAAAAACTGCTCCCGTTCCTGCTTTTCTGTTCCATTATCAGTGTTGCCATTGATGGTCATGCCGCAGACCGCAGCTACGTGGACCCGGGCACACTTGATGGCAATGCCCTGCCGTTCTCCGGCGCCGTGCAGACCGGGGATACCCTGTACGTTGCCGGGCATATTGGTGTTACCGAAGACCGCAAAGTACCCGCAGATGTGAGCGATGAAGCCAGGCTGATGATGGATCAGTTTCAGGCCACCATGACCAAAGCGGGCTACACCATGGATGACCTGGTATCAGTCACCGTTTACTGCTCGGATGTAGCGCACTACGCGGCATTCAATGCCGTCTACAAGGAATACTTCAAACAGACGTTTCCGGCCCGCGCGTTTATCGGTTCGGGCCCGCTGTTGTTCAATGCCCGCTTTGAAATGCAGGGCATCGCAGTCAAACGCGGCGACTGAGCAGCCACGGGAGAGCTCAATATGCCGACGCAGCTAGCCCAGTTTCCGGATGCCCTGGGCGTGATTGGCAATACACCGGTGGTGCAGCTGAAAAAAATCGTGCCGGCGGGCAGCGCCAGGGTGCTGGTCAAGCTGGAGTACTTCAACCCGACCGGATCGTATAAAGATCGCATGGCATACGCCATGATTGATGAGGCCGAGAAACGTGGCGAGCTGCGGCCGGGCATGACGGTGGTCGAGTACACCGGCGGCAGTACGGGCTCTTCGCTGGCTTTTGTCTGCGCGGTGAAGGGCTACCGTTTCCAGGTGGTTTCTTCCGATGCATTCGCCAGGGAAAAGCTGCAAACCATGAAGGCATTCGGGGCGGAACTGCATATCGTGCCCAGTGACGGCGGCGTCACCACCCCGGACCTGATTCCACGGATGATGGCTCAGGCGCAGCAGCTTGCCGCGGCCGGCAATTGCTATTTCACCAACCAGATCCACAACCGCGACATCATCGAGGGCTATCGTCATATTGGGAAAGAACTGCGCCAGCAGGTGACCGGTTCGCTGGATGCATTTTGCGGCGGGGTTGGCACGGCGGGCATGTTGATGGGGGTGTCACAGGAATTAAGGCTCAACTGGCCGGCGGTAAAGATAGTGGCACTCGAGCCGGCGACCACCGCCGTGCTGTCAGGAGGCAGCCCCGGCAGTCATGACGTGGAAGGTATTGGCATTGGCTTTGCACCGCCGCTGCTGAACGAGAAGCTTTACCAGGAAGCGCGCGGCATCGATGAGCAGCAGGCGCGCGAAACGGCCCGCTTGCTGGCCAGAGAAGAAGGCATTTTCGCCGGCACATCCAGCGGCCTTAATGTGGCCGGTGCCCTGCAACTGGCTGCCGAACTGGGCGCAGGTAAAACGGTGGTCACCGTGGCCGTGGACAGCGGGCTGAAATACCTGGCCAGCGGGCTGTATCCCATGTGATCGATCTGGCGGGCACGCCACCCGGGCGCGCTGTCCAGGCCTGACTGCTGCGGATGCAAATAACCCCGTGCGGGCCGGGGATTCCGTCAGTTGCTGGCGGCGCATGCGAATTTTCTGTTTGGGCCGATACAACCGTCGGCGGCCGCTTTATTACTTTGAATGACACCCTTATTGCATGTCCCGGTTGGGCCCTGCACCTCAGGTTTCTGGTGGCACCATGCTGCGCTTTGGGTTAATGTAATGCATACGTTTGCATAACCTTTTCAGGATTGTTCTAAAAGCCGGCGACGCGGGTACGGCCTGGTGCAATTTTGAGCGGGTGCCTGGCTTGCCTGCCGGTACGTTTCGGCAGGTGATCGCGCATAGCTGTTAACTTTGGAGTTTGATTATGAGTGGCATGTCCCGAAAGGAATTTCTTCGTTTGTCCGTTGCTTCAGCGGCATCGTTAGCGGTGGGTGGTGGTGTTCTGGCTGCGGGCGAAAAATCACAGGCGGTCGACAGCTCCGCAGTGGATGGCCCCCGCACCTTGATCCGCAATGTGGACGTGCTGAGCATGGACGCGCAGCGCCGGGAGCTGTCCAACGTTGATGTGCTGATCGATAACGGACAGATTGCGCAGATAGGCGCGGGGCTGCAGGCCGCGGACGCCACGATTGTCGACGGGCAGGGCATGATACTGATGCCCGGCATGGTCGATGGCCACCGTCACCTGTGGGAATACATCGATCTCGGGCGGGTAGTCAAAAGCAATCCGACTATTTACTCCAATAACTATATGCGCTGGAAAGTCAGCGCGGTGCTGGCCATGGAACCCGAGGACTGTTACATCGCCGGGCTGGTGGGCGGGCTGCAGGCCATCGACTCCGGCGTCACCTCCATCCTGGATTATGCGCATGGCCAGGATACGGCGGACAAAGCGGTAGCCTCCGCCAAGGGTGTGCAGGATTCGGGCATCAATGGCTGGTTCGCTTTTCAGCTGGGCATTTCCTACCCGATGAAGCTGGGTGATACCGTGCCCTTCGCCGAAATGTGGGCCAACCGTCCCACCCTGAGCAATGAGGACCAGTGGAAGACCGTGGACCGCCTGCTGACCGATGTGTTTCCGGACAGTTCAGCGAACCTGCAACTGGCCTTGGCGCCTCACACCAACAACGGCAGCAAAATATCCGATCTCAAGCAAGAGTGGACCCGGGTACGCGCCACCGGGGTGAAACTGCTTGCGGCCCATATGCACAAGCCGGAAACGCCGTTCCCCGCGGGCTACATGGGGCACCGTGATTCAGGTATCGCAGACCTGCATGAGGCCGGCATGCTCGGCCCGGATTATCACCTGGCTCATGCCAACCGGCTGACCGATGAGGAACTGCGGCTGCTGAAGGATTCCGGCGGTATGGTCTGCGCCACCACCATGGGTGAGTTTCCGTACATGACGCAGGATTTCCGCGGCCCATCGGTGCATGGCCGTTCCCGCGCCGCCGGTGTGCCCACCGGGATTGGCACGGATGTGTCGCTGGCCCTGACCTGTGATTACTTCGAACACGTGCGCTCGTCGCTGTGGAATCACTACCTCAGTGAAGAAGGACGGGAAATCATCCGTGACTACCGCTCGTACGATACGCTGGATTTTGCCACTGCCATGGGTGCGGCCAGCATCCGGCTGGGTGACGTAACGGGTTCCGTCGAGGTGGGCAAACGCGCCGACCTGTTGCTGCTGCGCACCGACCGGATTGCTTTTGGCGCGGCGGGCAGCCTGGCCGACCGGGTGGTGACTTTTGCCAATACCTCGGATATCGACAGCGTGTGGATCGCCGGCAAAGCCCGCAAGCGGCACGGAAAAATGCTCGGCGTGGACTGGGCCAAACTCAAAGCCGAGCTGGTTACGGCACAGAACCGGGTGGCCAAAAAAGCGGCAACGGTCACGTTTACCTGATTGGGCCGGCTGCACTCATCCGGCTATTGCCGTGCAGACATCGGCTCAGCGTGGTCACACGTTCAGTTTTGACAGCGGATAGCCGGCCGTCGCTGCCGGCAAATGTGGATATCAGCCAGAGCGCCTCCGTGCCCGCCAGGCGAAGCGCGCTGGCGCTGCCTGCATGAATCAAGCCAGTTGCTATACTTGATACACGTGGGCAAAGGTTACTGTGATGTGCAGAATAGCTTCCAGTCTGTTGATCTGGTGTTGTTGTTTGGTGCTTCCCGTTGCCGCGTCAGAGCCTCCCGACAAGCCAACAGATGAGGAAGCCGCAGCAGCTCAGCCGCGACAGTTAAGCGCGCCGGTGCAGCGCGCCGTTGATCCTTCAGCCGCCGAGTTGAGCCACGACAGCGATGGCAGACAGTCGCTGAACCTGAATGGCAGCCATCAGCACGTATACATGGCACGAGTTGGCGCCGATGGCGCATTGGAAACATTCTGCGCAAGTCACGAACAGGCCGTGCGGTCTTTCCTGTTCCGAACCCCCGCCGGACGGCAATGAGCACGCCCGTGTGAACAAGGCGTTCATATTCATGGTTCTGATCAGCGCGGTTTCGCCCGTGCATGCGGCAACGGTTGTGTTCAATTTCGGCGCCGGTTTCAGTGATTCCACAGTGGTAGCCCCGGTGGGTGGAAACACCGGCACTACACTGGGGGATCAACGCCAGATCCTGTTTGCTGCCGCGGCACAGGTATGGGGCAATCAGCTGGACAGCAGCATAACCATCGTGGTGGACGCGCAGTTCGCGGTGCTTGACTGCGATGCCAGTTCGGCTGTGCTGGGTGCTGCTGGTCCAACCAGTTTTACCACGGACCCTGCACTGATGGGCAACATGGTGTTTTATCCCCGCTCACTGGCGGATGCGCTGACTGAAACGGATATCCACCCGGGCGACAGCGACATAAGCGCTACCTTCAACAGCAGTGTCGACAATGGCTTGTGCCTGGGGGGTGCCACGTTTTACTACGGCCTGGACGATAATGCCGGAGTTGGCAAAGTTCCGCTTTTCCCGGTGGTGCTGCATGAATTGGCCCACGGTCTCGGTTTTACCAGCCTGGTGAACTCCAGCGACGGCAGCTTTCCGGCCGGCGGCCTGCCGTCGATTTTTGATCTGTTCATTTTTGATGTGGAAGCCAACGAATACTGGGTTGACATGACTGATGGCGAACGTCTGGCTTCCACCACCAATGATCCGGACGTGGTCTGGGACGGTGTAAATGTCACCAATGAAGCGCCCAACTTTACTTCCAGCGGGTTCAATTCCGGCAGTTTGCGGCTGTATGCCCCCGGCACATTTGAGACGGGTTCCTCCATTTCGCATTTCACCGATAACGCATCGCCCGATCTGCTGATGGAACCGGTACTGGGCAGCATCAACTACAACCAGGTTGACGTCACACCGTTTCTTTTCAAGGATCTGGGCTATGCGCTCGGCACCACGATATTCAAGTCCGGGTTCGAAGCGGGGGAATAGTATCCGCTGCCGCAATTGTTGTTGGGTTCTAATTCGATAGCGCATGACGCGTTATTCAGCCCGCTGGGTGGCCCGGGTCGAAAAACATGAGCGACTAACCGGAAACACGCGCTATACTGGCTGAAAATGGCCGGGCAGGTGAGAGGCCCGGTGCCATACCGAGGGGATTCAAGCAAAAACAAGTGACGCCGATTCCATTTCTGTAACCCACATCAGGAGCCTGATTGCGGCAGAATTGATGAATACCTGTGCGACCCTAAAGCGTGCTACCTGGCTGGTATTACTGGCAACGGTGATGCTTTTTGTCTTAAACGTCGCTCACGCACTATGGTCCGTACCAGAGCATCTGATCAGCAAGCTGGAGCAGCTAAGCGCTGAGCAAGCGGAATTTATCAACTCTGGCGCGGTACTCGAATTCATTCCCCAGCGGCAGATCGAGCATGAGCTGGCCACGCGCGACGCGGACAGCCTCAAAACCCTGCTGGATGAGCTGCTGTCGCTGGCAGCAGAAATGCGCTACGACCCCGACCGCGATATGGGCGCCATTCCCCTGAACCTGGCCTCAAAGCGTTTCAACCAGGGTACGCTGCCCACGCCCGAACCCTTGCGCAAACTGCAGCGCCAGCCCGGTCCCTTCAGCGTGCACCGTTACCTGGTGCCGAAATCCGGCGTGCCCACCTTCGGTGGGGCCAACGTGGCAATCTGGCCGGAAGACCTGGTGGCCGGCAAGGTGGATGTTGCCATTATCGGCGTACCGAATGATATGGGCAGCGGGCGACGGGACGCCGGCGAAGGCCCTGCTGCCATGCGCGGCCTGAACACCATTGCGGCGGCCGACATGCAATCGCTGGTGGTGCCACTGGAAGTGCTGCACGTGGTGGATTATGGCAATATCCGGGTGGATATTCTCAGCTCTGAACGAACCGCCACGCACGTGGCCGCCATGGTGGCCGAGACGGCTGCCACCGGCGCCATTCCGATGCTGGTGGGCGGCGACACTTCCATGCTGTATCCGGGTGTGAAAGGCCTCGCCGAGACCCACGGCAGTGGCAACTTTGGTTTATTGCATTTCAGCGCGCACCCGGATGTGGATCGCGATGGCGATCATCTGTTGTCGGACAAACAGGCCTTGTTCCTGTTGTTGCAGGAAGGCCTGGTCAATGGCGATGAAACCATACAGGTGGGCCTGCGTGGGCCGGCGGTTACCGCCGCGACGCTGGAGTGGCTGCGCAGTCAGAAAGTGCGTTATCACACCATGGCGAAAATCCAGCAGGAAGGGTTCGATGCCACGCTGAAAAAGGTGCTGGCGGAAGTGAACCGCGGTCCGGAGCGGTATTTTGTTTCCATCGACGTGAGTGTTATTGAGCCTGCAGAGATGGTTGCCGCCGGCCGCATCGCCCCTCACGGCTTGCGCATACAGGAGGCCGCCCGGGCCATCCGCCAGGTGTGTGCCGGCAAGGAAGTTGTCGGTTTTGAAATCACCGATATGGCACCCAGGCTGGATTTCACGCGCTTGTCAGTGGTTAATGCCAATGCCTTGCTGAATGCCTGCCTGGTGGGCATCGCGGTACGCAGGGCCGGCCTGAAACCCGATTATATTCACCCACTGGTACGTGGCCATGGCCAGAGATAGCATGCACGGCGCCAACCCCAGGGGCAGGGCGAACCCGCTCTTCCTGTGGCCAGTGCTGTTGCTGGTCTCAACCTCGTGGCTGTCCATGGCCGGTGCAAGCAACGATGGGCCCAACAATGGGCCCAACAATGGGCCCGCCATGCCGGAACATGTGGTTGGTGAGCAGCCTTATCCGTTTGATACCAATGATGCCCGTGAGGAAGACAAGCCGGCCATCGAGCTGCCCGACAGCATCAGGCCGAAACTCAATTTGCTGACGCCGGAAGAAATCGACTTTCTTGAAAGTGGCGAAGCCCGCCGTTTTACCGGGCCGCTGGAAGACACGGTTGAGGCATTGGAGGAACGCACACCCGAGGAAGTGAAGGCCTGGGTGGGCGCGATGCGCGAGGTCATCGAGCGCAACCGTTATGTGGCAGGACGGGATGCGGCCAATATCCCGCTCAACACCGAGTCGGCCCACTTCAATGCATGGCGGCTGAAGCGTCCGCGTGCCATGGACCCGCAACGGGAGGATGGCCCGATTGAGCTGGGCCGCTATAACGGTTACGGCGGCCCACCCACCTTTGGTGGATTCCCGCTGGCGTTGACTCCCGAAGACCTGCTGGCCGGTGAGGTCGATGTGGCCATTCTGGGTGCGCCGCTGAATATGGGCAGTGGCTGGCGCGATTCCGGTGAGCAGGCCACGGTGGACTTGCGCCTGCTCGGTGGCGAAATGAGTGGCAGTGACCAGTACGTGATGATTGAGGCCTCCGATGTACTGACCATCGTGGATTACGGTGATGTGGCAGTGGACAACGACAGCACCGAGCGGTCCATGCGCCATGTGCGCGAAGTGGTGCGAGAAATCGCCCGGACAGGGGCCATACCCATGGTGGTTGGCGGCGACCATTCACTGGAATATCCCAATGTCGCGGCACTGGCCGATGTGTACGGCAAGGAAAAGGTCTCGGTCATTCATTTTGATTCACATTACGACGCCTGGTGGGGCGGCACCCACCTGATCAGCCACGGCTACCCGGTCTACCGATTGATTAATGAAGGCCACGTGCGCGCCGCCGACTATATCCAGGTGGGCTTGCGTTCCAGCGGCCCGGACAAGTCGGGTTTCGAATGGATGCGCGAGCAGGGCATGCGCTATCACAATATGGCCGAAGTCGAAAAACGCGGCTGGGATGCGGTGCTGGAGCGGGTGGTGGCGGAAGCCAGCGAAGAGGGCCGCAAGGTGCACATTTCGTTTGATATTGACGTGCTGGACCCGGCCTTCACTCCCGCCACCGGCACGCCGGTACCCGGCGGGCTGACCATGCGCGAAGCAATCACCATCATGCGCCGCTTGTGCGCCGAGACCGAGGTGGTGGGCTTCGACCTGGTTGAGTTGCATCCGATGCTGGACCCGACCTACAAGACCACGCTGAACAGTGCCCATATCATCAAGGCCTGCCTGACCGGTCTGGCCATGCGCAAGGAAGGCAAGACGGACAAGCACTACCTGAGCCCGCTGTCATCAGAGCACGCCGTGGATGATTACTACGGTGATCAGCAGCATTACCTGGACGCCACCCGGACAGAGGAAGAAGAGGAAGAAAAGGAAGAAAAGGAAGAAGCTGAAGAAGCGCTGGACGCCAACCCAACCAGAGCGTCAGATGGCTGATCATTGCGGCAAAGCTGAAAGTGCCTAACCGGTCATCTTGGGTATTTGAAGTCAGTGGCATCGGGGGAATCAGGGGAATCAGGGGAATCAGGTCCGGCCCAATCTGGCCGCGACATCTCAACTCCGTGACCCGTAGCCTGCTTCGGTGGAAATGAGGCATCCCGTGTGTTAGTTTGAAAACAGCGTCCCTCAAAGCTAGGGGCCAACTTCTGTTTTCCGCACAACCTTTGGGGGAGATTCCTAATCTGTCAATGCTCCACTTTGCTGAGCATGGCCTCAATTTGTCGGTTTTAATTGCTCAAGTTAGGAGAGGTACTATGAGAAAAAAATTAGCTATAGCATTATTGGCTTCCGCCGCCATTTCGGGTACAGCCTTAGCCCAGTCGGCCAAATTTGCAGCTGTATATAACGACACCATCGACCCAACTTTTGTTCTGTCTACCGCGTGTGACGCAACCGATGATGGCACCTATTGCGGCGCTACTGGTGCGGCTGACTCCAATTCAGTGCTTGCAGGGTTTGCCAAAATCCGGGTTCCACAAGCCAAAGAGTTGCTGGTCGGACTTTCTGCCCAGGTCGCGCTGGGTACCTACACCGAAGTCAGGGGCAAAAAAGGATCGTACTCAATAGCCACTGCGTTTGCTGAAGGCGGCGTCACGCTGTATGCCTGCAAACCTGATGATACGTCCACCTGCTTTGAAGGCAAACCAGGTTATGTCACCCTGAACAACCGGGAACAGGAACTTGAAGCCATTTTGGGTGGGGTAATTGAAAGCTGTGTAGTCGATGTTGAGGTTGATTTTGTAGATGAAACCGCTTCGGGCAGCTTTACACTGGACGACTGTAATGTGCTGGATGAAATGATTGCGCTTGGCATTACAACGATGTCATCACATCACTTCAATTTTTTGTTCCCCAACTTGCCACAGGGTGACTACGAAATTGTTGCCAAGTTCGAAACCCAGGCGGAAGCTGCAGCCGATGCTTCATGCGCGTACGAAACCGAATATCCGGAACTTTGCGATACCGGCGATGGCAGTGATGGGAATAGCACCGTAGCGGATGGTTTTGCGGCCGCTGATGCGTGGGCTTACATCGGAAAATGGATGATGACTGTGCAGACAGTGCGGGCTGTTAAAGGCGAGAACGGCGGCCCGGGCGGATATATCGAGATTGATTGACCATCTAATTGCAGTTTTTTTCAAAACCCCGCCATTCGGTGGGGTTTTTTTATTGCATACGTCTGCCGGTCAAAACAGCGGGTGTCAGAGTCAATACTCCGGTACTTGACTCTGACACCTTCATTCCCGCCGATCTTTTCTGTCCATTTGCTTTGCCACAAATCCCCATGCTCAGCGGTCAATGAACCGTGCGCATGCTACTGCCGTTTGGGTTGGCGCCGCGCCGCTTGAGCATGCTGGTGGTGACCAGGCGGTTATAACCCGCTGAATTTATGTGGATATGTATTCTGTTTGGGCAGTACTGTGGAGCTTAACTCCACTAGTTCAGCCCCAAATGGGATGTCTGATCAAGCTGAATAGAGCATTGAGGGGGCAGTCTTTTGAAACCACAGTCTCGCCTGAAAAATAGTGTTTTTAGCCATAATTCTCCTCACGAACTGCTTTATTCACACTATATTTTAGAGTCTTGTGCGGGCCTGGCCCCAGCCGGGGCACACCGTGAGATAATAGTGATAACGATAGGAGCAGAGCTGCGTGCATCACTTCCACCACCAAGACAACCCAAAAACCATCTCAATGAAATGTGTTACCTGCACCTTTATCTCGCTGCTGTTCTGTGTGCTGTGGAACATGCCCGCCGCGCGGGCTGAATTCCAGCCAGATCCGCCCAAGGTTTGCACGTACTGCGATGGCTGGAACCAGCAGCAAGCGCCGTTCCGGATCTTTGGCAATAGCTGGTATGTGGGCACGGCCGGGCTGGGTGCCATCCTGGTGGTAACGGATAAGGGACTGATCCTGATTGATGGGGCACTGCCGCAATCCGCGCACCTGATCGTGCTGAATATCCGGCAACTCGGGTTTGACCCAAAAAACCTAAGGTACCTGCTCAACTCGCATGCGCATTTTGACCATGCCGGTGGTTTGAGTGCCCTACAACGTTATAGCGGTGCCGAGGTATTTGTCAGTGCTGCGGGTTTAGCGGCACTGCAAAACGGCAATGTGGACAGCGCAGACCCGCAATACGGGTTTGGCGGGGAAGCCAACCGCTTTCCACCGGTTTCGCATGTCGCGGTGATTGCTGACGGCGACAGTATCAGCCTGGGTGGCACCACGCTGACCGCCCATTACACACCGGGGCATACGGCGGGCGGCACCACCTGGACCTGGCAAAGCTGCGAAGGGTCGCGCTGCCTGGACGTGGTTTATGCTGACAGCCTGAGTGCGGTTTCCGCCGAAGATTTCCTGTTTTCCGACAGCACCAGGCCCAACGCCGTACAAATCCGCGCCAGCACAGAGCTGATTCGCGCGCTGCCCTGTGACATCCTGTTTGCGCCTCACCCCTTTCTGATAAAAATGTCAGACAAGCTGGAGACCCTGGCCGCTACGCCGGATGCAGAACCCTTTATCGAAGCAGGGGCCTGCGTGGAATATGCGGACTATTTCAATGCCTGGCTGGATCGCAGGCTGGCGGAGGAAGCCGGTGCGCAGGCGGAATAAAGGCGCCGGGGCGGATTTATGGAATTAATCGTTTTTGACCTGGATGGCACCCTGCTCAACAGCCGTGGCCAGATTTCGGACTACACCCGCGACACGCTGGCGGCGCTGTCCGGGTTCGGTATTGCCTACACGGTGGCCACCGGGCGCACGCTGCACGCCTCGCTCGATCTGCTGCAAGGGCACGGTTTCCGCATGCCGCAGGTATACAAGAACGGGGTAATGATCTGGAACCCGGAAAGCGACGTATTCTCACACCAGAACTATCTGAGCCTGGACGAAGTACAGAATGTGCTGGAAGCGGTGCTGGCGCAGCAGGTCACGCCGTTCATCTTTACCCTGGAACCCGGCAACCGCCATGCGATTTATCATGCCCCGCTGCAAAACGATATGGAGAAAATGCTGGTCCGTGAGTTCGGCAAACGCACTCAGGTGCAGTTGTTTCCGGCAGCCCAGCTGCCGGCTGACGCGGAAATCACCAACATCAGCGCCATCGGCTCCCCTGTGGCCGTGGGCAACATCGAGGCCATGATCCACAACGAACAGCATTTGGTGGCCTACGTGGGAACGTCCTGGGAGGACGAATCATGGCACTGGATTGATATTCACCACAGCAATGCCAGCAAGGGCGGTGCCATCGAGATCCTGCGGCAACAACTCGGTCTGTCGCGGGTGGTGTGTTTTGGCGACAGCGATAACGACCTGAGCATGTTTGCCAGTGCGGACGAAGCCTATGCGCCGGCTAACGCCAGGGCGGACGTTCAGGCCGCAGCCACGGCCGTTATCGGCCACCACGATGAAGACGGCATTGCCCGCTTCCTGCGCGAGCGGTTTTTATAGTCTGAGTTCGGGCTTTGTTCGTTCCAGCAGGCTCAATGAAGCCTTTGATATTTCAGCCCTTTAATGGCAGGCACCCGTCGCAACAGGCACAATGGGGTGAAAACACTGTTTGCTGCCAACTGGACAAGCCTGAATGAGCGATCCCATCCGTCGCCACAATGTAAACATCACCGGACAGGGAGACCGGACGATAATGTTCGCCCACGGCTACGGCTGCGATCAGAATATGTGGCGGTTTGTCGCTCCGGAATTTGAGAAAGACTTTAGGGTTGTCCTGTTTGACTATGTCGGTTTCGGGCGCTCTGACGTGGAAGCCTACGATCCGAAAAAGTATGCCTCGCTCGACGGCTATGCTTCTGATGTGATCGAGATTGCCCGTGCCACCAATATCAAAAACGGTGTATTCGTCGGTCATTCGGTGAGTGCGATGATCGGCGTGCTCGCCGCGAATCGGCAGCCCGGGCTTTTTTCCGACCTGGTGCTGGTCGGGCCCTCGCCACGATACATAGACGATACCGGTTACGTGGGCGGGTTCTCACGCGCTGATATTGACGAATTACTTGAAA
This sequence comes from Lysobacterales bacterium, assembly GCA_041601535.1. Lineage (GTDB taxonomy): Bacteria > Pseudomonadota > Gammaproteobacteria > Xanthomonadales > SZUA-36 > JBFIHZ01. Next base: position 1,086 of record JBFIHZ010000038.1, on the reverse strand, counting down.
CCCTGGAAAGCAATTACCTTGGCTGGTCGCAGGCCATGGCGCCCGCCATCATGGGCAATCCTGATCGACCCGAACTGGGCGAGGAACTTACCAACAGCTTTTGTCGCGCCGACCCGGCCATCGCACGCCAGTTTGCCGCGGCCACATTCCTCAGCGACAATCGCGCCGACCTGGCCAGGGTCCAGGCTCGGGCGCTGGTCATGCAGTGTTCGGACGATATCATTGCTCCGATAGAAGTCGGCAGGTTTGTACATCACGCATTGCCACGCAGTGAGTTCGTGATGCTGCAAGCAACCGGACACTGTCCGAATCTCAGCGCCCCGGAAGAAACAATCCGTCAACTGCGGAATTTTTTGTGATTGAACGGACGTCGCCGGGCGGGCATAAGCTGATCAGCGAAACCGCTGAAGAATTGTATGACAGCGCACCGTGCGGTTACCTGTCTGCCGATGCTGACGGAACGATAATTCGGGCAAATCGAAAAGTGGCGGACATGTCAGGGCGGGCATTGGACGAGTTGGTTGGACAGGTTCGCTTCCAGGAACTGCTGACCATAGGCGGCCGCATTTATTATGAGACACATGTCGGCCCGCTGCTGCTCATGCAGGGCCATGTGGAGGAAATTGCACTGGACGTCCGTGGGCCGAACGGTATCGTGCCAGTGCTGCTGAATGCGGAGTTGCGCCGGCAGTCAGGCGGAGAGGTAATCGGCATCCGCGCGAGCATTGTGGATGCGACAGAACGCCGCCGTTACGAGCGTGAGCTGCTCGCCTCACGTAACGCCGCCGAGGAAGCAGCACATATAAAGAGTGAATTGATCTCAATGATCAGCCACGACATTCGCACGCCGCTGTCGACGCTGACTACGATCGGTGAATTGCTGGAATTGAGCCCCCTCACCGAGGATCAAGCGAAATACGTGAGCATGCTCAAGTCCTCGACAGGCAACCTGTTACGCCTTGTCAACGATGTTCTTGACCTTGGCAAACTCGAAGCGGGACATTTGCGGTTGTGCATGAAGCCAGTGAATGTACCCAAGCTGGTCGGCGGGCTTGGTGACGAAGCCCGTATCGAGGCAGGGCGTAA
>JBFIHZ010000037.1:0-19755 GCA_041601535.1 Lysobacterales bacterium | reverse complement strand
CCCAAACCCGGACCAGGCGAATGAAACCAATTCAGCAAATCACGACTCTACCCGCTGCTGTTGACCAATACGTTTGGCCAGCCAGGCCAGTTGGAAAATACTGCTGGTGCGGTATCCTGGCCGGATTGTTGCTGCTGTCGGGCTGCAGCTTGCCCGGCAAGTCCCCGGCCCCGGCCCGACAGACCTATGCGCTGCAACTGGCCAGCAGCGAAACCCGGGCTGAAACGGCGCAATCGCGTCCGTGCCTCAGCCTGCGCGTTGCTGCGCCCCTATCTGCACCCGGGTACAACACAGCACGCATAGCCTATTCCGAACAGCCACCCCGGCTGGATTATTTCGCCTACCACGCGTGGGTCGATTCCCCGGCACGCATGCTTGCCGCCCTGATGGAAGCCCGGCTGGATTCCAGCGGACTGCTGGGCGCGGTGGTCAGCGGCTCCACCGACATCCGTACCGACTTGCGGCTGGATGTTGAACTCAAAACCCTGCAACAGGAGTTCAGTGATGGCCACAGTTCGGTCCGCCTGGTAATCAAAGCCGGTCTGATCAACGTGCCTGAGCGGTCACTGCTGGCCTCCAGGATCTTTGCATACACGGAACCGGCCAGCGCGGCCAACCCCGTGGCCGGCGCTGCAGCAGCCAACCGCGCGGCCAACCGGTTTTTACAAGAGCTTGAAGCCTTTGTCGCCGAGGGCATTGGCCCGGCAAGCTGCGCGGCGGATAAGGAAAGTGACTGATACGTACGGCACCCAGGAGCTGTAACGGGCCGAAACCGGAGCAGCCTGGATCCGAAACGTATAGCGTGCTCAGTCCTTCACGCGGGCCACCTGCCGTGGCTGCCCGCGCACCAGGCGGACGTGTCGCGGCGATGCCTTCCACTCCACCCGGTCCATGCCATTGCCAAAATTCCATACCCAGGCTGCGTCCCACTGGAACTGGTAGTCATTGCCCGACCAGTACTCGGCCGGCTGGGTGAATGGAAAATGACGGGTGTTGATTGAGGGCGGCGGACGGCCGATCCGCGGGTCGCTGATCGAACCCAGCTCGTCGCGGGTGGGCATGCGCCAGTCGCGCTGGCCACACAGGCCAACTGCATTGACCTGCTGCACGAATGCGGCGGTATCACAACCGCTGCCGGTGCATTCACCACCGTCGGCGACGCCACGGTAATCCAGTTCGCCATCGCTGGATTCCTGTGGATCGTACCAACTGTAAGTGTTGCGCCAATCATGCAGGCCGGGCTGGTCTGACTTGACTTCCCAGGTCAGCTCAGTGAACTCATCGTAGACGCAAACACCGGGCGCCACGGAAGGGTCCAGCACGGTACCGATAGCGTCCACGGCACGGTACTTGGTGTCGTGAATTTCCGGCCCGGGCGCCGGCTGGCGATCACATGCAGACAGGGTGATGCTGATCAGCAGCAAACCCACATTTCGACTGGACTTAAGCATAAGGCAACTGGCTACACGGAGCGGTCACTGCATGGTACGCGAGATAAATAATAGATGTATTTGACCTGCATCAACTGAGCAAAAACTACCGGCGCTAGAATCTGATACGGGACACTCTGGCACGGCTTCAGCCGTCAGGCACCCCCACCCCTTTCACTACAAGGACAGCCACAGATGAACGAAGAAACATCCAGCACACCTGAAGAGCGGGTTCCGGTCATGCAGAAGATACTCGACAATCCCTTCCTGCTGCTGTTTATCGGCGTGGTGTTCCCGACGGTGTTTTACATCATCTGGGGCATCATGGAACTGGTCACCATACCGCTTGCCAAGTAAGCCCCACACCATGCCACAAGCCTGCAGGGAGGGCGCATCGTGAGCACCATACAACCCCCAAGCGAAATCATCTGGTGGAAACAGCCACTGGACCGCGTGGAAGGCACCTGGATCGCCATCGCGCTGATCTGGTCACTGATCATGTTTGTGATGATGCCGCTGTGGCACGTCTACGGAAAGCAGAACCTGTCCAATGAAGCCTATCGCACCACTCCGGAAGCTTTTATGGCCAAAACCCAGGCCATGGTCAACGAATACACGGTACGCACCGAGACCAACCAGCAGATTCCGGTGGTCAGCCCGCCGCCGGGCAGTGATGTCTACCTGATTGCCCGCCTGTGGCAATGGTGGCCCATCCTGGAGCTGGAGAAAGGCCAGACCTATCGCCTGCATATTGCGTCGATGGACTGGCAGCATGGATTTTCCTTACAGCCGGTGAACATCAATACACAGATCTTGCCCGGCTACGAAATGGTGTTGACCCTGACGCCGGACACCTCCGGTGATCAGACCATTATTTGTAATGAGTTCTGCGGCATTGGCCACCACAACATGGTGGGCAAGATACGTGTCAGGGAGAGTGAACTATGACCAAGCACTTGTTCAGAACCTGCCCTGAGTCCGGCCTGCAGTTTCACCAGTCGGCAGAACGCCTGATCCGGGCTCACGCCGTGGTGGCAGTGGTCATGCTGTTGATCGGTGGGATTACCGCACTGATGGTCACCCTGACCCGCTGGCCGGCCGTTCACCTGCTGCCGGCCGACCGCTTTTACCAGCTGTTGACCATTCATGGCATCAATATGCTGATCTACTGGATCATTTTCTTCGAAATCGCAGTGCTGTATTTCTGCAGTTCCACGCTGTTGCGGGTGCGCATCGCCACGCCCAGGCTGGCCTGGCTGGGATTTTTCCTGATGGTGGCTGGCGCCGTGCTGAATAACTACTCGGTGCTGTCGGGCAATTCCTCGGTAATGATGACCTCGTATGTGCCGATGCCGGCCGACCCCAACTTTTACCTCGGCCTGATCCTGTTCGCTGTCGGTGCGCTGATCGGTTGCTTCATCTTCCTGGGAACACTGGTGATCGCCAGGGAAGAAAAGACCTACGAGGGCTCCATTCCGCTGGTGACCTTTGGCGCGCTTACCGCCTGTATCATCGCGATTTTCACCATTGCCATGGGTGCCATCATCCTGATCCCCACCTACCTGTGGTCGGTGGGTCTGATTGGCTATATTGATCCCGCCATGTACCGGTTGATCTGGTGGGGATTTGGCCACTCATCCCAGCAAATCAATGTCGCCGCTCACGTCTCCGTCTGGTATGCCATCGCGGCCATTGTGTTTGGCGCCAAACCGCTGTCGGAGAAAGTCAGCCGCGGTGCCTTCCTGCTGTATATTTTCTTCCTGCAGCTGGCTTCGGCGCATCACCTGCTGGTTGACCCTGGCCTGAGTTCCACCTGGAAAATTTTCAACACCAGTTACGCGATGTACCTGGCGGTACTGGCCAGCATGGTGCACGGCCTGACCGTGCCCGGCTCCATCGAGGTAGCACAACGCGCCAAGGGCCTCAGCCGTGGCCTGTTTGAATGGCTGCGCAAGGCGCCGTGGGGTAACCCGGTGTTCTCCGGCATGTTCATTTCAGTGATCGGTTTCGGCTTTATCGGTGGTATTTCCGGCGTCGTGATGGGCACGGAGCAAATCAATATCATCATTCACAACACCATTTATGTGCCCGGCCATTTCCATGCCACGGTGGTACTGGGCACCACGCTGGCCTTTATGTCACTGACCTATTTCCTGATCCCGGTCCTGTTCCGCCGCCAGGTGATCCTGCCCGGTCTGGCACGCTGGCAACCGTACCTCTTTGGCGGTGGCATGGCGTTGTTCACCCTGGTGATGATGGGCGCCGGCACCCTGGGCGTACAGCGCCGGCACTGGGATATGACGTTTACCGACTCGCTGCTGGGATTTGACTACCCCGCCAGCGCGTACACGTTGATGGGCATCGTCGGCGTCAGCGGCGTGACGGCAGTTGTGGGTGGCGCCATTTTCGTGCTGATTACCGTCGGCTCGGTGTTCTTTGGCAAACGCGTTGATTCCGAGTCTCACTTTGGCACCGCAACCACACGGCTGATGCGCGCCGCACCGGACCTGACGCCACAGGGCGGGCATGCCGCCGCGGGCAAATGGGGCTTTGCTGCGCCGGGAACCTTTGTGCTGGCGATTTTCTTCCTGTCCATCTTCGTGATCTATTACTGGGTGAACTGGAAATACCTGGCTTCGGTATGGCCATTATCCTGAGTCAGATCCAAGCCATAAAACGCCGGGTTACCAAACCCGGCGTTTTTGCTTCGACCGTGTGGATGAGAACACGGTCGCGATGGACCATCGGGCCTGCTGGCGCGCACCGCCGGCCCGGGCTTCTAACAGGCTGCTTGCTGGCCTGCAGCTTGGCCTGCATGCCGGCAATGAGCGGAGCGCAGGACCCCACCCGGCAGCAATACGATGCAGACCAGGCCCTCAGCACATCGCAGGCTGCAATCGGTCGTGCGCTGGCCGATCTGCAGTTCAGCAACCGTTACGGTCAGCCAGTGAACCTGCAGGACTTCAAGGGCAGGCCCCTGCTGATCAGCCTGGTATTCACGTCCTGTTACCATGTCTGTCCGGCCATTACCCGCCACCTGGCCAGCGCCGTGAGCGCCTCGCGGCAGGCACTGGGAGAAGACAGCTTCACCGTTCTGACCATCGGTTTTGATACCGCCAATGACACCGCTGAAGCCATGCGGTCATTTGCCGCCGCGCAGCAGATCGATGACAAGGACTGGCATTTTCTCAGTGCCGATGCGCAGACAATGAAGGAACTCGTCAGCAATTTGGGGTTTGTTTACTATCCATCGCCGCGTGGCTTCGATCACATCAACCAGGTAACCGTGGTGGACCGCGATGGCCAGATCTACACCCAGGTTTATGGCGCTGCATTTGATCTGCCGTGGCTGATGGAGCCACTCAAGCAACTGGTATACAACCAACCTCGACCCGGCCAGCACCTGGTGGCCAGTCTGTTGGATCGGGTTCGCCTGTTCTGCACGGTATACGACCCGGCCAGCGGCCGTTACCGCTTTGATTACTCGTTATTCGTGCAAATTGCCATCGGCGCGCTGGTGATTGGCGCGGTGCTGACCTGGCTCTCGCTTGAAGCGCTGCGCGGCAGGCGCAGGCGGCAAAGCAAGGGCTGATGGTGCAGCCGGTTAAACAGCTGGGCCGCAGTTTGTTTGGGCTGGCTGAACGACTGCTCGAATGGGGGTTCGGCAGCACACTCAATCCGCTGCATTACCTCGGCGCACTGACCATCTTCTTTTTCTGGATCGTGCTGGTCAGCGGCATCTGGCTGTTCATTTTTTTCCGCACCAGTGTGGATGGCGCCTATGAATCGGTTGAATACCTGACCCATGGCCAGTGGTATTTCGGCAGCGTGATGCGCAGCCTGCACCGTTATGCATCGGATGCCGCGGTGGTCACGCTGGTGCTGCATATTGCGCGCGAGTGGATCTTTGACCACTACCGCCGGAAACGCTGGTTCAGCTGGATTACCGGGGTGCCGTTGTTGTGGATCGTCATTCCGCTGGGCATTACCGGCTATTGGCTGGTATGGGACCAACTGGCGCAATACGTTGCGCTGACAACGGCGGAAATGCTGGACTGGCTGCCCATTTTCACTGACTCCATGGCGCGCAATTTCCTGTCGGATGCGGATCTGAGTAACCGCTTCTTTACCTTGATGGCCTTCCTGCACCTGATCGGCTTGCCGCTGTTCCTTGTGCTGGGCATCTGGATGCATGTGTTGCGCATCAGCGCACCGCGTATCAATCCACCCAGGACTTTGATGATCGGAACACTGCTATGCATGGTGTTGCTGTCGCTGGCCTGGCCGGCGGTCAGCCAGGACAAGGCCAATCTGGCAATCGCTCCGCGAAGCGTATCGCTGGACTGGTATTACCTGCTGGTCTATCCATTGATGAAGTCCTGGTCGCCCGGCCAGGTCTGGCTATTGCTGGTTGCCGGCAGCGCGCTGATATTTCTGGCACCCTGGTTGCCGCCGAAACGTTCTCCCGCAGTGGCCAGGGTAGATCTGGACAATTGCAACGGCTGCCAGCGCTGCGCGGATGATTGCCCTTATGGCGCAATAATGATGCAAGCCCGCACCGACGGCAGCCGCTACGAACATGAGGCCGTGGTCTCTGCTGAGCTGTGTGTGAGCTGTGGCATCTGCGTGGGCGCCTGCCCCACCGCCACGCCGTTTCGCAAAGCCAGCGACCTGATACCCGGCATTGACCTCCCTGACCTTACCGCCGTGCTGTTACGTGAACAGGTGGAAGAAGCTGCACAACCCCTGCAGGGAGGCCAGCGAGTGATGGTATTCGGTTGCGCTGGCAGCGCCCGACTGGCTGCCCTTGCTGATGCGCAAACCGCCGTACTCAGCATTGAATGCATGGCACACCTGCCGCCGCCATTCCTGGACTATATCCTCAGCCGCGATCTGGCCGATGGGGTAATGCTGGCTGGCTGCAAAGGCGGCGGTTGCGACTACCGGCTGGGTGCGGAATGGACCGGGCAGCGCATCAACAGGCAGCGCGACCCTTACCTGCGCAAACGGATAGACAACCGCCGCATTGCCATGGCCTGGACCGGCCGTTTCGCGGACTCCGGCAACCCTGTCCGTGCATTACGCCTGTTCCGCGAAAAACTGGTTGCTTTGAAGGACCAGCCAGAGGCCGGCAACGAGCCGGAAAGCAGGATACCGCCGTGGTACCGGCGTGCCCCCGGCATGGTGCTGGCATTTGCCTTGTTCGGGTTTGCCGTCAGCGTGTTTTCCAGCTGGCCGGATGTGCAGCTGTTGCAGCCACAACAGGCGGTAGTCTCGCTGACCTTCTCCCATGCCGGAAAGCGCATCGGCGAGTGCCGCCAACTGAGTCAGGAGGAACTCAACAAGCTGCCCCCCAATATGCGCAAACCGGCTGACTGCCCGCGTGAGCGCTGGCCGGTGCGGGTGGTATTCCGCGCCGGTGATGAACTGCTGTTGCAACGCACGCTGCCCCCCAGTGGCATCTGGAATGATGGTGAATCAACCATCTACGCACGCTTTGCCCTGCCGGCCGGACAACACCGGCTGTTTATCGGCCTGAACGACTCGGGCGCAAGCGGGGAACTGGACTATCAGTTACAACAGGAAGTGGAGTTGTTCCCCCAACAGCACGTGGTGATCGGTTTTGACAGCAATCGGCATGAATTCACGATCCTACAGGAGCGGTAAATGGAACTGCTGCAATGGAAACCTTCGTTCGCCCTTGGTCTGCCCGCAGTAGACCAGGAACACTTGCAGATGATTGACAAGATCAATTCGATTTACCAAACGCTGGATAACGAATTTGATGGCAGCCGGGTCAGCGAAGTACTGGCCGAGATTCATGCGGAAATAGCCGCGCATTTTGCGCTGGAAGAACGCATCATGCAGCAGGCGGCATATGCCGAATTCCATGCGCACAAGGCTGATCACGAAGACCTTCTGGATCAGATCAGGGACATGATGGACAGCTTCAGCATTGATCCGGAACACGGCCGCGAGATGCTCAGGGGCCGGCTGAACTCATGGTTCTCACGGCATTTTTCGAGTTTCGATGCGCGCCTGCATGCACTTTTGCCACACGCATAGATCAGTTTTCAGGGCTGCTCCAGCAGCATCCGCAAAAAAGTGAAACTGACCAGCGCAAGCCCCAGGAAAATAAAGAAAAAAATCACCTGACGCTGTTTCAACACGGCGCCGCGGCGGCGTTCCAGAAAACGCACCAAGCCATCGGAAACAAGGTAAATGACGATGGCGTTGATTGAAAATAACAGCAGTTCAGACATGTTTTTCCTGGTAGTCAAACGCACCGGCAGCCATCTTAGTGCAGCAGCGGGCCAACCGATATGCCCCAGGTCATGACTGTATTACTTTGCCGGCGCAGGAGCCTCGTGCTTGCGGTTCCTGCCGCGGATCGACCGATAGGCCACCAGCAGAAACATAAGCCCCCCGCCCACCGACACCAGCCCGCCAAGCCCCATCAACCCCATGCCGGCAATTTCGCCCCATCGGTCGACGCCCTGCTCCAGGCCGGCGGTTTTACGCTGCACGCCATAGCCACCACTCCAGGCCAGCCCGGTGATGTGCAGCAACTGGCCTGAGGCATAAACCATGGGCTGCCACAAGGCCAGCCGCTGTGGAACGGGGCCGAATCCCAAACGTGGCAGCAGGTAGAAGCACAACCCCATAAACGCAATGGTCACGCCCACGGTTGAGCCGTGGTAGTGCGCCGGGATCACAATATCGAGGCCGGCAATCATAAAGCCCAGCACACCGCCGGTGGCAAACAGTACCAGCGAGGACAGCAGCGCCGAGCGGAGATAACGGGCTTCGCCAACCGGTGTTGGCGCCTGCCACAGGCTGGCCAGCACCGCCAGCCCCAGCGGCAGGCAGGACAAGCCACCAAATTTCATCAGCTCGGTAAAGGCGAGCCGATGGCCGGGGGACATGACCTCGTGAGCCAGGTAGAAAAACGGTACGGTAATGACCGGCAAGGCCAGAAAGATGAAGAACATCACGGTCAGGCGTGGCGTCAGTTCAAACCGGCATCCGCTCATACTGGCCAGCAGCACCCACGCGACCATCATCAACAGGGTATGGGTGAACTGCAACACATGCCCGCTGCCCCAGAACAGGAACTCAAAATACACCTGTCCATCCACCCCGGCCGGCATGCCGGCAAAGGAAGCCAGCAATGCGGCGATTGCCACAGCCGTGATCAAGGCCGAAATCCGGCAACCGGCATGCAGCGCGGCCGGGCCGTCAAGCTGTCCGCGCAGACCGGCTCCAGCGCTTGCACCAGCGAAACTGCAACGCAGTAAATGCGAACCAATGCCCGCGGCAAACAGCCCCAGACCGGTATAAAACAACGGGTGGCGCAGCAGTGGAACATAATTGTTCATCAGCGGATCGGCGGCGCCAACAAACGGTGCCACAACAATCACCAGCGTGCCCGCGGCAGCCAGCCAGAATGAAAACCGGTCCCAGACCGGAGCGGCTTTCGAGCAGGCCAGGCTCCATAGCACGGCGGCCATGCACAGCAGCCAGATCGATACCGACAAGGTGACGTGCACCACCAGCGCGGTGCGGAAGAAATCAACCAGCGGTATCCACTGCTGTACGGCTGGTGTGCGCGCCAGCACCAGCAACAGGGAAAACAGCCCGGCGCCTACCAGTGAGGCAAGGCCAAGCAGCAGCCAGCCGCGAGTGGTTTTTCGCAGGGGCTCGTTCGGTATAGGCAGTTCGTAGCAAGCGCTTGGGTTCAATGGATTGTGTGTTCTCCGGTTACCCGCCAAGGTAGCGGGCATGGACGTTAAGGTCAATGATCTGGATCACTGGCCCGAAGAGCGCCCAGGATCGATGGTGCCTCGCAACCACTCACCCACAGATTTCTCACACAATCATGGTTTGGATATTCGCCCATTAGCTGAGTCAACAGTGCAACTTGAGATTAAATGCTGTAAAGTTTTACTTTGCGTTAGAATTGTTTAGCGGTTAACTGAACTTCTGTAACTTAGAGTTGATCAGTTGTTGTTTCGCCTGCTGAACCCGCCCGTCATTCAGGGGATTTACTTATGGCGGGTGGGAGGTCTTTAGTCAATCTCGCACTTACATACCAAATAGCTTCAGATTTATAAACTGGTAGAAAAAAAGGGGACACTCCAACATGCAAAAAGCAACTTTTTTACTCGTATTTCTATTCTGGTCATATTCTTTACCCGCACAATCTGTACTAGATGGGCGGGTCAATATTGACCATGACTGGGTACAAGGTTTTTACTGGAACCTTGACGAACTCCCTGGAATTGGAATTTTTGCAGATGTTCAGGAAGAAACGATGTTTGGTGCGGTATACGCCTACAAAGACAATAAACCTTCATTTCTTGTTTTCCTAGGCCAAATGACATCCAACAGTCCACTAGTCTACAAAGGTGACGTCTACTTTGTGGTAGAACGCGGCCAAGAAGAAACTGTTGGGACATTCACCTGGTCAGTTGCAGAAAGTTCATCTGAGCCCGCCGTATCATTAACCATGAGATCAAACATCTTCAATGTCACAAACCAAATCCTTTATCGTGGAAGCTACAGCGAATCTGACAAAGTGGACTTATTAACCGGCGGGGATTGGAATATCGTTCGAAGATCATTGGGGATCAGTTTTGCCGATCTTTACGGTATCAGTGATGAGCGCTACGAGGACGATGGAATGACATTCGCCGCAGTATTCGACACTGTTGATCCTGAAAAACTTGGCGTACTGGCCTATTTCCCTCCTGGCGATGGCAATTTCTATTCTATTCTCATAGAGTTTCTTGATGACGTGAACGCGTTTTACGTCTTCTTTGCAGACAACACAGATATGTACGGCCGCTATTGGTTACTCGATCCAGGCGAAGATCCTACTGGAAATGGCAGCGAGTTCAGGGGCGTTGTAAACTCGCTTCAATCATCAAGTTCAGGTGGCGGCGGTGGCGGTCAAACAAAAACTGACCCAATGGATCATAAGCAAAACGGCGATATCTCAGTAAGCACCTCAACCTTACAATCCGACCTTAGGCGGATTGAACTAAGTGAATTCGACCGAGTACATTCAAACACCAAACCGATCTTTTCTGACACCAAAGTTAAATCCATTCACAAGCTATTAAAACAGAAAATTGGCAATGTCGGTGACACCTTGAATTAACCGGAAAAAAGGCCACTACGCGTATTGCCATTTGTGTTCAATTTTCTTAAGCACGAAACGGCGCCAGATGCTGTCCAAAACCCGAAATTCAAACTAGTCGTTCGGGTTTATAACCATGTAATGAGATGGACAGCCCAAAGGATTTATTAGACCATACAAGCGCTTAGGTTCAATGGGCAGTCGCTTCTCCGTTTGACCGCCACCGTAGCGATACCCATGGCCGGAGTCAACCTGCTTCGTACGGGCCGGATAATCAACGACACCCGATAACCGGGCGCCAACCAAGGTTTAACTTGCAGGCACCGCCGCTAAGGGACGACGCCGGCGGTTACCGTAACCGTATTATCGATGACCAGTTCGGCACCATTGGTAAACTTCGATTCGTCCGAGGCAAGGTATAACACGGCGTAGGCCACGTCTTCAGGTTCGCCGAGACGACTGCCGACGACCTCGGTTTCCTGAGCGGCGCCGCTGGCGGCATTCATCTCGCTCATGGTCGCGCTAAACCCCTGCACCATTGGCGTGTCAATACCGGATGGATGCACCGAATTGCAGCGGATCTGATAGCCGCTGCGAGTGCAGTGGACTGCGACCGCCTTGGTGTAAGAGCGAACCGCGCCCTTGGCCGCGCAGTAGGCTGCGACCACGGACTCTCCCACCAGGGCGGCAATGGAAGACATATTAACGATGGACGAAAGGCCTGATTTTTTCATCAGTGGAATGGCATACTTACAACCGAAAAACACCCCGTCCATACTGACCGCCATGATGCGCCTGTATTCCGCAACCGTCGTCGATTCAGCATCTCCGGGTGTAACCACACCCGCGTTGTTGACCAGAATATTCAGCTTTCCGTAGCGTGCCTCCACATCCTGAATCAGCTTGATCCATGCGTCTTCATCTGCCACATCCAGAGGATAGAAACTCGCGGACTGACCGATCGAGTCGGCGACACGCTGGGCTTGCTCGGCATTGATATCAGCCACAATGACGGTGGCACCCTCGCGCGCCAGCAGTTCTGCGCTTGCCCGGCCCAGACCGCTGGCCGCACCCGTTACTATCGCAACCTTGCCGGCAACTCTTCCTTCACATGTATTCATTAATTAATTGACCTGTCCAACCAGAATTGAGTGTCACTGCGACATGGGGCCAAAGTGCGTCGCAAAAACACACTTCGGCCCCAGCCATGCTTTTCAGTAGGCCATCAAGATGGCTCAGAAGCGATTACTGAGCTGCAACAGGATGGTTCGCGGGGCATCCACCAGGCCGATCACGTCGGCAGGTAGTGCGTTATTGGTACCCGTCCCGGTTCCCGAGTTCGGCAGATCCAGAACGCTGCTGAAACGGAACTTGTTGGTCAGATTACGCGCGATCAGCGACACTTCCCAACTCGAATCCAGCTTTGCCAGCAATATCGAGGCATCAATATTGATGTAGGAATCCTGCCGCGATAACGGTGCGCCAAAGTTGGAACCCAGGTAGTCATCGCTATAGCGAATAGTCGTACCCAGTACGAGCTCAAGCCCGGAACCAACTTCGAATGCATAGACACCACCAATGGACGAGGTCCACTTGGGCGCCACAGCGGTCGGTGAACCACTCAGGTCCTGACCCTTGCCGGAGCCGAATGTCGTGTTACAGCCCGCGGCAATGGACTGCCCCGTGTAACATGGCGCGATAAAGTCCTTGTAGGTTGCGTCGTTGTAAACGAGTGCCCCATTAAGGATCAGACCAGGCACATTGGCCGGGGCGAAGTCCACGTTAAGCTCAACGCCCTGCACCAGGGACTCACCTGCATTCGTCGTGATGAACTGGAAGGTGTCCGAGTTGAAGAAATCAACCTGCAAGTCCTGATATTCCGTGCGGTAAACTTCCGCATTCACTCTCAGCTGATTATCCAGCCAGGTGCTCTTGAGGCCGAACATGAAACCATCGGCTGTCTCCGGATCAAACATCACATCGTCAATCGTTGTAGCTGCCACGATAAGGGCACTGGCGGAGAACCCTCCTGACTTGTAAGCGGACTTGTAACCACCGTACAGCGTCACATTGTCATTGAGGAAATAGGTCAGCGTCACTTCAGGCGTGGTTTCGGTGAAAGTCTGATCAGCCGCCAGAGGAAAGTCCTGCGGGAACAATCCCTGCAGGGCTGGCATGACGTAACTCTGCACAACAAAGCCCTTACTTTCTTCATGAATGTACCGGGCACCCACCGCCAGCTCGAGATCAGGGACAATTTTCCACTTCAACTGACCAAATAACGACTTCGTTTCTCCATCCAGCGTCGATGGCTTTATGTAGCTGGTATAGCGAAGATTGCCGGGCTGGCTGGAATCTTCAATCGGCGCAAAAGCGGCCGCCTGGTCGTGATCGCGCTTGGAATTCTGATAATAGGCTCCCAGGAGCAGGTTAACGGAGTCAGATATATCCCACGCCAGCCGGGTCTCATTGGAGAACACATCAAGCTGCGAGTCCTGCGTTGCAGCGATAAAGGACGTTGGCGAATGGACGTTCTGCCCCAGGCCCCACTGGTTGCGGCTTGAGTTGTAGTTGAAAATGGATGTGATCGTCGCAGACTCCAGGGCGTACTCCAGGTTAGCGGTCAGCGACCACGCTTCGTAGTCATTGAAAGACGATCCATCTGCTTTCATACCGGGTAATGCCCCGGCAAAACCGTCCGGCGCGTTCGGCACATACACGTCGAACTTTCTTTGACACCTCACCTCAGGATTGACCTGGGTGAATCCCGTACCGTTGGCGCAGGCGACGGGCGTCATGTTCCAGGCATTCGAGTCATCTTCTCTGGATGACCACGTGCCCTTGATGTTCGCCGCAAAGCGGTCCGTGGGTTCCCATACCAGCGTGCCCCTCATGGTCCGCTCGGACGTACCGGGCATGCCACCGCCGTTTGGCTGCTGTACGTGCTCAATCAAATCGCCCGTGGCCACATCAAACGTGGTAATGGGTGTCGCAGTCGCACGGTTATCCAGATAGCCGTCCGCCATATTGGATGCCCGAAGTGCCAGGCGCCCTGACAGGGTGTCACTGATCGGACCCGAAATAATGGCTTCGGCAGATGTCTCTTCAGCGGTAAATTCATAGCCGACACGAGTGCTCAGCTCAAATTCATCGCCTGGCGACTTGGTTGTCACCGAGATCACACCCGCGGTCGCGTTTTTTCCGAAGAACAGCGCCTGAGGCCCTTTCAGAATCTCGATGGTATTAAGATCGAACAGGGCTTCGTTGAGGAAAAAACCGGATCCATAGTAAACACCGTCCACAACCACTGCAGTGGACTGTTCAATGCCTATGGATGTCGACTGGGAGCCGATGCCACGCATCGTGATGACCGCGCCCGAGCCATTCGAACTTCGTGCGACGAACAACTCCGGGGCGCTTCCCGCGATACGCTCCAGCGAGGTGAGGTTGCGGCGATCAATTTCTGACTCTGACAGCACAACTGCTGAAACGGGAACATCCTGAAGCGATTCAACCTGCTTACGAGCAGTAATGATAACTTCTTCGAGACCCTGGCTCGCAGTTGAATTATCGGAAGCAGCTTCCTCATCCTGCGCGAATACTGGTGTGAATAAAACCAAGCCAGCAATAGTTGCCAGCGTTGGCCGATAGTTATTACGAAACCTCTCATAGCGAGAACTCATTAAATCACCCCGTCACATGTTAAAGGACGTAATGCCTCATCTCGAGAGTCATTACGCTCTAAAGAACCTTGTCGAATAATCGTTGCAGCGCTCGTCCGCTTTGATTTTCAGATACCAACCAAGGAACCGGATGGCATTTTGAATTAAATTCAACTGCGTTTCAAGCATCCCATACTGTTTCCGGTGAATCAAGGCCTGCAGGGAGACTGCATAGGCAGGGATGCGCGGAACTGCGTACTGTTTTGATCGGATCGCAGCAGTCGAACCAGGGGCCAGCGATTGACCACGTTTCATCCGGCAGACACGCAAAAGCACGGACGGATACCCGCAAAACGCCCCACAAGGGGGCGCATTGCCAGGGGGCGCTTTGCCAGGGGGCGCTTTGCCAGAGGGCGCTTTACATTACTGGCGGAGAAGGAGGGATAGTCTCGGGCCTTCCTGGCCCTCGCACTGCGTGCGCACACTGCGTGTGCGACCAAATGGGCTCATTGTGCAGGACGCACCGGTGCCGCGAAGCACACGGATGTGCGAGAGCGGCCCCGGCAAATTTGTCGAACCCTTTATGGCTACGCCAGGGGTTCTCAACCACACCCTGCTCCCAGATACGCAAAACGCCCCACGAGGGGGCGCTTTGCATATCTGGCGGAGAAGGAGGGATAGTCTCGGGCCGTCCTGGCCCTCGCACTGCGTGCGCACACTGCGTGTGCGACCAAATTTGCTCCCGGCAAATTTGTCGAACCCTTTATGGCTGCGCCAGGGGTTCTCACCCACGCCCTGCTCCCAGATACGCAAAACGCCCCACAAGGGGGCGCTTTGCGTATCTGGCGGAGAAGGAGGGATTCGAACCCTCGGTACGGTTCAACACCGTACACTCGCTTTCCAGGCGAGCCCATTCGACCACTCTGGCACCTCTCCGGGATGTTTCCGGTACTCGCGACGCGGCTGGCGGCGGCGAATAGCGGAAGGGCGGCAATTTTAGGGGATGGAGGCCGCTTTGGCAATGACGGGCGGCAAACCTGTACAGGTGGCAAACCCTGTTCTCTGGCCGTTGCGGTAGGCTGAATTCGCTGGCACAGTGGCCGCTGGTAACCTGGTATTACGAAATGCGAACCTTTTCCCGGCTCAACACCCGATTATTCCTGGTTGTGGCAACCGCGCTGCTGACCGCCTGTGCCGCACCCCGGCCGGCCACAACTCCGGTTCAATCCCCCCCCGCCCTGCCCGCCAGCCAGATGATGGAAAGCAGCGATCTGGCCGAAACGGCCACGGCGGCACGATATTGGGCAGAGCAGTTCGGCACCAACCGCGTCCTGGTGGTATTTGACCTGGATAACACGCTGCTGGCGATGGAACAGGACCTGGGCTCGGACCAGTGGTATGACTGGCAGAAAGAACTGCAGGCCGAACAGCCCTGCGATGCGCGCCTGGTCACCGGCCTTTTGGCCGTGCAGGGCGCCTTGTATCATGCCAGCGCGATGCGCCTGACGCAGCCGGATGGACCGGCACTGGTGCAGAGCCTGCAAAACGACGGTTTCAAAGTCATTATCCTGACCTCGCGCGGCAGCGATTTCCGCCTGGCGACGTTTCGTGAGCTGCGCCGAGGCGGGTTCAGTTTCTATGCCAGCGCGATTGGCCCGGCGCAAGGCTATGCCGATGACTTCATTCCACCCAGCGGCAGCCGCCCGGTCCGCTATGAAGACGGCGTGTTTCTGACCGCCGGCCAGCACAAGGGCGATATGCTGGTCGACTTGCTGGCTAAAACCGGCACCCCGGCACCTGCCGTGGTAGTGATGGCCGATGACAAGGCGAAAAACCTGCAGGCCGTGATGGAAGCGTTCGCCGGCAGCAATACCTCGGTGCAGGCCTTTCGTTACAACCGCGAAGATCCGCTGGTGCAGGCATTTGACGGCACGGCGGCTGACCAGCAGTGGCGCAGCGTCTATCCGGCTTTGCAGTCAGTGCAGAATCAATTTGGCGCAGATAACTTTGATTTGCCCGCACCCGTCCGGCCCGAGGGCTGCCCGCCCGCTCAGCCGTGAGTTTTGCTGCTGTTGAAGGCTACATGTCATGACTGCCGGCACCGCAACGCCTGACGACCTGTCACGGCCGCATCACCAGATCTGGACGATTGCCGGCCCGGCCATACTGGCCAACTCGGCCGAACCCTTGGTCGGGCTGGTGGACACCTGGGCCATTGGCCATCTGCCCAGCCCGGTGCACCTGGCGGCGGTGGGTCTGGGCAGCGTCATCTTCAATTACATGTTGTGGGCATTTGGATTTTTGCGCATGGGCACCACCGGCATGGTGGCGCAGGCGCGAGGCCGCAACAATATGGACGCGCTGCGCGCCACGGTGATCCGGTCGGCTGGCCTCGCCATGCTGTTTGCGCTGGGTTTGCTGATCAGCCAGGAGTTCTTGCTGTGGGCGGCATTCCAGGCCATGACGCCGCCGGGCGAGGTGGCGGAAATCACAGCGCAGTATTTCCGCATCCGCATCTGGTCGGCGCCTGCGGTGCTGCTGAGTTATGCCATCACCGGCGTGCTGTTCGGTATGGCACGGGTGAAAAGCATCCTTTACCTGCAGTTGCTGCTCAATGTCAGCAATGGTGTGCTCAATGTCACCTTCGTGATCGGCCTGGACATGGGTGTGGCGGGTGTGGCCTGGGGCACGCTGATCGCCCAGTACCTGACCGCCGGCGTAGCCGCCTGGGTGCTGTTGCGCGTACTGGATGGCCCGACCCTGCTGCGCCAGGCCCGCGACCGGCTCACCTGGCGTCTGCGCCGGTTCGGTGAACTGGTCTTCGTCAACGGCTTTATATTTCTGCGCACCATCCTGTTGATGACTGCCCTGGCGCTGATCATGCGCATGGCCAGCGGCCTGGGTGATACCGCCATGGCGGCCAGCCACGTGGCCACCCAGTTCATGCTGCTGATGGCGCTGGGGCTGGACGGATTTGCCCACGCCGCCGAGGCCCTGGCCGGTGCAGCCTGGGGCCACGGCCGCCGGCATATCTTCCGCCGCTGGGTGGCGCTGACCACCTTGTGGGCACTGGCCGCCAGCCTGGGCTATGCGCTGTTCTTCTGGCTGGCCGGCAACACCATCACCAACCTGCTCACCGACCTGGTCGAGGTGCGGGCACTGGTGGCCAACCTGATGCCGCTGATCATCGCCCTGCCGGTCGTCTCAGTGTGGTGTTTCCAGTTTGATGGCGTGTTTATCGGCGCCACTGCGGCAGCGGGCATGATGGTCACCATGAGTGTGGCCTTTGCCGTGTATCTGCTGGTTCTGGGTCCGCTGTCCCAGGCCTGGGGCCTGAACGGCATCTGGGCCGCGGTACTGGTTTTTATGGGCACCCGTGGCCTGGCCCAGGCCATCTGGTACCCGGCACTGGAACGCAGGCTGCCGGCATGATGCGGCCAACCGGGTGTGAAGCCCGATGGCAAGGTGACTTTCAGGCAGGCTATGCCGTTATCATAGGCCGATGAAAATCAGGTTTTTTCGACAGCACCGGGCCGGTTGCGGCCTCCGGACTGGAACTGCGGAACACGGTTGCAGGCCGGCATGCAAATCTGCTGTGATGTCGGTGCCGATGCGGCAGCGGACCCGCAAGCAGGCACGCAAGCAGCTTGGGGCGCTGGCAGTGTTATTGGCATGGCTGCTGGCGACACTGAGCGCCTGCCAGCGGGAGTCTGACGAACAACCCCCGTCCACTCACCCGGCTCCTGACGGCACATCTGCTGGCACCCCTCTGCGTCTGGCCACCTTCAATATAGCCATGGGACTGAACGCAGGCGAACTGAGCGCGGCGCTGCAGCATGCCGGGGACCTGCGGTTGCGACAGCTGGCCAGCATCCTGCAGATCGTTCGGCCGGACGTGGTGTTGCTCAACGAATTCGATTATGACCCGCAGGTGGACGCGGCGCAGTTGCTGAACCAGAATTACCTGGCCATCGCGCAGCAGGAACATCCACCCGTCAACTATCCGTATCATTACCGCGCTGCAGTCAATACCGGGCTGGACAGCGGCCTGGACCTGGACGGTAACGGCAAAACCGGCGAGCCGGCTGACGCCTGGGGTTATGGCAGCTTTCCCGGTCAGTACGGCATGTTGTTGCTGTCGCGCTACCCCATCGATACCGCAGCGGTGCGCAGCTGGCAGCTGACCCGCTGGGCCAGCCTCCACGGCGCCCGCGCACCGCAGATGCCGGATGATCCCGCGACTACCGCGCTGAACCGCACCGCCAGCAGCGCCGTTCAAACCACGGTTGACAGGCGCCCGGCCGCGGCACAACCTTACTATCCCGATGAAATCTGGCAGAAACTGCGGCTGTCATCGAAAAGCCACTGGGATGTTCCGCTGCAAGTGCATGGCAAGACCCTGCACCTGCTGGCCTTCCACCCCACCCCGCCGGTATTCGATGGCCCGGAAGACCGTAATGGCCTGCGCAATTTCGATGAAATCCGCTTGTGGGCGCAGTACCTGGAGGTGCCGGCAGTTGCGGCCGAAGCCCCGCCGTTTCCGCCTGACGACCAGAGCCGCTCCGGCCGGCTGGACCCTGCCGCGCACTTCGTCGTGGCCGGTGACTTCAATGCTGATCCGCTGGACGGCGATTCTCTGCCGGGCGCGGCGGCACAGTTGCTGCAGCACCCGCGCATCAACGCGGCCTGCCAGCCGGGCAGCGCAGGCGCGCGCCAGGCGGCCGCAATCCAGGGTGGGGTGAACGCGCAACACCGCGGCGACCCGGCGCTGGATACCTCTGACTTCAACGATCAGCGCAGCGGCAACCTGCGGCTGGATTACCTGCTGCCGTCGGTGACCCTGAGCATTGCCGGCTGCGGCGTGTTCTGGCCTGCGGCGGATCAGCCCGGTCATGAGCTGATCGATCTGTCGGATCACCGCCTGGTGTGGCTGGATATCACCCTGTGAGGCGCTCACGATGAAGCCGCGCAATAATTCGCCCGGCAGCCCGCCGGATACATCAGCGGACACCCAGGCTGGCAACGAAGCCAACGCTGAGGCAAACAACCCGGCCGATACCACCCAGGACCTCGCCGGCTTCTACCGCGAAACCGTTTTGCGGCACTCGCTGGAACCGGTCGGCTTTCAGCAGGACATCAACGCCACCCACAGCAATGAGCAGTACAACCCGCTGTGCGGCGACCGGGTCACCGTGCAGTTCCGGGTGGACGGCGGGGATATTGCTGCAGCAGCCTTTGACGGCGAAGCCTGCGCCATTTGCATGGCCTCAGCTTCGTTGTTGTGCCAGCAGGCCGCCGGCCACAGCATCAAAAGCTTCAAGGAGTTACACCAACAACTGGAACTGTCGTTGAATTCAACGGATAAAACCGGCCACGGCGGTAACACCGTGCAGTCAGCTGAGCTGGGAGAACTGACCCCCCTGCTGGGTGTGCGCCGTTACCCCAGCCGCATCAAGTGCGTGCTGTTACCGTGGACGGCCGGTTCGATGGCCTTGGAGACTAGCTGAGCAATACGCGCTTT
>JBFIHZ010000036.1:0-20196 GCA_041601535.1 Lysobacterales bacterium | reverse complement strand
GCCCGTCCGGACGGCAACAGTTACTCGCTATTCCTGTCGGATCGCTGGCATTTTTCACCCACGGCAGCCCTGCAGTGGGGCCTGCGCTGGGACAAGCAAACCTACACTCAAACCCGCTTTAAAGGGCAACTCAGCCCCAGGCTCAGCCTGTTGAAAGAACTTGGCATGGGTCTGGATCTGCGGCTGACCTGGGGCCGCTACCATCAATCGCAACCTATTCAGCAGCTGCAGGTAGAAGACGGGCTGACCGAATTCTTCCCGGCGCAACGGGCAGTTCACTGGATTGCCGGCGTTCAGTACCGCTCCGAGGCGGATTACCGTTTCCGTGCGGAGGCCTTCGTCAAGGATTACAGCCGGCTCAAACCGCGCTTCGAAAATCTGTTTGATGCCCTGGCATTGATCCCGGAGCTGGAGCCTGACCGGGTGCGGCTTGATCCGGAATCGGCGCTGGCCAAAGGCCTGGAACTGACCGTTGAATACCGCGGCGAGCGCGCCATCAACTGGTGGATGACCTGGTCATGGGCGCAGGTAAGTGACACCATCAACGGCCGCAAGCAATGGCGCAGCTGGGATCAGCGCCACGCATTCCAGGGGGGTATGGCCTGGCAACACGGGCCGTGGGAAACCGGGCTGGCCCTGAGTGTTCACAGCGGCTGGCCAACGACCGGTATGCAACTGGGTTATGACGTAGAAGAGGACGAGTATTTTCCGTTGCCCGGTGTGCGCAACGCGAATCGCCTGGGCACCTTCGCCACGCTGGATTTCCGTGTCAGCCGGCGATTTACCACCCGCAATGGAGAGGTGTCGGCTTTTTTTGAAGTGACCAATGCCAGTAATCGCAAAAATGACTGTTGCGTGGATTACGACACGGAGGAAGACGAGGCCGGAAACGTATTTCTCGACCGTTCAGTAGACCATTGGCTGCCGCTGGTCCCGGCCATCGGGGTGCTGTGGGAATTCTGAGGTGCAGTCCTGATACACTCGGGTCAGGCGCGTTCGCAAGAGCTGGCCGCCCGTCAGGTACGTATTGACAGTTAAGTTGCGGCAGCTAAGTGACCCATGCGCGGCCAATTTATCTGGCGGTCGATTGAGTGAGGAACAAAAGGGCGAATACCGAGGCAGAAGCCGAAGTTTTTCAGTAATTTCCAGTACAAAAGCCTGCATGGCCAAGGGTTTGACCGGGATGACGCCGCCAACAATTTGTTACATATCAGTAAGTTTTTCGGACTATCTGCTGTGCTTACATTAATTGACAATAAGGCCATCAGCGAGCAGACTTTATGGATCAAACCGTGCCAGGGAAGGGGAAGAACCGGTATGAGAAGGAGCTTGTAGCTATTCAAGGCCATGGAAGGGCCTGATTTATAAGCAAATACGAGTGAATGTGTCCAATGGATCTGGGGTGTCCCGGTCTTTGGTGTCTTAGTATAAAAATTCGATCTAATCGAATTTGGGGGAGTTGCAAATGTATATCCGCGGCCAGACCGTACCCGTACGGGCCTTAGTGGTTCCGAAAGGTCTCAGCTTTTTATTCAGTATCATCACTACTCTGGGCCTGCTCAGCGCGGCCCCGATTGCCATGGCAGGTCAGTCCACGGCCTGCCCAACCGCTCTGTTGGGAGCAGGTGGCAATATCTGCAACGCTTCTGATATCAGCATTGCCACGGCCATTGTCGGGCCGGACAGCGTCGGTGAATACTGCATGCCGGGCGATACCATTGATGTCAATATCAATGGCAGCATTACCATGCGCAAGAACAGCCGTTGGGATGTGGGTATTTTTGTGGCCAGCGATGGCAAGGACATAAAAACCCTGGCGGCCAACGGCGGCGCCCAGGTGTGCGAGGTGGTGCCATTACCCACAACGTCCAGGCAGCGTGATGGCGCGGCCATCGGCGAGGCGCCCGTGATTGGTGCATTTGACACAGCAGGTGGCGCTGATCAGTGCGGCGACGTGGAAGGTCTGGCCAATGGTGACACAGTTTCCAATATTCCCCTTACGGTTGACGGTGGAACGTTCAACGGCCCGGTCACACTGTCGTGCGTGGCCGGCCCCAACGGCAAATTGAGGCTGCAATCCCTGGTGTCCTGGAACCAAACCGACCCGGGTGCCTGTGACCCCACCAACTCCGCCTCGTATGATCTGACCCAAACATCAAAATGTTCAGCCAATACCACGGAAATCAATGTTGATATCGTCGGCCGGCTGACCATTGAGAAAGTCGCTGAGAACGGCGGGCTGAACAACTTCAGCTTCAGTTACACCAATGACAGTGTTCCCCCCAACGCAAACGTAACCAACCCGCCCAGCCCGTTTGTACTGCAGGACGGCGATTCAGACGAAATATACGCCGAGATCGGCACCGGGCCAGCTACCATCGTGTTGTCAGAGTCCAATTTGCCCAACGGCTGGTCACTGGCCAATATTTCATGTGAAGGTGACGACACCACACCGGTAGTCGTAAGCGACACGCAGATAACGGTCACCTTGTCGTATAACGCGAATGACCCTGCTGCCAGCCAGTCCGACATCACCTGCACCTACACCAACGTTCTGGCCCAGCCGGAACTGACGCTGGACAAAACAACCTCTACCGCCAACTACGACGACACCAGCGACACCATCAGCTACAGCTACAACGTGCTGAACTCCGGCAACGTTGGCCTGGCCTTCCCGGTCACGGTTTCTGACAACAAGGTAACGGTAACTTGCCCGGCAAACGACGGCGGCGCGCCCAACAATGGCGATGCGGTACTGGATCCGGGTGAGAGCATCGATTGCTCCGCTACTTATAATGTTAGCCAGTCAGATATCAATGCCGGCTCGGTGACAAATATCGCCACCGCGTCGGCTGACGGCACGCAATCCAACCAGGATACGGTGACGGTTAACGCGGTGCAGAGTCCCCTGCTGACGGTGGTCAAATCTTCGCCCACCACCTCCATCAGCACAACCGGGGCCGTGTCCTACAGTTACCTGGTGACCAATGCAGGCAATATCAGTCTGACCGGCATCAGCCTGGTGGATGACAATATTGACGGCACGGTAAGCTGCCCCGGCACCTCACTGGAGCCTGACGGTTTCATGACCTGTACCGCCACCCATACGGTCACCCAGGGTGAAATCAATGACGGCGGCTCGCCGGTTGCCGACAGCGGTTTCCTGGTGAACAACGTGGATGCGACCTCCAACGAGGCGCAATTGGCCGAAGATGATCTGAGCATTCCCATCGTGCAGAACACGTCATTGGCGGTGCTGAAAACCGGTGTGTGGAATGATGACGGCTCAACCGGCGGTCTGGCGGAAGCTGGTGAGACCATCAGCTACACGATTCGTGTGACCAATGATGGCAATACCACCCAAAACAACATCACTGTGACCGATCCATTGATTACCGATCCGCCAAACAATGGCAGCATTGTCTGCCCCGGCGGTAATCCGATCGCCACTCTGGCGCCGGCTGCATTCGTGGACTGCACGGCGACCTATTCGGTCACGCAGGGTGACGTGGACAACGGTTCACGGGCCAATACGGCTACCGCCACCAGCGATGATTCACAGCAGTCGGATGATGAGACGGTTACCCTGCCGGGTACCGCCAGCCTGTCCATTCTGAAAACCGGTGTTTTCCAGGATGACGGCACTGCGGACGGGTTCGCCGAAGCCGGTGAAACCATCAACTACACGTTTAGGGTAAGCAACGACGGTAACGTCACCCTGAACAACGTGGCGGTGACGGATCCACTGATCACCGAGGCGCCGAACAGTGGCAGCATCAACTGCCCGGGTGGCAATCCGATTTCGAGCATTGCGGGCGGCGCTTTCGTCGACTGTACTGCCAGCTACACGCTGACCCAGGCCGACGTGGACGCTGGCCAGGTGGATAACACCGCTACCGCCGACAGCGATGAAACCGAGCCAACTACAGATGATGAGACCGTACCTCTGGTACAGAACCCATCTGTTGTGATTCTGAAAATCGGTACATTCGAAGATGATGTTGATGCGGACGGCCTGGCACAACCCGGTGAAACCATCAGCTACACCTTCCGGGTGGATAATGATGGCTTTGTTACCCTCACCAACGTGGCAGTGTCCGACCCGAAAGTGGCCACCATTACTTGCCCTGGCGGCAACCCGATCCCGAGTATTGCCCCGGGTGCTTTCGTGGAATGCACCGGCAGTTACACTGTGCAGCAGGCTGATATTGATGCCGGTCAGGTGGAAAACACCGGTACCGCTGATCCTGATGAAACCCCGCCGGAACCGGATGACGAAATCACCCAGTTGCCGCAGCGTGCGACCATGACCGTGGTGAAATCATCAGCCACAACCGTGATTACGGCTCCGGGCACGGTGTTGTACAGCTACCTGGTCACCAATACGGGTAACGTCACCCTGAACGGTATCTCGCTGACAGATGACAACGATGAAGACGACTTGAGCTGTCCGGCCACCACCCTGGCGCCGCAAGGTCAGATGACCTGCTCGGCTTCGCATACGGTCACCCAGGGCGAAATTGACGCCAACGGTTCACCGACGCCGGATTCAGGCCTGTTGTCCAACGTGGTTACCGCCGATGCCGACGAAATCGATGGCTCTGAGCAGGACGACCTGGATATTCCGATTCAGCAGAACCCGGCCATGACGGTGCAGAAATCGTCTCCGACGGACGAGGTGACCGGTGAAGAAACCATCACCTACAACTACCTGGTAACCAATACCGGCAATGTCACGCTGAATAATATTTCACTCAGCGATGACAACGACGAAGACGACATGTCCTGTCCGTCAACCAGTTTGGCACCGGATTCCGACATGGTTTGTAGCGCCACGCATATCGTTACGGCGGATGAACTGAATGACAATGGGTCTCCGGCGCCTGGCAGTGGCGTGATCTACAACCAGGTAACCGCCACGTCGGACGAGGCGGAAGACGCCACAGATGAGCTTTCCATTCCGATCCGGTTCGTCCAGACCGCCAAGTTCCGCGTGACCAAGGACTTCAGCGACGACAATCCGGATACGGTTGAAGTATTCATCAGCTGTAATACCGGCTTGCCGCTGGATCAGTCCAAGGTCATCAGTGAAGGCGACGATGTGAATTTCGTGGTCACCTCGTTTGACCGGGGTGAACTCGACTGCCACATCACCGAAGTGCCGGTGCCCGCGGGCTATTCCGAGACCTATACCGCTGGTGCGGTGGACGATGCTGTGGCCGGAGCCATTGAAAATGACGCCGAAGGCTGTCACTTCCTGGATGTGGAAGGCGGGCAGTTTACCTGCGAGATCTACAATGAACTGGATGGCGTCGATATCATCGTCAACAAGGAGTGGATCGGCGAGTTTGAAGGCAATGCCATCAGCCAGGAGGCCGAGGCGTACTACACCTGCTACAACGTGCGCACCAGCCCCACCGGTTCCACCACCTCCGATGGCGGCAGCCTGAGCTTCTACGGCAACAGCTCCGATACCATTGACGGAATCTACCCTGACTTTGATGGCAGCTCCTACTGCTCCGTTAACGAAGTCAACGTCGACAGTGCGGTTGAACCGGATGACAGCGATTGCCAAAACCTGGTGGTTACACCGGGAGTGGGCAGTAGCTGCACCATCTACAACGTGCTGTTCTACGAAGGTATTCCGACCCTCAACCAGTACGGCCTGTTGTTGCTGGCCCTGCTGACACTGGGTGTCGGTGCCGTCGGATTCCGCCGGTTCGTCTGAACGCCGGCTGATCTGACGCATTCATTGCGTTAAACCAGACCCCGTGGCCTTGCGCCACGGGGTTTTTTTATGGTCTGAATGAAAAGGCCGATTAACACGGTCGTATCAGGCATACTCCGGGGAATAACGGAATACACATCACCTGACTATGGAAACGAAAATGAATCGGAAATTGAACTGGATCCTGGCTACTTTGCTGCTTTTAACCGTATTCACGCCGCTGGCTCAGGCCGCAGACGAGCGTACCCGCATCCACTCCAGCGCGGACCAGGTCCAGCCCTTGCTGCCCGGCATGAAGGCGCCGGCCTTCCGCCTGCTGGATGCCGCCCGTAACCCGGTAAGCTTCAATCCCGACAACATGGACAAGCCGGTGATCCTGACCTTTTTCCGCGGTGGCTGGTGTCCGTACTGCAACCTGCACCTGGCCGAATTACGCCATGCCGAGGAGGAACTGAAAGCCCAGGGTTTTGAGCTGTGGTTTATCAGTATCGACCGGCCAGAGGTGCTGTATGCCAGCCTGCAGGACCCGGATATTGGCTATACCGTTTACTCTGATGCCCGCCTGGAAGCGACACGTGCCTTTGGCCTGGCGTTTAAAGTGGATGATGATACGGTGGAGCGTTACCGCGAGTGGGATATAGACCTGGAAGCCGTATCGGGTGAGAACCACCACGTATTGCCCGCGCCATCCACGTTTTTGATTGGCAGCGACGGCGTCATCCGCTTTCAGTACACCAATCCGGATTACAAGGTCAGGTTGCATCCGGATGTACTGCTGGCGGCGGCCCAGTCCTACCTGGACGACGAGGATCAGCGCCTGGTGCGCGAGCAAAAGAAAAAGCACTGACGGCTGGCTTGCAGCGGAATTCGATCCGCTGCCTGCCTTTGGCTATGATAAAGGCTGAACCACAGGGAGTGGCATGATGAGCCAGACCTTTCAGTCGTTTCGCGAATTTTATCCGTTTTACCTTGGTGAGCATTCCAACCGGGCTTGCCGACGGCTGCACTTTATGGGCAGCAATCTGGTGCTGCTTTTGCTCATCTGGGCACTGTGGAGCCGTGATGCCCGCTGGCTGGTGCTGGTGCCTCTGGTCGGTTACGGATTCGCCTGGGCGGGGCATTTTTTCTTTGAGAAAAACCGCCCGGCAACCTTCACCTATCCGCTGTACAGCCTGATGGGTGACTGGGTGATGTGGAAGGATATGTTGCTGGGTAAAATCCGCTTGTGAGCTCTTGAATACGGCCAAGCAGTGCCCGGGCCCTACAGCATGATGCCGGCTGATCAGGAGGCGCACCAGCGCGCTGCGGCCTTGCGCCGCATGAAACGGCTGCCTTTGTTCCTGTTGTTGCTGATGGCTGCGCTGTTTTTTGCCACGGCCTGGCGGACCGGGCCGTGGTCCGGCTGGATACATGCCTTTGCCGAAGCCGCCATGGTCGGGGCCCTGGCTGACTGGTTTGCGGTGGTGGCTTTATTCCGGCACCCGCTGGGTTTGCCGATACCCCATACCGCCATCATTCCGCGGCGTAAAAACGAGATTGGCCAGAACCTGGCCACGTTTATCGCCGATCACTTCCTCGACCCGCAAGCCGTCCGGTCCAAGCTGGAGTCGGTTAACCTGGCTTGTCAGGCGGCGCTGTGGGTGCAAACGCCACTGGGCCAGTCCCGCGTGGTGGATTCGGCTCTGGGCATCCTGACCTGGTCCACCAAGGCCTGGAAAGAAGCCGGGTTCAAGCAATTCCTCAAACGGTTCTCCCGCCACCAGTTACAACGCATTGATTTCTCGCCGCTGCTGGGGCGCACACTGGACTGGCTGGTGCATGACGGCCGTCATCAGCAGTTGCTCACCCAGGTATTGCGCTATGGCGTGGTGTTGCTGAGCGAACACGGCGACACCCTGCGCAGCAACGTGCAGCAGGAAAGCCCATGGTGGATGCCCGGCTTTGTTGATGACCGCATCGTCAAGCAAATGCTGGAACGGGTTGAAAACCTGTTGTTGCAGATGTCGCTGGACCCGCAGCACCCGGTGCGGCTGGAACTTAACAGCCAGGTTGAACGCTGGGCCAGTGAATTGCAGAATTCACCGGAGCTGAAGCGCGCGGCCGACCAGCTGCGCCAGTCCGCGCTGGACAACAAGCCCTTGCATGATTACCTTTACGCGCTTTGGTCCGACCTGGTCACCAACCTGGAAGAGGATATCGCCAGACCGGATTCAATGGTGCGGCAGGAACTGGCGCAGTTTCTGCACGGCCTGGCCAGTGAACTGGCGCAGGACGAGGACATGCAGGCCGTGGTGAACCGCTGGCTGGTGAATTCCGCCGTGGTGCTGGTGGGGGATAACCGGCACGCCATAGCCAGCCTGGTCAGCGACACGGTGGCCGGCTGGGACGCGCGTGATACCAGCGAACGGGTGGAACTCGCCATTGGCAAGGATTTGCAGTTTATCCGTATCAACGGCACGCTGGTGGGCGGCCTGGTGGGGCTGGTCATACACGCGTTCTACATCTGGGGTCCGGGCGGCTAAGCCCTTGCACGGGCAACAGGTGTTCGGCCGCTGCTGCGGCAGTCAGTGTTGGTGCAATTACGGGAACATTTATGGGAAATATCGTCTGGTTAGCGTCCTATCCAAAGTCCGGTAATACCTGGCTCAGGGCGTTTATTTACAACCTGGTGGAAAACCCGGCCCGGCCCGGCAAAATCTCGGCTCTGCCGGGCTGGTTCGAGGAGGAATCCAAGCCGCGTTGGTATGAACCGTATGCCGCGGGCAGGGCGTTGCAGGACCTGACGTTTGATGAGGCCATGGCATTGCGTCCCCAGGTACATCAGGACATTGCGGACAGCCGCCTGCGCGGCACCATATTTACCAAAACGCATAATATGTTCGGCCAGCACAATGGTGTGGCCCTGCACAACATCAACGTCATGGCCGGGGCCATTTACGTGGTGCGCAATCCACTCGATGTGGTGATTTCGGTGGCAGACCATTTTGGCCTGAGCCTGGATGAGGCCATCGACTTCATGGGTAACGAAGAAACCGGCACTCCCACCAATGAGGAAAACGTGGCCGGCTACATGGGTTCGTGGTCTACCCATGTGGCCAGCTGGACGGCGCAGCCACACCCCGCCATCGTGGTGGTACGTTACGAAGACCTGCAGGACAAGCCAGCCAAAGCCTTTGGCAGCGTGGCCAAACTTTTGGGCATGGACGGCGATAGGCAGCGCGTGCGTAAGGCCATTCAGTTTGCTTCGTTCAGGGAATTGCGCAAGCAGGAGCTGGCCGAAGGATTTGCGGAACGCAGCCCCAATTCACGTCACTTTTTCCGCAAAGGTACCAAGAATCAGTGGGCGCAAGCACTGAGCGATGACCAGATCGCACGCCTGGTGGAGCGCCACCGGCCGCAGATGGAGCGTTTCAACTACGTGCCGCCCCGCTTCAAAGCTCCTCGAAGCGGTTAGCCGAGCGGTTTTTACGCACGGCATCCGGGTTCCATACCTTGCCATTCATTGCGATATAAACGCCGGCAGGCAGGCTTTGCACCGCGCCGACGGCGCAACCAATATTGAACACCGCGTCAGAATCGCGGAATCGCGCCGGGTTCAACGCGCCGGTCAGCACGATGGTGCGGTCGGGCACATCCTTCAATACAGTGGCTGTATCGACCATGGTATCGGTGCCGTGAGTGATCAGCACATGGTTGATCGAGCTGCGCAGGATGGCATCCCGTATCAACATGCGGTCGTCGTGTTCCAGGTGCAGGCTGTCTTTACGCATCAACGCCAGCACTTCAAATTCAAACGCCACATTCATGGCATGCAGAATCTGGCTGATTTGCGGCTCGCCGATCTGGTAGTCACTTTTGTCGTCAAAATAGATTTTGTCGATGGTGCCACCGGTGGTGATGATTAACAGCTTTGAAATCATGTTTTGACTGGCTCTGTTGCGTAGAATGAACGGGTGGCGGCATCGGGCGTAAGTGGCAGCGCGAAGAATGCATTTTCCCAGCCCGCAAGGTTCGCGTAGTATAACGTGCTCGGTATGTCTGACCTCAACCGGGCCACAACAGGCAGAAATGGAATCCCGTGAAACCCATGAAAACAGGACTCTGGTTTTGATTTCACCACGGCGCACAATCCGTTGGCTGGCGGTTGTTGCGCTGCCGTGCTTTGCGCTGACGGCGTTTGGGCAAACCGGTGGCGATCAGCCAGGGCTTGATGATATCCCTGGCACGCGCCAACTGGCCGCAGCGCTGTCAGATCCCTCATCGCGCAATGACGCGTTGCTGACCCTGTTAGCCACCGCGCGCATATCGCAGATGACCGCCTCGCCCGACTCCGGGCAAATGGAAGAGCTGGAGGCCGGTTTCCGTGATGACCGCGCCTGGCTGGACAGGCTGGCCCAGCGCTATGACAGACTGCCTACCCGCAGCAGCATACTGGATTCCGCAGCCTGGTTTGTTCAGCAGGAGCTGGGGCAGCACGATATCGTGCCCAATCTGCAGGTTGCGCCGCTGGGTCCGGAGTTTGCGCACTTGCGCAATGCGGTATTCGACCGTTCAGAGGAGCGGCTGGCGGCCTCTTTTCTGCCTGAGGCCCTGTTTCATGTTGAATTCATGTCGACCCGCCTGTGGCAACAGGTGCGAAAACAGGCGGCCAGCGACCCCGCGCTGCTGCAACTGCTGACGGCCCTGAACGAAGATTGGTTTGAGCCGTGGATGGCCGCCGAGCCACCCGCGCCGGCAAGCTCAACCGAGCGCAAGGATGTGCTGGAACGTTCAATGCAAAGTTTGCAGGTGCTGATGGAGTCGGCCATGCTGCCCGAGCCGCCGGATGAGCTGCGGGTAAGGCGCCTGAAATTCAGCCTGTTAACCGCATTGCCGGAAATGGACGCCGCCCAGGCTCGCAACGCCACCCACCTGCTGCGGCTGACGGCGGCAGTTGATGGCCTGAATGATTACCGCTACCTGGAATTCATCCAGTCACTGCTGTGGGTGGTGACCGACCTGCTGGAAATGTATCGCGGGGACACCAACGCCTATTCACCTTTACCCAGTGTGCTGGCTGAATTCCTGCCACGCTTGTCTTCGGCCATGTCACGCCAGTTTGCCGAAGTGGATTCCCGGTTCAACGCGCAATTGGCCGCTGCATTTGACGTGGTGCAGGATTTGCACAGTGGCGAACTGTCACAACAGCGCCTGGCAGGCTTGCAGCTGGAGCTGGCAGACAGTGTCAGCCAGCTGGTATTGCTGGTGCCTGATATGGCGTTCTATTTCGACCAGCCGGTACGCCGCAGGATTTCGGAAGAGATCGATGTCTGCATCAGCCTGGCGGCTGATCGCGATGAATCCGGTAATGCGCAGATGAGCCGGGTACAGTTTGACCGGTGTATCAGAAGCCTGGTCGAGCTGGCGGACAATACCGTGCGTGGCGCCGAATTGTCCGGCGATCCGAACGGCCCGTTCGGCGCTGACCAGGTGCGGCGTGAGCTTGAACTCACCCCCTGGCAGCGCATCAACTACACGCTGGGCTACCTGCATGAACAGTCAAGCAGCAACTGCCCGATGCCGGCGCGGCCATTGCCAAATCCACTTGAATGGTCGGCCCTGGCTACCCTGACCGTCTGGTTCGCGCATCAGTCACCGGTGTATTTCAAAACACCGGATAACGAAAAGCGCGTGAACGACCTGTTACGGCAGGGGCGAGAGCTGCTGCGCTCCATGTCGCAACAGCTGGACTGCATCAACAGTTCGGGTTCCGGAGTCAATGACCTGATCAGCGCTGAACTGATGCGTTACCGGTCCGCGTTGGACAAACTGATTGCCGGAATCCGGGAAGCTGAACTGGCCTTCCGCCAGTCGCGCTTGCGTCCCGGTGCCGACGTGGTTCTGTCAGGCGGTATTTCACAGGAGACCTCCTACCGCACGCCGGGCCTGATGATTGCCCCGTGCAGCAGTGAGCGGGTGTGTGAAATGACCACCGAACTGGAAGCCACCCGTGCATTGATTGGCTTGTTCCCGGACGAATACCTGTTGGCCGATCAGACCGGCCTGGGCCGCATAGAGATTTGTTACGACAATATGCAATGGATTGACCGCCGTGCTGAACCGGTGCGCCCGGAGGATCCGAACGTTGCCAACTACCACGGACGTCTCAGCTTCGAACTGGTGGGAAGATATCGCGAGGGCACCACGGCGGAAACGATTTTTGCATCCAGGATCATCAGTCCGGATGAGTATCACTACCTGATTGCCGCGGCCACTGACGAAGTGCTGGAAGACGGTTGTCCCACGGAGTGGGTCGGCAAGCAGATCGTAACCTCGCGCGGCGGCGGCGCAGGCTTCAAGGTAGTACCAGACCGCCTCACCTACCTGGCCGCGGCCCGCAGCCGTCCATCGGAAGTGATCTCCGCCAACTGGAGCCGTGGTGCCGAGTGGCGTGACTGGTTTGTTACCGGCCTGGGTGTTACCGAGATTGAAACCAGTCCGCAGGCTGGCATTCGCGACCGCCTGGCACAGCATCTGCGTTTGCTGTACCAGGCGGAAAGGCAGGCCGTGTACAGCCGCATGTTGCGGCCGGCCAGTCGCCCGGGCAGCGTGGGCGTTCCGCTGAATGACCTGATGAACGACGTCACGATGTACAAAGCAATGGTGCGTAGTCAGTTGCTGCTGTTTTATCCGGAGTTCATGCTGGACTCGGAAGCCATACGCGCTGGGCTGGAAGGGCAGCAGGGTTTGCTGGATGAGACGATGTTGCGCCGGTTCCGCGATAACAACGTGGCCATAAGCCGCATCCACGACAGCGGGCTGGCACGCTGGCAGCAGTTTCTGTCGACCTGGAAATCACAACCTGAAGCCGTGCTGCGCACCGGCTCGGTTGCCACCAGCCTGGCCCATGCCATGGCCCGGCTCAGGTCGCTGGAGCGGGAGTTTTTCGCTGCACCCACCATTCTGGACCTTCCGGCACCTGTTGCCCCCGTCGGGGCTAGTGCCGCGGAGGACGCAACCGGCGGGTCAGCCACACCAGGCTGGTGAAGTAGGCCAGCGCCAGGACTATCTGGGCCATGGCCGGCAGACGCTGCTGCGGATTGCTCCAGGCCTCCATAATGCCAATCACGAAATACAGCACCAGCAGGTAACCACCCCAGGTCATGCTGCGTACCTGGCCGCGCAGGATGCCGGGCAAGGGCAACAGCAGCGGCAGGCAGGCGATCAGGGCCAGCAGCCAGTTGGCTGAACCGCCGGGTGGGGGCAGCAGGGCATGCCAGACCACTTGCAGTGCCAGCAGGCTGAGGTAGCTCAGCTTGACCGCCAGGCCGGGATTCATCTGGCCAGCTGCACGGCCAGGCCGGCCACGCGCCGGCCCAGTACCCGGCACAGTTCCTGTTCGTCCTTATCCAGTTCCCGCTCGCCCTGCCAGCCGCTGTAATGGCTGGCGCCATAGGGTGTGCCGCCGCCACGGGTATTGATCAGGGCGGGTTCGGTATAGGGCAGTCCGGCCAGTATCATGCCGTGATGCATCAGGGGCAGCATCATGCTGAGCAAGGTGGTCTCCTGTCCGCCGTGCAGGCTGGCCGTTGAGGTGAACACGCCGGCCGGCTTGCCTGCCAGCGTGCCGGAAAACCACTCCGCGCTGCTGCCATCGAGAAAATACTTCAGCGCGGCAGCCATATTGCCAAAGCGTGTCGGGCTGCCCAGTATCAGCCCGGCGCATTCAGCCAGGTCGGCTTTGCGGGCGTAGGGTGGACCGTCATCGGGTACGGCCGGATTGCGATGCTCCACGCCGTCGCTGACCGGTGCCACGGTGCGCACGCGCGCCGCCGCACCATCCACTTCCTCAACGCCTCTGGCAATGTGGCGGGCCATCGTGGCGGTATGCCCATGCAGGCTGTAATACAACACGAGTATGTCCATCAGGCGGGCAATGTCCTGCACGGCCTGCTGGCAGCGAAGTTGTTCACAGGATGTCGAGTACCGATTCCGGAGGGCGGCCAATGGCGGCTTTGTCACCGGTAATGACAATGGGGCGTTCTATCAGCTTCGGATGTCGCACCATGGCCTGGATCAGTGCTTCCTCGCCAAGGCTGGGATCGGCCAGGCCCAGTTCACGGTACTCTGCTTCACCACTGCGCAGTAACTGGCGAGCCGGGATACCCAGCTTTTTTACTATGGCACGCAATTCGGCCGCTGATGGGGGCGTTTCCAGGTACAGCACCACTTCGGGGTCAATATCCTTTTGCTGCAGTAATTCCAGCGTGGCTCTCGATTTTGAACAGCGTGGATTGTGTAGAATTCTGACGGTCATTTGCATCCTCAGGTGAACATTGTGATTATGAACAGAATTATCAGAGCTTGCCAAAACCAATTCTATTGACTGCCAGGGGGCGGGTAAACCGAAATGCGCAAGTCCATTGTTCTCAATGCCGAGATGCAGGCCCAGTTGCTGCGCCTGAAATGCCTCGCCCGGCATGTGTGGCAGCATTTTCGCGAAGACCGCTGTTTCGAAGAGGCGGCTTCCCTGGGTTATACCAGCCTGCTGGCGATGGTGCCCTTGCTGGCCGTAATCTTCGGCATCGTAGCGGCATTTCCGGTGTTCGCCGACTGGTCGGCAAATTTGAAGTCCTTCATTTTCAGTAATTTCATGCCATCCGCCAGTGAGCAATTGGAAAACTATTTGCAAACCTTTCTGGCCAGCGTCAGCAGCCTGACCCTGCCGGGTACCGTATTTCTGATTATCACGGCCCTGCTGTTGATGTTCCGCATTGAGGTGGCATTCAACCGCATCTGGCGGGTGGACCGTTCACGCACCCTGACCAACCGCGTGGTGATGTACTGGGCGGTACTGACGCTGGGCCCGCTGCTGATAGGCAGTGCCATCGCCCTCAGTGCGCAAAGTTTTATCAACCCGATTCTGGAGCAGAATGAGTTTGCGCCTGTCTGGCACCGCCTGGGCGCGCTGCTGCTGTCCTGGACGGTGTTTACGCTGATTTTCTACCTGGTGCCGCACCGGCCGGTGATGTTTCGCCATGCTCTGGTGGGTGCCTTGCTCAGCACCCTGCTGTACGAGCTCGCCAAGCTGGGCTTCGTGGCCTACATCAGCAATGCCAATTACGCGGTAATCTATGGCGCGCTGGCGACCATACCCATTTTCCTGTTCTGGTTGTACCTGGTGTGGGTGGTGGTGCTGCTGGGTGCTTCGCTGGCGGCCTCACTGACCACGTATGACGACACCGAGCGGGCGCGTGGCGAGTGGCCTGAGAGTCGTAACTTCCAGTTACTGTTCCGCGTGGTGGGTCACCTGTGGCATGCCCAGCTCGAGGGCGGCAAACTGTCCGATACCCAACTGCTGGCCATGCAGCCCAAGGCGGGTGACCGGCAACTGCAGGGCTTGCTGCATGATCTGGAAACGAGCCGGATTGTCGCGCGCGATGATGAAGGCGAATGGCGTCTGGCACGCGATTTACACGAACTGAGTTTTGCTGACCTGTATCGCAGTGGCCAGTATCACCTGCCGGTGCCCAGCGAGGAATTGCCGGTGGAGTCGCCCTGGGATTCTGAGTTCGCCACTGCATTGACTGAAATTTACCACCGCGGGACGAAAGAACTTGAGCGTCCGCTGCGTCCTATGTATGGCAAGATCAACGAAGGAGAAAGCAAGGAATGATGCACACTCGTGGTTTATGGCTGGCGCTGCTGCTGATGCTGGCGGTGCCGGTTTCCCCCGCGCTGGCCGGCGCTGAACCGGTGGACTTTGCACTGCCCAGGCTGGGCGGAGGCGAGGTGGCCTTGTCGGATTACCGGGGGCATTGGGTGGTGGTCAATTACTGGGCCACCTGGTGTGCGCCGTGCAGGAAAGAAATCCCGGAGCTGTCTGCCATGCACACGCAGCGGGACGATGTCACCGTGCTTGGGCTGGCTTTTGAAGATACCGACGACAGCGTGTTCGAGGAGTTTTTGCAGGAGTTCAACCCAAGTTACCCGATATTGCGTGTCGATGTGTATGATCCGCCGGAACCTTTCGGTGCGCCGCGCGCCTTGCCGACCACCATTCTGCTCGACGCCAACGGCTTTTCCGTCAAGACCTTTGTCGGCCCGGTAACCCGCGAATCAATTGAAGAATTTATCGACAGTTATCCGGCTGCAAACGGGCAGGTGCCGGGCAAATGAGCGGCGACACCACCGGCAACCAGGTCAGCCAGCCCGGTCAGCCGGAAACCGGTGGGGCTACGTCCGTGTCGCATGGCCGCAGTTTCAGAATACGCGGTAAGGTTCAGGGTGTCTGGTTCCGTGAATCCACCCGTCAGCAGGCCGTTCGGCTGGGGCTGGTTGGCCATGCCAAAAACCTGCCTGATGGCAGCGTGGAAGTGCTGGCCATGGGTTCAGACAGCGCGTTGACGGAACTGGCGGCCTGGTTGCACCGCGGACCGCCACTGGCGCGGGTTGAGCAGGTCGAGGAACATGCCGCTGAAATGCAGCCAATGAAGGGCTTTCAAACGCTCTGAATTTCCCGTTCCTTGTGTTCGTGTATGGCCAGTAAACGTCGCACCGGTGCGAAAGAACGCCGGTGAATGGGGCAGGGACCGAGCTGTTCCAGCGCTTGCAGGTGAAAACGCGTGGGGTAGCCCTTGTGCCGGTCGAAACCGTAACCCGGATAGCGTTGATGCATGCGCAGCATCAGCCGGTCGCGGCTCACCTTGGCCAGTATGGATGCCGCCGAAATGGCTGGCTCCAGTTGATCACCCTTAACCAGTGTCTGTACTTCGCAGGCCAGGGCAGGTGCCTGGTTACCATCCACCAGGGCCACAGCCGGAACAGGGTCAAGCTGCTCAACCGCCTGCCGCATTCCCAGCAATGTGGCTTGCAGGATGTTACACCGGTCGATTTCCTCCACCGAAACCTCCACCACCGCCCAGGCACGGGCCGCCCGGCATATCTGCGGGTACAGCGCTTCACGCGCTGCCGCGCTCAAGCGCTTGGAGTCATCCAGCCCGGCCGGAATGTTGCGTGCATCCAGAATGACTGCTGCGACCAGCACCGGTCCGGCCAGCGGCCCTCTGCCGGCTTCATCCACGCCGGCCGCCAGCCTGAAACTCACGCGGACCGCTCCAGCAAGGCTGCAACCGCCTGTGCTGCCCGATCGCTGGCATGGCACTGCAACTGCTTATGCAGGCGCTCAAATTCCACCGTCAGCTGTTTTCGGGCAGCTTCGTCTTGCAGCCATTTTGCTGTCTCCTCTGCCAAGCGCTGGCCATTGGCCTCATCCTGGATCAGTTCCGGCACCAGGGTCCGGGAGGCCAGGATATTGGGCAGGGAAAAGTGCTGCATCCTGATCAGTTTCAGGTGCTTGGCCAGCCGGTAGGTGGAAGGCGCCAGCCGGTAGGCGGTTACCATGGGACGGTTGATCAGCAGGGTTTCCAGGGTGGCGGTACCCGAGGCGCACAGCACGACATCGGCGGCGGCCATCACGCGGCGGGCCTGGCCGTCCACCGCAAGGACGGTGTTCGCAGGCAGTTCCTTCAGCGCCGTTTCGAACACCTCGCGCACCCGCGGCCCGGCCAATGCTGTGACAAACTGCGCCTGCGGAAAAATTACCTGCAAACGCCTGACCGCATCCAGCATCGGGGCGGCCAGCCGGCTGACTTCACCCACCCGGCTGCCCGGCAGCAGCGCAATCACCGGCCGGTCTGCGGCCAGGCCCAGGGCTGCCCGCGCTGCGTTGCCGTCGCTGTGCATGGGTATCTGGTCGGCCATCGGGTGACCCACGTAACAGGCCTCCACACCGTGTTCACGGTAGAAATCCGGTTCAAACGGGAACAGGCACAGCACCAGGTCGCAGGCGCGGGCAATTTTCTTTACCCGGCCTGGCCGCCATGCCCAAACGGTCGGGCTGACATAATGCACGGTAGGAATGCCTGACTGACGCAGCTTGATTTCCAGGCCCAGGTTGAAATCCGGCGCATCGATACCGATAAATGCCCGTGGAGCCAGCTGGGTGATGCGACGCTGCAGCGCGCGGCGGATTTTCAGCAAGCGGGGAAAATGCGCCACCACTTCAAACAGGCCAAATACGGCCAGTTCCTCGCAATCCCACCAGGTTTCCATACCGGCATCGCGCATGGCGGCACCACCGATGCCGGCGAACCGCAGTTCCGGTTTGCGCTGGCGTAATTGCCGTATCAATGCCGCACCGAGCTGGTCTCCGGACGCTTCGCCGGCCACCAGCACCACAGTGGGCGGTGAATTCATGATCGGGGTGACGGAAGCCGCAGCACGGCTTCAGCGAATCAGGCTTTTTTCCGTGGTGTTGAGAAACTCCACGAAAGGCTGGATTTCGCTGGCTTTTTCCGCCATGGCAGTCAGTTCACGGGTCGCTTCTTCCAGTGGCAAACCGGAGCGATAAAGCACTTTGTAGGCGCGCCGCACCTGCTGAATCTGCTCGGGGCTGTACCCTCGCCGTTTCAGGCCCTCGGTATTCACGCCTTTCACCTTGGCTTTTTCGCCCGAAACCGTCACGTACGGCGGGATGCTCTGATTCACATGGCTGGCGAACGAGGTAAAACTGTGCTCCCCCACCTGGCAGAACTGGTGGATCAGCGAGTAGCCGGACAGGATGGCGTAGTCACCCACCTTGACGTGCCCGGCCAGCGATGCGTTATTGGCCATGATGATGTTATCGCCGAGCACGCAGTCGTGGGCGATATGCACACAGGCCATTATCCAGTTGTTATTGCCAATGATGGTCTTGCCACCACCCTGGATGGTGCCGCGGCTGAAGGTGCACAACTCCCGAATGGTGTTGTCATCGCCAATGATCAGTTCGGTGTCTTCTCCTGCATATTTCTTGTCCTGCGGTTCCTCGCCGATCGAGGCGAACTGGAATATCCGGTTGTTACGTCCCAGTGTGGTGCGGCCGGTCAGTACCACGTGGGGACCGATGCGGCAGCCCGGACCAATTTTGACCTTGGGACCGACCAGGCTGAATGCGCCGATTTCAACATCATCAGCAATTTCAGCCCCCTGTTCGATCAGGGCGGTAGGATGAATGTCGCTCATTTTCCTTTACCTGCGCACAGGATTTCACATGAAGCGACTTTACGTCCTTCCACGCTGGCCTGGCAAGCGTACTGCCCCATGCCCCGCATAATGCGCTTCTGCTCCACTTCCAGCAGCAGCTGGTCGCCGGGCGACACGATCTTGGAAAACCGTGCGTTATCGATTTTCACCAGGTAGTAGAGCTCGCCTTTCAGCCCCTCTGACTCTGCGGCCAGGTGGGCCAGCATGCCAGCGGCCTGGGCCATCGCTTCGATGATCAACACGCCGGGCATTACCGGATTGCCGGGAAAATGACCGGTAAAGAACGGCTCGTTCATGGTGACGTTCTTGATGGCACTGAGCTTTTTCACCGGCTCCAGTTGCATGGACAGGACGCGGTCCACCAGCAGGAACGGAAAGCGGTGCGGCAGGTAGTCCATGATTTGTCCGGCTTCAACCGGACCGGGTAATACATTCTCAGTCATGAGGTCTATTTTTCCTTTAAGGCTTTTTCGACTTTGCTCACCCGCCGTGCCAACTCGTCCAGCTTGCGCAGCCGCGACAGGTTTCTCTGCCAGTCCGTGAGTGGCTGCGCGGGCATCAGACCGGACCAGGTGGTGCCGGGTTCTTCAATTGAATAATAGGCAATACTTTTGGCGCCTACCGTCACCCGGTCGGCGATGGTGATATGGCCCTGGATGCCACAGCCGCCGGCCAGCAGGCAGTACCTGCCAATGCGGGCGCTGCCGGCGATGCCTGCCATCGCAGCGATGGCGGTGTGTGCCCCGATGTGTACATTGTGGGCGATCTGCACCAGATTATCGACCCGCACGTCTTCTTCCAGCACGGTATCTTCGATGGCGCCACGGTCGATGGTGCTGTTGGCGCCAATTTCGCAGTCATCGCCGATGCGTACGCCACCCACCTGGGGGACTTTCTCCCAGTGGTCGCCGGCAAATGCGATGCCAAACCCATCGGCGCCGATCACCACACCGGGATGAATGATTACCCGCTGGCCCAGACGCACGTTGTAACCGATGCTGACATTGGCAAACAGCTGACAGGACGCACCGAGCTGGCTGTGCGCTTCAATCACGCAACCCGGGCCAATGGTACAGCTGTCACCGATGCGGCAATGCGCGCCGATGACGGCGTGTGCGCCGATGCTGACATGCTGCCCCAGCTCCGCTGTCGGGTCGATTACCGCGCTGTCATGCACGCCCGGAGTGGCGGCCGGACGGGGATCGAACAGGCTGGCCAGCCGTGCGTACGCCAGGTAGGGATCATCAGCCAGCAGGTAAGCCACCGGGCAATCAGCGGCTTCTTCTGCCTTGAGGATGACCACCCCGGCCCGGGTGGCCTGCAGGTCAGAACGGTAGGCCGGATTGGCGAGGAAGCTGGCCTGGTTAGCGGTGGCTGACCGCAGCGTACCGACACCGGTGATG
>JBFIHZ010000035.1:0-20248 GCA_041601535.1 Lysobacterales bacterium | reverse complement strand
GGCTCGTCCGGTGACACCGTGATGGTGTCATGGCTGGAGTATGGCCGGGCAATCAGGTCACGCAGGTCGCCGAATTGTTCGGTCTCGATAAAGCCCAGGTCACGCATCCAGAAATCGTTGTACATCTTGGACAGGTAACGGTTACCGGTGTCACAACAAAACGTCAGCACTTTTTTCGGCTCAGTCTGTTCCTGGCAGTAGCGCAGGGCGGCAGCCACCAGCGTGCCGGTGGAAGAACCCCCGAGAATGCCTTCGCGCTGCAGCAACTCCCGGCCGGTCAGAAAGCTTTCCCGGTCGGAAATGGCATAGGCCTTGCTCACCCGCGTGAAGTCGCTGATGGTGGGCAGGAAATCTTCGCCAATGCCCTCCACCATCCAGCTGCTGCTTTTGCTGGACAGCGTGCCTTCATTGATGTATTCGGCCAATATCGAGCCCACCGGATCTGCCAGGATCAATTCCACCTGCGGTGCGGTTTCGGCGAAAAATCGCGACAAACCGGTGACGGTGCCACTGGACCCCACGCCCAGCACAATGGCATCCAGATCGCTGCCCATCTGCCGCCAGATTTCCGGTCCGGTCACCTGCTGATG
This sequence comes from Lysobacterales bacterium, assembly GCA_041601535.1. Lineage (GTDB taxonomy): Bacteria > Pseudomonadota > Gammaproteobacteria > Xanthomonadales > SZUA-36 > JBFIHZ01. The sequence continues at coordinate 19,658 of JBFIHZ010000035.1, read as the reverse complement.
TACTTTGGGATTTGACGGGTTGCCAAACTGGTTAATGAAAAAGGCCCCGTCCATTTCATCCGCCAGGCGCTTGGCCAGGTCCTGGTAATACTCCGGATGGCCCTTGGCCACGTCTGAGCGTGTAAGCACTACTTCGGCGCCCATGGCCTTCAGGTTGGAGATTTTCTCCCGGCTCATCTTGTCCGGAATGACCAGAATCAGGCGGTAACCTTTCTGCGCGGCAACCAGCGCCAGACCCAGACCGGTATTTCCCGCAGTACCTTCGACCAGGGTTCCGCCCGGTTTGATCAGGCCGGCTTTTTCCGCGTCCTCGATCATTTGCAGACCGATGCGGTCCTTGATCGAAGCGCCGGGGTTCTGGCTTTCCAGCTTGATATAGAGTTCACAAGGGCCGGTATCCAGATGATTGATGCGCACCACCGGTGTGTTTCCGATGAGTTCAAGCACATTGGCGAAGACTTCCATGGGTCACATTCTCCTGGCAGCTTGCCGCGACTGGTACGGCTTTGGCCATTGGGCTGCCCGGCCGGGCCGGTCAGCGAGTATTGGGTGTAAAAACTGGCCCGCATATTGCACCAAAGCCGGACAATTATCCAATGACATCCGTCATGGTCCGCTGGCGCTGTGGGCGTGCCGCAACGGCAGCGGCCAAGGCAGGCTGCCGCAAGAAATCCGCAGGCAGCCAGTTCACGGCTGCAGCCAATGCCATCCCCGGGCGGGGCTGGGCTGGCCGCAAAAAAAAGCGGCCGGGCGAATTACCCGGCCGCCTGTTCTATGGTTGTATCGGCGGTTCAGACGTTGTTTGCATCCATCATGCGAGCAAGCCGGTCCTTGGCCCATAACTTTTCTTTCTTAAGCTGGTTCAATGCCAGGTCTTCCATTGGCGCCGTGCCGATTTCTGCTGCAGTAACGCGCTTGTCCAGCGCCTGATGGCGGTTAAAGACACGCAGAAATTCTTTATTCTCTTTCATCAGTTTTTCCATCTTTTCCTGACGGTGTTCAAACATTGCTTACCTCCGAATGGGAGCCATAACACCCGCGCACGCGAACCACTGCAGGTCAGTGCAGAGCGTGTCAGGATGTTGGCTTGAGTTGAGTGGACAGAAAGGAGCGAAGTTCAGGAAGCGACAGGCGACGGGCTGGGCCGGCGCAGCCATCATCCGCGAACTCCGATTTTGAGGAGATATACCATACTTATGCCCTTACACTAACGCAAAAATCAGGGCACGGCAACCGTTGCCGCGTGCCAGGCGGTATCACACGAACTGCAGTTCATGCTTTGCGATCAAGTGCCGTAATTTGGGCAGGTTTCGCAGCCTATTTATCCAGCAAAATGACATCCACGCGGCGGTTTCGCTTGCGTCCATCCTCGGTCTCATTGCTGGCAATCGGGAAATCTTCTCCCATACCCACCGTGGTGAAACGGCCATCGTCCACGCCCAGCGAAACCAGTGCCTGGCGAACCGATTCAGCCCGCCTGGCAGACAGCTGCAGGTTGGCCGCGGCGCTGCCTACCGAGTCAGTGTGCCCTTCGATGCGGATTTTCTTGTCGGGTTCGCTCTGTAACAGGTCAACCACTTCCACCAGGCTGGCCTGGGCCTCGTTTTTGAGGTCTGTTTGCCCGGTTTCAAACAGAACATCACCGAGGGTGACCACCACACCGCTTTCCGTCTGGCGTAATTGAAGGTTTTCCAGTTGCCGGCGCAATGACTGGGCCTGTTCAGAGGCCAATTCGGCTTCGCGCCGGGCCAGGTCGGCGGCGGTGGCGCTGGAGGCTGCCAGGGCCTTGGCCTGTTCGGCCTCCAATTGAGCCTGTTCGGCGGAACGGGCTGATTGGGCTTCGCGTTGCTGTGCCTGCTCGGCCAGCTGACGGGCGCGTTCGGCTTCTTCAGCCGTGGCCTGGGACATCATGCGGGCCCGGTCGGCCTCACGCCTGGCCCGCTCCGCTTCAAGCTGACTGGCGCGCACCAGGATGCGGCTGCGCTCGTCCTGCAGGTTACGAAACTCGCTTTCCAACTGTTCACGCTGGGCAACTGCGCGGGCTATCTGAATGCGGCGATCCGCCATATACAACAGGTGATTGCGTTGGGTTTCGTTGCCTGATGAGGTTTCAGCCAGCCGCAAGGCACGCTCTGCTTCACCCAGGGCCAGCGGGGCGTAGCCGGCCAGTTCGGTGTTGGCCTTGAGTTCATCGAGCTTCACCCGGACCTGTTCCAGGGCCAGATCCTTTTTCGGCGCGCTGGTGCAGGCGGAAAGAGAAACCAGCAGCGCTGCCAGCAGCCACCCATTGAGACGCTGTGTGCTCAATTGAACTCCTCCCCAAACGTATTGACGAAGTCTTCCCGAAGCAGTTCATTTTCACGCGCCAGTTCGGCAACCTGGTTGCGGATTTCAGCAGCGCGGGATTTTTCAATGGCCAGGTCCGAATTGATCTCGGACTGTTCCAACAGATAAAAAGACTTGTCGAACTGTTTGTATTCCATGCCTTTGCGGGCTTCTGCCAGTTTTTCACGGGCGAATCTAAGCTCCACCGGGGCGTTCTGTTCCGCCCCTGCCTGGACTGCCTTGTCGATGGCCTGTTCCGCATCGGCAAATGCGTCAGGTTGGGGTTTGGCGGTGGCACAGGCAACCAGCGTCAACAGCACGGGTGTCAGCAGCAACGCGCCCAGCGCGTTTGGTCGAGGGGCCATTCGCCATGGCCGTTGCTTGAATCTGTTCGTAGGCATTGTGGCAGCCACCTCCTTGAGTCGTGAAGGGGATTATGACCGATGCCCGGTACGGATTTAAACCCCGGCTTGCTTTATAACCTGTTTAATGGCGCCAAATATGGATTTTCCGTGAACATCCATCATGTCGATACGGATGGAATCGCCAAACCGCATAAACGGCGTGCTGGGTTTACCGTTGGCGATGATTTCCAGCATACGCTTTTCCGCCAGGCAGGATGCGCCCAGTTCAACATCCTGGTTGGCCACCGTGCCGGAACCGACCAGCGTGCCGGCTGCCAATGGCCGGGTTCGGGCTGCATGGGCCACCAATTGAGCAAAGTTGAATTGCATGTCTTGCCCGGCTTGCGGCTGGCCGAACAACTCACCATTCAGCCAGGAGTGCAGCGGCAAGTGCACGGTAGAGTTTTTCCAGCTATCACCCAACTCGTCTGGCGTGACGAAAACCGGCGATAAGGCGGAGCGCGGTTTGGATTGGAGGAAGCCAAACCCCTTGGCCAGTTCCGCCGGTATCAGATTGCGCAGGCTCACGTCATTCACCAGGCCGATCAGTTGGATGTGATCGGCCGCGGCGGCTGCATCCACGCCCATTGGCACGTCATCTGTTACCACCACCACTTCCGATTCAAAGTCGATGCCGTAGTCTTCACTGAGGACCAGCACCGGGTCGCGCGGCGCCAGGAAACCCGCGGAGGTGGCCTGATACATTAGCGGATCGGAGTAAAAGGACTCCGGCACTTCGGCTCCGCGCGCCTTGCGCACCCGTTCCACGTGCGGCAGATAAGCGCTGCCGTCGACAAACTCGTAGGCCCGCGGCAGCGGCGCCGCCAGTTGTTCAAGCTCCAGCGGCCGGGCGTCAGGCAGTTCGCCATTGCACAACTCCTGGTAGCGGGCATTGAGCCGCGGCGCCAGACCCGACCATTGATCGAGTGCCTGCTGCAGGGTGTCTGCGATGCCCTCGGCCGGCACAAATTGGGTCAGGTCACGGTTGACGATGATCAGGGTGCCGTCACGGCCGCCTGATTTCAGCGATGCCAGTTTCATTTTTTACTCCTAACAGGTATTCGGGTTATGCATTGCGGCTGGCGCACGGCTCAGCCTTTCCAGGAATCAACGTAGCCATGCCATTCAATGGATTCGGCAGCTTCATCCACATTCAGTGAATCACGTGAATCAAGCATCACGGCCACCTCATCAGTAGCCGGGGCCTTTGGCGTGAATGCGTTTTTGAGCGCCTTGGGATGGGGCCCGTGGGTAAAACCCCCGGGATGAAAACTGATCATGCCCGGGTGGATATTATCCCGGCTGAAGAACTCGCCCTGGTGATAGAAAATGACCTCGTCAAAATCATCATTATTGTGAAAAAACGGCACTTTCAATGCCGCCGGATCAGATTCAAACGGCCGTGGCACGAATGTGCAGACAACAAAGCGGTTGGCGACAAAGGTCGTGTGCGCCGAAGGCGGCAGGTGATACCGGTGGCTCATCAGCGGCCGGATATCCCGCCAGTTGATGCGCACCGGGCATAAATCACCTTTCCAGCCGATGGCATCCAGCGGATTGAATGGAAAGGTGATCTGGCTGATGCGTGCGCGGCTTTGCACGCGCACGGTCCACTCTGAGTCGTCCTGCTGGTCGAGAAAGCGCTGGTTGATCGCCGGCACATCCATCATGGCGGGGTCGAAAATCGCATTGGGACCCAGCAGCCCCTTGTCGGGCAGCATGTACGATGAGTTGGTGGCCTCGATCAGCAGCAGGCGCATCACGGCAGCGCTTTCTATCCGCCACATGGTGCCGCGCGGCAGCACAATGTAATCGCCTTCGGTGATTTCCAGGTGCCCGTAATCGCAATACAGGTGACCGCTGCCGCTGTGGATAAACAGCAGTTCGTCGCCGTCTGCATTACGCACCAGGTGATCCATGCTGGTTTGCAGTTCCCAGATGCGCATCTTCACGTGCGCATTGAACAGCAGGCGGCGCGCATCCCAGGGCGAAGGGCCGAATTCGCCAAAATGTGTGGTATCAAACGCCCGCGGCTTGAGCTCGCCCTCGAAACGCGACCAGCCGGTGGGCGCATTGCGATGGTACATATGCGTGACCGGGCCGAAAAAGCCTTCTTTGCCCAATTCGCGCTCAAAGGTATTTTCCGGCAGATCGCAGTGTGCCTGCCGTGAAGTTGTGCCCTCCACCCTGGGGTGGGAAATCCAGTGTTTCGCCACGTTGCTCTCCGTGCTCTGAGTTAAAGTACGCCGCGCCTGGCCTGTTCAAGCTCAATAGAGTCAAACAAAGCCTGGAAGTTGCCTTCACCGAAACCGGTATTGCCTTTGCGCTGAATGATCTCGAAAAAGATCGGGCCAATGCAGGTTTCGGTGAAAATCTGCAACAGCAGCTTTTTACCGGTTTCCGCGTCCGCATCCAGCAAAATGCGGTTGGTTTTCATGCGCTCGGTGTCTTCGCCGTGCCCGGGCACCCGTTGATCGAGAACTTCAAAATACGTGTCCGGCGTGTCCAGGAACTGAATGCCGGCGGCACGCATGGCCTCCACCGTCTGATAGATATCCTGCGTATACAGCGCAATATGCTGAATGCCCTCACCATTGTAACGATCAATATACTCATTGATCTGACTGGCGGCATCTGACGACTCGTTGATCGGGATACTGATCATGCCGTTGGGCGCCGTCATGGCGCGCGAGCGCAAGCCGGTCTGCTGGCCACGGATATCGAAATACTTGGCCTCGTAAAAGCCAAACAGCCTGCGGTAATAATCAGCCCACTCGTCCATTTTGCCGTTGAACACATTGTGGGTCAGGTGGTCGACGTAACCCAGCCCAAAGCCGGCGGGATTGATGTCCACGCCTTCTGGTGGCACAAAATTGTCATTGAATGGACTGCCATTGCGCGTATCCACCAGGTACAACAATGAGCCACCCACTCCTTGAATGCACGGACGCTCCATTACCGCGCCAGGGACATCCGTCAGCGCCTTGGCGCCGTTGGCTACCGTGGCCTTGAGGCCTTCCTCGCAGTTCTCCACGCGCAGCGCGAAACCCACGCAACTGGGGCCGTGCTGTTGCGCAAACTCACTGGCAAACGAATCGGGTTCTTCATTAATCAGGAAATTCACCCCGCCCTGGCGATAAAAGCTGACATTGCGCGTGGTGTGGTTTCCAACCAGGATGAAACCCATTTTTTTAAACAGCGTGTGCAGCGGGGCGGCATCAGGCGCGGCAAACTCCACGAATTCGAATCCTTCCACTCCGAGTGGATTTTGGTATTGTTGGGACATACTGAAATTCTCCGTAACCGCATTGCCGAAAAAAACGGCGCTAACCACAATCGGTTGATATGCATAAAACAGCATATTAGTTACATATGTAACCAATATCAAGGGGAACCCATGGAACCTGACGGCCTGAAAACAACTTTTGAGAATCAACCCAGCGGCGCGTTTGATCTGGAGCATTTCCTGCCATACCGCCTGTCCCTGCTGAGCAATACCGTGAGCGAAGGCATTGCCCAGTTTTACCAGCAGCAACACCGGCTGAGCGTGCCCGAATGGCGTGTCATGGTGGTACTGGGACGCTACCCGGACTCAACCGCCAGTCAATTGTGTGAACACACGGTGATGGACAAGGTCACGGTAAGCCGGGCGGTGAAATCCCTGCTCGAGAAACGCTACGTGCAGCGCATGACCGATAGCAATGACCGGCGCAAACGCCCCCTGCGGGTGACTACAGAGCATGGCGAAAAGGTTTTGCAGGAAGTCATCCCGCATGCCCTGGACTACCAGCGCGCACTGAAACAAAGCCTGAGCCACAGCGAGGTAAAGACCCTGGACCAGTTGATGGAGAAGTTATTAAAAGCCGCAACCCGCCTGAACCAGCAGCAACAAACCTGAGCCCGCGCAAAGCGGAAGCAGCTACCAAGCCAGCCAAAAGCGCACCAGCCAGCCCAGGCAACGCCCCGAACCAAACCCTGCCCGGTTACAAGAAGAACAAGCGTTGGGGAAGGAGCGATCGAGTGAAGCCGCCTTCACTGATTTGCGCAAGCAAATCAGCGGAGCAGGCAAGCAAGAGAGCGACAACCCGCCCACCGCTAAAGCCCATCCCAAGCCACCCCGGTTACAAGAAGAACAAGCGTTGGGGAAGGAGCGATCGAGTGAAGCCGCCTTCGCTTATTTGCACAAGCAAATCAGCGGAGCAGGCAAGCAAGAGCGCGACAGCCAGTCCACTTACATAGTTAAGCTTTAAAACCGGGCCGGGGCTTTCACCCCGGCCCACAACGCCCTGAAAGAAGGGGATTCAGGGCGTCTCGCTGAAGGTCCATCGGCACAGGGATAGTGAGATGACGGACCAGAGGAGCCTGAGTTGGAGGTCAGCCTCCCTACGAGATCCATTGAACTAGCCGGTCCCTCCGCCGCGCACGCGAAGTGCCGGTACAGAACCGGGGCCTGTCAAGTCGAGATGTACTGAAGAGTGGACGAGCGCCACATTCGGTTGAATCGTGATTTCCATTCTGACCTCCATGTCAGTAACACATTGCCGCCTGACATCATGTTGGCGACGATTAACGGGGAGATGGAGCCTGCCGGTGCCGCGGTTGCGGCCTGACGAGTAGTTTCCGTGATCCCCTTGGGACTTTCTTCCTGAATATCCCTTGCGGTCAATCCTAGCAAATTGCCTTGGTTGTTTTCAAACCTCCTGCCACGTTATGGCCCGTTGCGGATCAAACTGCGGGTCACCCGGATATGGCCTTAGACAGTCTCTCCCGGCGAGCCCGACCCTGGGCCCACGAACACGACCCAGGCATCAAATTCCGTGATTAAAGGCAACTTTCGAAATCCACCACCTGCTGGGCCCGCAGGCTGGTGCGGCAGTCTTCGGCTTGTTCCGGACTCATGCCCTGCACTTCGACAACTCCATTGACTGAGTGACCATAAAAGCAGGATAACGCTTCAGAATTCGTGTAATCCACCACAAAGAACACATCGTTTTGCCCGTACAGGCTTAGATCCTGGCCGCTATCGTTCTGCAGGCAGAACTGTGGTGTGAACGCTATTGCGCCTTCCAGTTCCTGCATGCTCCAGCATGGGCAGGACACTGCCGTTTCCAGACACGGCATGGCCGGGTCATTCTCGGTGGCTTTGCGGTTGTAGTTTTCCAAAACACGTTCGCTGCTGGCTTCTGCTTCGCAGTAGGCCACACACAGACCGTACAGGCCCTTGGTGATGCCGTCTTCTTTCAGAACATCACATACACCTTCTTCAGACGCCCCTTTGCCATTAGAGGAATTGGCGGCTACCGGAGAAGAAAAAACTGCAATGGTGAGAAACAACAGAACGAACAAAATGATCTTGTGCATGATAAAACTCCCTTTTAAGATGCATTGCTACATATCCCTTATGCGCGAATAAGTATGCAATAAGCGGGCCAGTTGTGCCAACCCGCCGACAGCCAGCCCCGATAAGAATATTATCTCATTGTTTTATATGGTTTTTATCGACCCAAATACCGAATCCATCGCAGGCTCTCTGGGCGCGGTTTTAACACTAATAGTGACAATTATTGGCAGCCGGCAGACAGATTTTGACAGGCCTGCTTCCACGGATTCCCAACACGGCGTTTCACAGAACTTGCCGGCCCCGCGTTAAACTGGTATAAAGCCACGGCTTTTTCGCGCCTTCCAATGGCCAAAAGCAAACAGCGGCATGTCCGGAGGCTTTTTGCCAACGGCCTACATGTCAAATACGCACACGCACCGCAACGGTTCAGAGGGGTGCCCGAAAAGGGTCTCTGCAACGGGTGCGTGGAGGATTAACCCCGGAATTCAGTGGCCAGAGCCACTGCAGTTCCTTATGTTTAAAGGAAATATCATGGCAAACGTCACCATGCGCCAAATGCTTGAAGCAGGCGTGCATTTCGGACACCAAACCCGCTACTGGAACCCCAAGATGGCACCGTTCATCTTTGGCGCTCGCGGCAAAATCCACATTATCAACCTGGAAAAAACCCTGCCCCTGCTGAATGATTCAATGAACTTCATCAGCAAGCTCGCAGCCAAACGCGGCACCATCATGTTTGTCGGTACCAAGCGCGCCGCCAGTGCCGCTGTACAGGAAGCCGCCACCCATTGCAGCATGCCGTATGTTTCACATCGCTGGCTGGGCGGCATGCTGACCAACTTCCGCACCATCAAGGCCTCGGTGAAGCGCCTGCGCCAACTGGAAGAGATGAGCGAGAACAACGGTTTTGACCACCTGGTCAAAAAGGAAGTGCTGCAGCTGACCCGCGAGAAAGACAAGCTGGAGAAGAGTCTGGGCGGCATCAAGGCAATGAAAGGCCTGCCCGATGCGCTGTTCGTCATTGACGTGAACCATGAAGACATCGCGGTCAAGGAAGCGCGCAAACTGGGTATCCCGGTCGTCGCGGTGGTTGATACCAACTGCTCACCGGAAGACATTGATTACATGATCCCCGGTAACGATGACGCCATCCGCTCCATCCGCCTGTATACCCAGCTGGCAGCGGAAGCTGTACTGGAAGGCCGCGCTTCCACGCCACAGGTTGAAATGGACGATGAGTTCGTGGAACTGGATGCAGACGGCAACCCGGTCAAGCAGCAGGAAGCCAAGCCAAAACCCGCTGCGCGCAAAACCGCGAAGAAAAAAGTAGCCAAGAAAGTGGCTACCAGCAAAGCTGCTGCAGACACCCAGGACGAAGCGGCCGCTGATAGCGCCGAGCCGAAAGCTGCAACAGACAAGGCTGAAGCTGATGCACCCGCCAAAGCTGAAGAAGCTGCGGACGCGGTTGAAGCAGCACCCAAGAAAGTCACCAAGAAAAAAGCTGCCAAGAAAAAGGTGGTCAAGAAAGCCGCTGCAGAAAAAGCGGATGACGCCGCAAACGCTGGCGACGACGCGTAGGGCTGCAGCCGACACCTATCCCATACAGCGCCGGCTGCCCGCAAGGGGCCGGCAGTAACACCAGACAGAACAGAGGTATTTCCCATGGCAGTAACTGCTGCACAGGTTAAAGAACTACGCGAGCGCACCGGCGCTGGCATGATGGAGTGCAAAAAGGCACTGGTCGAAACCGGTGGTGACCTGGAGGTTGCTATCGAGCACTTGCGCAAGTCCGGACTGGCACAGGCCGACAAGAAAGCCAGCCGCGTGGCTGCGGAAGGAAAAATCGCATTTGCCAGCAGCGATGACGGCAAACAGGCCGTGTTGGTGGAAGTGAATTGCGAAACCGACTTCGTTGCCAAAGACGATAACTTCAACCAGTTTGCCGATGCCGTGGCCGCCAACGCGCTGACCGGCAACCCGGCTGACGTGGAAGCGTTAATGGCCACTCCCCTTGGTGACTCCACCGTCGAGCAGTCCCGCCAGGCGCTGGTTGCGAAGATTGGTGAAAATATCCAGGTGCGGCGCTTCGAACGCAAAGCCACCGACGGCGTGCTGGGCGCTTACGTGCATGGCGGAAAGATTGGCGTACTGGTTGACCTGGCTGGCGGTTCCGCCGAATTGGCGAAAGACCTTGCCATGCATGTTGCCGCGCTGAACCCGGCTTTCGTTTCAGAAGATGACGTGCCCGCCGAAGTGATTGCCAAGGAAAAAGAAATCCTGGTGGCGCAGGCGGAAAGCAGTGGCAAACCAGCCGACATCATTGAAAAAATGGTGGCTGGGCGCTTGCGCAAGCAGTTGGCTGAGCTCACACTTCTGGGACAGCCGTTTGTAAAAGATGGCGATGTCACCGTAGCCAAACTGCTGCAACAGAACAACGCTTCGGTAAACGGCTTTACCCGCCTGGAAGTTGGCGAAGGTATTGAAAAGCAGGAATCCAATTTTGCAGATGAAGTCATGCAACAGGTGAAGGGTGGCTGAAGAAGGCTACCGCCGAATCCTTCTGAAGCTCAGCGGCGAAGCGCTGCTGGGCGATGAGGACTATGGTATCGATCCAAAGATGATTCTGCGGATCGCCACCGAAATTGGCGACGTCAACCGCGCCGGTGTGCAGGTCACTGTCGTCATCGGTGGCGGCAATATCTTTCGCGGCGCCGGGCTGGCTGAGTCCGGTATTGACCGTGTTACCGGTGACCACATGGGCATGCTGGCCACGCTGATGAACGCGCTGGCGCTGCAGGATGCGCTGGAAAGCATTAGCGTGGATGCCCGGGTCATGTCGGCAGTGTCCGCGCACGATGTGTGCGAAGACTACATTCGCCGGCGCGCCATCCGCCACCTTGAGAAAGGCCGCGTGGTTGTATGCGCTGGCGGCACCGGCAATCCGTTCTTCACTACCGATACCGCCGCCGCGCTGCGCGCGATTGAGGTGGACGCCGACATTGTGCTCAAGGCCACCAAGGTGGACGGCGTGTATACGTCTGACCCGGCCAAGGACGAGGATGCCCGGCTTTACGAATCGCTGAGCTATGACCGTGTCATTGAGGACAAGCTCGGCGTTATGGACGCCAATGCCATCGTTTTATGCCGTGACCAGCAAATGCCCATCCGTGTATTCAACGTGTTCAATGAAGGCAACCTGATGCGCCTGGTCAATGGCGAGCCCATAGGCACGCTGGTTTCCTGAACCCGCGATGTCCGGGCGGGTGCCGCTGCTGTTGGCGGTGAAACAGGCAGTGCGCAAGCACGCCCGCCAGCGGAATGCCATCATTTGGCAGACCGTTTCTGATCAATAACTGTTAGAATTCTTCCCTTACGCGCGGCAGAATGGACATTCTGTCCTTCACCCGGAACAACAGGAGGATTGCATGCTCGCCGACATCAAGAAAGACGCCAAGACGCGCATGACCAAAAGCCAGGAATCCCTGCGCCACGAACTCGCCAAGATTCGCACCGGGCGCGCTCACCCCAGTTTGCTTGAACACGTACACGTCGACTACTACGGCAGCGAAGTACCCATTGGCCAGGCTGCCAACGTAACGGTGGAAGACGCCCGCACCCTGGCGGTAACGCCGTGGGACAAAAGCATGGTTCAGGCGATCGAAAAAGCCATACTGACATCGGACCTTGGGCTGAACCCGTCAACTGCCGGCCAGGTCATTCGCATTCCCTTGCCGCCGCTTACCGAAGAACGCCGGCTGGAGCTGGGCAAGGTGGTACATAACGAGGGTGAAAACGCCAAAATCGCCATTCGTAACATCCGCCGGGATGCCAACCAGCACATCAAGGAATTGCTCAAGGAAAAAGAAATTTCCGAGGACGATGAGCGGCGGGCCGAAAGTGAGATCCAGGCCATTACCGACGAAGCGGTCAAGGCCGTGGATGAAATTGTGGCGGAAAAAGAGAAGGAATTGCTGGAGTTTTGATGCAGCAGGCAGCCCGATGTCTCCGCACCCCGTCCGCGCATGCGCTGCAGCAGGTCCGTGGCGGCAGACAGCAGCTTGCCCATGACGGCTGACAGTAATATTCCCAGGCATATTGCCATCGTGATGGATGGCAATGGCCGCTGGGCCGAGCGGCGCGGCAAGGCCAGGAGCCGGGGTCACCAGGCTGGCCTGAAAGCCTTGCGCAAAGTGGTGGAGCATTGTGGCCGGCTGGGCGTTGCCGAATTGACCATTTTCGCTTTTTCCAGTGAAAACTGGAATCGTCCGCAGCAGGAAGTCAGCCGCCTGATGGATTTATTCATGCGGGCGCTGGACAAAGAAGCCCGTGAACTGCATGAAAACGGCGTGCGCCTGCGTTTTATCGGCGAACTGGACAAGTTCAATCCGGCCTTGCAGCAACGCATCCGGCACGCCGCGTCCCAGCCCTGCGAGAATCACCGCCAGACCCTGAACGTGGCCGTCAATTACGGCGGCCGCTGGGATATTGCTCAGGCAGCACGGGCGCTGGCGCGGGACTGCGCAGCCGGCAATATCGATGCCGACAACATCAGCGATGAGGACTTTTCCCGCCACCTGATGCTGGCCGACAGCCCGGACCCCGATTTGTTTATCCGCACCGGCGGCGAAATGCGTATCAGTAATTTCCTGCTGTGGCAGTCCGCTTATACCGAACTGTATTTCACCCCGGTGCTGTGGCCGGACTTCGATCCCGATTGCCTCGATGCCGCCATTGCGGAATATGCCTCCCGCGAACGCCGCTTTGGCAAAACCAGCACGCAGATCCGGCAGCAAACCGCGTGAGAAAGCCGGCATGCTGAAAACACGCATCATCACCGCAGCGTTTATCGCAGTCGTTGCGTTTGGCGTGTTGTTTTTCACGCCTCCCGCCGGGTTCCGCCTGATGCTTACCGCGTTGTTATTGGCAGGCAGTTGGGAATTTGCACGGCTGGCCGGTCTCGGCCGGGTGGGCACGGCCGTGCTGCTGGTGTTGCAGGCTGCACTAATTGCCTTCATGGAGTTCAGTCTGGGCGGTTTGCTGCTGCACCCGCTCGCCCTGCTGGTGGCCGCGGTGCTGTGCTGGTGCGTCATGTTCCTGCGGCTGCTGACGTTTCGCCCGGATGCGGGCGCCACACTGAATTATCGCGGCATCAGTTTCTTCAGCGCGCTGGCCAGCATCAGCTTTGCCTGGTTCGCGCTGGTATGGCTGCGGCACCAGGCACAAGGCGAATTCCTTATCCTGGTTTTGCTGTTTACCATCTGGGCCGCCGATATCGGTGCCTATTTTTCCGGCCGGGCGTTCGGGCGCCACAAGCTGGCCCCGTCCATCAGCCCGGGTAAAACCCGCGAAGGCCTGCTGGGCGGCGTTGTGCTGGCAGTGGCAGTTGCGCTGCTGCTGGCGCGAATGACGCAAACCCTGCCCTCCCCGGCAGCCTGGTTTGCCGTTTGCCTGGTGATCACGGCACTGGCCTCAGCCGGCGGCGACCTGTTTATCAGCATTCACAAGCGCACGGTCGGCCTTAAAGACAGCGGCAAAATCTTTCCTGGCCACGGCGGGGTACTGGACCGGTTTGACAGCCTGCTGTCTGGAGCCCCGGTATTTGCGCTGGGCTACCTGTTATTGACCGGATGAGCCGCATGTCCCGGTCCATCACCATACTGGGCTCCACGGGTTCGGTTGGCGAAAGCACACTGGATGTTATTCGCCGCAATCCGGATCGCTACCGCGTGCTGGCCCTGACCGCTCACCGCAATGTCGAGCTGCTGGCCACCCAATGTGCCGAATTTGATGCCGCTTATGCGGTGGTCGCCGACCCGTCGCGAGTCAAGGCGCTGACCAGTGCCCTGTCAGAACGGGCCTGCCGCGCACAGGTGTTGTGCGGTGAAGAAGGCCTGGTGGAAGCCGCCACGCTGCCGGATGCCGACCTGGTGATGGCGGCCATCGTGGGCGCGGCCGGGCTGCAACCCACCATTGCCGCAGCCCGCGCCGGCAAGCATGTGCTGCTGGCCAACAAGGAGTCGCTGGTGATCGCCGGCTCGCTGTTCATGCAGGCGGCCAGTGATGGCGGGGCTACCGTGTTACCGGTGGATTCAGAACATAATGCGATTTTCCAGGCTTTGCCCGCGGGTTTCGAGCGGGGCCTGGAAGCGGTTGGCGTGGACAAAATCATCCTGACGGCCTCCGGCGGCCCGTTCCTGGATCTGGCGGCGGATAAACTCAGTGCCATCACACCCAGCCAGGCCTGTAAACACCCCAACTGGGATATGGGCCGCAAGATTTCCGTCGATTCGGCCACACTGATGAACAAGGGCCTGGAACTGATCGAAGCACGCTGGCTGTTCAATGCAGAGCCGGGTCAGCTCGACGTATTGGTGCACCCGCAAAGCATCGTGCATTCCATGGTGTCCTACCGTGATGGCTCAGTGATCGCACAACTGGGGACTCCGGACATGCGCACGCCCATTGCCTTTGCACTGGCCTGGCCCGATCGCATCGAGGCAGGGGTGGCGCCGCTCGACCTGGCAAAAATGTGTGACCTGAGCTTCCGTGCGCCCGACCTGGAACGCTTTCCCAGCCTGGCGCTGGCCTATGAAGCACTGCGCGGCAATGCCAGCCTGCCCATCGCGCTGAACGCCGCCAATGAAATCGCTGTCGAAGCTTTTTTGGACGAAAAAATCCGCTTCGACCAGATCCCCGGCCTGGTGGCCGCCGTGCTGGAGCAATCGGAGAATATTCCCGTGCACAACCTGGCCGAAGTACTGGAACTTGATTCCGACGCCCGGGCGCGGGCCCACGAAACTATGCAGAAATTATCATGAGTGAAGTACTGGGATCGATCTGGTGGTTGCTGGTAGCCCTTGGCTTGCTGATCACTTTTCATGAATTTGGACACTTCTGGGTGGCCCGCCGTCTGGGCGTGCGCGTGCTGCGCTTTTCCATCGGCTTTGGCCGGCCGCTGTGGTCACGCACCGGTGCCGATGGCGTGCAGTACGTGATCGCGGCCATTCCGCTGGGTGGCTATGTCAAGATGCTGGACGAACGCGAAGGCAATGTTCCAGCGGATCAGCTTGACCAGGCGTTCAACCGCAAATCGGTATCAAGCCGCATTGCCATTGTGATTGCCGGCCCTGCGTTCAACCTGATTTTTGCCATCGCGGCATTCTGGCTGATGTTCATGGTGGGCATTCCCGAAGCCCGGCCGGTGGTGGGTGAGGTCAGCGGCATCGCGGCGGACGCCGGCGTGCGGCCCGGCGACGAAATCACCCGGGTGAACGGACAGGACACCCGCAGCTGGTCGCATGCCCTGCTGGCGATGATCACCGAAGCGCTGGACCGCAATCCGGTGGAAATCGAGGTAACAGACGAAGCCGGCAATACCACCACACGGGTGCTTGACCTGACCCGGCTGGGCGATGATTTCAGCGAAGAAAATACCCTGCAGGCGATTGGCATTACCCCGTGGCGACTGAGCGTGCCCGCCGTGGTGGGTGAAGTTTCTGCCGACAGCGCTGCGGCCGATGCCGGCCTTTATCCCGGTGACCGCATCATCAGCATAGCCGGCGAAGAAGTGAACGACTGGTCATGGGTGGGCCACCTGGTGCAGCAACATGGCCAGGCCGGTCAGCCGCTGGCGCTGACCATTGAGCGGGACGGCGCCTTGCTGCAGCTGAACGTAACACCCCGCGAAGAAAAAACCGGCTGGTTCTCCAGCCGCCTGTTGCTGGGCGTGAGCAATGCGGAGATCAGTGAAGCGCAACGCCGTGCCTGGGAACGTTCCGTTATCCTGCTGAATTACGGACCCTGGGAAGGTTTGCAGGCGGCTGTAGGTGAAACCTGGCGCCTGACCGGCGCGACCTTTGGCCTGCTGGCCCGCATGGTGACCGGTTCTGCTTCGGTGAAAAACCTGTCCGGACCCATCAGCATTGCACAGTTCGCCAATTCTTCGGCCAGCAGGGGCTTGTCCAACTTCCTGTTTTTCCTCGGTGCCATCAGTCTGAGCCTGGGAATTTTGAATCTTCTGCCCATTCCGGTACTGGACGGCGGTCACCTGCTGTATTACCTGATAGAATGGGTCAAAGGAAGCCCCGTTTCTGACCGGGCACAGATGGCTGGCCAATACGTTGGCCTGATGGCCCTGGCAGGCCTGATGAGCCTTGCATTTATTAACGATATTTTACGGCTGATCGGATAGACTTTTGCCTCCGGTTTCGCGTCGTAACAGGTCTGACAGAATGATAAGAAAATTAGCCTTCGCATTGGCATTTTTGCTGTGGGCAAACATGACACTGGCGGCAGAAGCCTTCATCATCGACGACATTCGCGTTGAGGGTTTGCAGCGCATTTCTGAAGGCACGGTATTCAATTACCTGCCGGTGGATGCGGGTGATGAGCTGACTTCGTCCAATACCCGTGCCGCCATACGCGAGTTGTATCGCACCGGTTTTTTCCAGGACATCCAGTTTGGCCGCGAAGGCAACATCCTGGTCATTACCGTGCGCGAGCGCCCCGCCATTGCAGCCATCAATATCACCGGCAACAAGGCCATCAAGGAAGAGGACCTGTTGCGCGTGTTATTCGACATCGGCCTGTCGGAAGGCGAGGTTTTCGACCGCCTGGTGCTGGACCGGCTGCAACAGGAACTGATCAAACAGTATTTCAGCCAGGGCCGTTATGCGGTCAGCGTGGACGCCCGCGTGACGGAACTGGAACGCAACCGCGTGCGCATCGCCATCGTGATTGATGAAGGCGATGTGGCGAAGATCCGCCACATCAACATCGTCGGCAACGAGGTGTTTACCGACAAGGAAATCCGCAAGGAATTCGAAGCCGATATCCCGCCTTTCTGGAAATTCTGGTCCAAGGATGGCCAGTATTCACGCGAGAAGCTGTCCGGTGACGTGGAAAAACTGCGCTCCTATTACCTCGACCGCGGTTATGTGGATTTCAATGTTGAATCCACCCAGGTATCCATCAGCCCGGAAAAAGAGGACATTTACATCACCGCCAACGTGATCGAAGGCGAGGTGTACAGCGTTGACGAGGTGCAACTGACCGGTGATATGGTGATCGATGAAGGCACGCTGCGCCGCCTGATCGTGATTCAGCCAAACGAAATTTTCTCGCGCAAGAAAGTGGAACAAAGCGTGGAAAACATCACCGCGGTGCTGTCCAATATTGGTTACGCGTTCGCCAATGTGAACCCAATCACCGAAATCGACCGCGACGCGCGGCTGGTTTCCATCAATTTTTTTGTTGATCCCGGCAAACGGGTTTACATCCGGCGGGTACAGTTTGCCGGCAATTCCAAGAGCAAGGATGAGGTATTGCGCCGCGAAATGCGGCAGATGGAAGGCGCCTGGTACTCGCAGGCCGCCATCGACCGCTCCAAGGTGCGCATGCAGCGCCTGACCTATTTCGAACGGGTGGAAATTGAAACCCCGGCGGTACCGGGTACCGACGACCAGGTGGATGTCATCGTCACCGTTACCGAACGGCCGGCCGGCAGTTTCACCGTTGGTCTGGGTTACTCCCAGGTACAGGGCCTGATCGCCTCCATGAGCGTGCAGCAGGATAACTTCATTGGCAGCGGCAAGCGGCTGGGGCTGGGCATTTCGCACAGCAGTATCATCAGCAGTATCAACCTGTCCTATGACAACCCCTACTGGACGGAAGACGGAGTAAGCCGCGGCTTCTATGCCCGCTACCAGGAATTCGACCAGGGTGAGGCCAATATTTCCACCTTCACCAGTAGTGAATGGGCGCTGGGTGCCAATTTCGGCATTCCGGTAACCGAGGTGGACTATCTGCGCTCCAGTGTCGGCTACCGCAGCACCCAGCTGAACATCGGTTCGTTTACCTGCGTGGAACTCGACCCGATCGACCCGAACAGCTGCGTGCGCTTTGGCCTGGTACCGACCGCTGGCGACCCGCTGTCCAATTCGCTGGATTTCAATGGCGATGGCACCATCTCTCCCGGCGAACGCGAGTTTGATGTGTTCGACGTCAGCTTCAGCTGGAATCGCGACAGCCGCAACCACTTCCTCAACCCCAGCCGCGGTTCCTCACAGTCCTTTACCATCCAGGCTTCAACGCCCGGCAGCACCCGCGAGTTCTATAAATTGCTGTACCGCGGCGCGAAGTATTGGCCGATCTGGGGCGGGCTGGTGTTCTCGGTGCGTGGCAACCTGGGTTATGGCGATGCCTACGACAGCTACGACAAGGAATCCCTGGCCACGCCGGTTGATACCACCCTGCCACCCGAGCTGGCCGAAACCTGCGACCAGACCGACGTGATCGCGCTGGATACCGGCCTGCCGTTTTATGAACATTTCTATAGCGGCGGAGTGCGCGACATCCGCGGTTATGACGACAATACGCTTGGCCCCAAAGACCGTTTCTGCCGTTCGGTTGGCGGTGACTTCAAGGTTGCAGGCGGCATGGAACTGGCCTTCCCTACCCCGTTCCTGGGCGGGCAAAGCGGCACCCGCATCGCATTGTTCGTTGATACCGGCTATGTGTATGAAAACATAGACGCTTTTGACGCCAACAAGCTGCGTGGCTCGTTTGGCCTTTCCGTTACCTGGGAAGCCCCCATTGGCCCGATCGTGATCAGCTACGCCTTCCCGTTCCGCGACAAGCCGGGCGACCGCACCGAAGACCTGCAATTCTCGTTCGGCACAACATTCTGATGACCTGAGCCGCCTGGCACTGCCTGCCAGGCGGTTATACCCCCGGACGGCCAGCTGCCGTCACGCATAAATCCGCACGCACAACCTTCTGTAAACCCTTGTAAAGGGTGTACAATGCTTAATATGTGGCATTGTGTCCGTTCATGTTGTGTTTTGCTGTGCGCGCTGGCGTGGTTTTCCACCGCCAACGCCCAGTCATTGCGCGTGGGCTACGTGGACATGAAGCGGGTACTGGACAATGCACCCCAGGTGGTGGCCGGCCGGGAATTGCTCGACCGGGAATTCCGCTCCCGCAGTGAAGCCATAGAAATTGACGAATTCCGGGCCAAAACCCTGGAAGACCGCCTCGCCCAGGGCGACCTGTCTGGCGATGCGGCGGTGCAAACCGAACGGGACCTGCGCGAATTGCGGCGCAATATCAACCGCAGGAAAGAGGATCTGCGTGACGAGTTGTCCTTCCGGCGCACCGAAGAAGTGCAAAACCTGGAGCAGGAAATAAACCTGGCTGTCGAGGAAATCGCCCAGCGCAACGGTTTTGACCTGATTCTGTCCAGCCCGGTGGTTTATGCCAGCCCGGCACTGGACATCACCGACCTGATCCTGGAGCAGCTGGAAATCGAATTTGCCGCTGACCAGCTTGAATTATCCAACCGCTGACCCACCCCGCAGTTCTGCTATGTTGACCCGCCCCAGCCAGTACAGCCTGTCGGAACTTGCTGCACGATTTGAACTGGAGCTCCACGGCGATGCTGATACATCCATCACCGGTGTCGGTACGCTGCGGTCAGCCACCGCTAACCAGGCCAGCTTCCTCGCCAATCCGGCCTACCGTTCTGACCTGCAGGCCACCCGGGCCGGGGTGGTCATCCTCAAGGCAGAAGAAGCCGCTGATTGCCCGGT
>JBFIHZ010000034.1:0-20258 GCA_041601535.1 Lysobacterales bacterium | reverse complement strand
TCCGGACCGTTTCCGATGGAGTTGTTCCGCGATGTCATCAACATCAACCTGATCGGCACCTTCAGCGTGCTCAGCCAGGCGGCTGAAAAGATGGCCCTGAACGAGCCGGATGAGGGCGGCGAGCGTGGCGTGATCATCAATACCGCCTCCATCGCCGCGTTTGAAGGCCAGCGCGGGCAGGTGGCGTACAGTGCCAGCAAGGGTGGTTTGATCAGCATCACGTTGCCGATCGCGCGTGATCTTGCTTATTACGGAATCCGCATGGTGACCATCGCACCCGGGGTGTTTGAAACGCCTATTCTCAAGGGCATTACACCCGAGGTGAAACAGGGCCTGGCCAAGGATATTCCGTTCCCACACAGGCTGGGAGAGTCTCCGGAATTCGCCATGCTGGTCAGGCATATTGTGGAAAACCCGTACATCAATGGCGAAACCATCAGGCTGGATGCTGCTTTGCGCATGGCCTGAATCCATTCAGAACCCTTCACCGCACGACAAGGGAGCGTAAAACCACCATGAACTCGCACAGGCAAGCCATACTCCGATTGATGAATGAATATTGTTACCGCATTGATGCCGGTGATCTCGACGGGTTTGCCGAACTTTTTGCGCACGGCAGCTTCAGCGTACTGGGCGACCCGTCCGGTCCGGCCAACGGCAAACAGGCGGTACTTGACGTGTTGTCGAACGTGACGCTGTATGACGGCAAACCGCACACCAAGCACGTGATGAGCAACGTGCAGATTGATGTGGCGGAATCCGCCGATACCGCGGCAGCGCAATGCTACATCATCCTGTTCCAGGCACTGCCGGATTTCCCGATGCAGGCCATTTTCGGCGGACATTACCACGATCGTTTTGTACGGGAAAATGGGGTTTGGCGGTTCCAAAGCCGTGAAATCTCCGCCGACCTGATCGGCGACCTGAGCCGTCACCGGGCGGATATGGCCTGATATTTCAAGCGCACTAACCGGGAGCCAGGCGATGAAACAGGTTTATCTGATCAGTCTGATGCTCGGGCTGCTGCTGGTATGCCCGGCGGCACAATCCGCCGGCGAAGTCTACACCGAGGCTCAGGCCACCCAGGGCAAATCCCTGTTTGATAAACAGTGCGCCGAGTGCCATCACATGACGCTGCGGGGGTCCGGGCATGGGCCGGAACTGGCGGGCCCCAATTTTCGCGCCCGCTGGGATAGCCGCAGCGTGGCTGACCTGGTGCAGTACACGCGCGAGCGCATGCCGCCCACCCGGCCCGATTCGTTGTCATCGCAGGACTACGCTGCGCTGGTGGCGTATATGCTGAAGACCAATGGGGCCACGGCGGGTGACACGGCTGTTGCAGCCGATGCCGGCCTGCAGGTGGGTGAAGCCATCATGGGGACTGACTGGGACCCAACCACCACGCCGTTGGCCGATAACGCTTCGGCCCCGGCCTGGGAAAGCTGGGAAGCTGCCGGGTCGATCGAGGCTGCGGCGCTGCAGGCTGCCGGATTCGTCAATCGCACGGTGGAGACTTTCCGCCCGGTGACCGATGAGATGCTGCATCAGCCGCCCGCGCAGGACTGGCTGAGCTGGCGCCGTACGCTCGACGGCCAGGGCTACAGCCCGCTGGATCAGATCAGCACTGACAACGTGGCGGACCTGCAACTGGCCTGGGTTATGACCATGCGCGATGGCAGCAACCAGGTTACACCGCTGGTGCATGATGGCGTGATGTACCTGACGCATCCAGGCAACGTCATCCAGGCCATCGAGGCCGACACCGGTGAACTGATCTGGGAGTACGCCTACGCTTTTCCGCCTGACGCCAAAACCCTGGGCGGGCCGACGCGCAACATCGCGATCTACCAGCAGCGGATTTTCATGGCCACCTACGATGCGGCCCTGGTGGCGGTGGATGCGCGCACCGGCCAGTTACTGTGGCGCAAGGTGAAAGCGGATTACACCAAGGGCTTCACCCATACCAGCGGACCCATTGTCGGCGGTGGTGTGGTTATCAGCGGCATCAATGGCTGTGAGCGATTCAAGCAGGAAGGCTGCTTTATTACCGGACACGATCCGCAGACGGGTGAGGAGCTGTGGCGTACCTCCACCATTGCCTTGCCGGGTGATCCGAATGACGGCAGCTGGGGTGGGCTGGCACCCGAATTCCGGGCGGGCGGCGACACCTGGATCCCCGGCAGTTACGATCCCGAGCTGGGTCTGTTCTACATTGGCACCTCGCAGGCCAAGCCCTGGGTAGCGGCCAGCCGCGGAATGTCGCCGCAGGATGCGGCGCTGTATACCAACTCCACGCTGGCGCTGGACCCGAAAACCGGCACCATCGAGTGGTATTTTCAGCATATTCCGGGTGAAACCATCGATATGGAGGTGGGGTTTGAGCGGGTACTGGTGGATCTGGACGGCAGGCAGTGGCTGGTGACCATCGGTAAGGACGGAATCCTGTGGAAACTGGACCGCAAAACCGGTGAATTCGGTGGTTTTGCCGACACCATGGGGCAAACCATTTTTGCGCCGCTGGACCACGCCACCGGCCGGTTGAAGTACCGTCAGGACATCATCGATGCGGGCATCGGCGATACCATTTCAGCCTGCCCCGGAATTTATGGTGGACACAACTGGCAGGCCACCGCGTACAGCCCGCAAACCCGCAGCCTGATTATCCCCTTGCACCAGCTTTGCGTGGAAATGATCGGGCGGGAAGTGCAGATGGTGGAAGGCTATGGCGGCTACGGGGGCGAGTCCCGCGTGTTTGAAATGCCCGGCAGTAACGGCATGCTGGGCCGGCTGACGTCCTATGACCTGGCCACGCTGAAGCAGCGCTGGAACCACCAGCAACGCGCCATGTTCCTGACCGGCGTCCTCACCACCGGCGGTGGCCTGGCATTTGTTGGCGACCTGGACCGCTACTTCAAGGCCTTCGATGTGCACACCGGCAAGGTGTTGTGGCAGAAAAGGCTGGGCGCGGCCCTGCACGGTTTTCCGGTCAGCTACGCGGTGCATGGCAAACAGTACATCGCCGTGCCCACCGGCATGGGTGTGTTCAAGCTGATGACGGCCAAGCAGAGCCCGGACATCTACCAGCCTGCCGGGGGTAATGCGATTTACGTGTTTGCCCTGCCTGACGGTGAATCGTCGGACTGAAACCCGGGCATACCGACTGCGTCAGCCGGCAGGTTTTCAGCGCGGCTCCAGCACCACCACCGGAATCTGCCGGGGCGTGGCGGCCTGGTAGTCATCATAAGGCGGGTAGATTTCGGCCAGCTGCCGCCACAGTTTTTCACGTTCCTCACCATGCGCATCGCGCGCGGTCACATCGTAATGCTCTGCGGCAACCTGAATTTTGCACTCGGGTGACGCCTGCAGATTCAGATACCAGGCCGGATGCTGTGGCGCGCCGCCCTTGGAGGCGATAATCACAAAACTGTTGCCGTACTTGCCGTAGATCAGTGGCTGAACGCTGAGCTTGCCGGTTTTGCGGCCGCGGGTGTTGAGCAGCAGGGTGGGCAGCACCCCGGGCCCGCCGACGGAAGTGGAATCCCACAGGTGGCCCTTTTCCGGGTCTGCCTGATACAGGGCCACGTGCTCGGAAACCCAGTTGGGTCTGTTGTTGCTCGAATCGTTATTGCTCATATGGATGGGCTCATGTGGATGGCGCACTCATTTCGGCACCCGGGATCGGGTTGAAGTAATGGATTATGACATTCCGTCTGGCGATCTTCCAGACGCCGTCACGGCGCTCAAAATCATCGGTATAGGTGGCACTGATCATCTGCACCACGTTGTCCAGCGTGGCACCCATGCAGTCCACGTTGCACACACCCTGGGCGCGGTCGCGGTTGTGCGGGTCGAACGACAGTTTCAGGTTGGAGGTGAGGTGGTGGGTTTCACGCCATACCGTGTAGAGGATGTCATACACGGCCTGGCGGATACCCTCATGCCCGTTAAACGTGCCGAACGGTTCACCAATTTCCCATACCGCGTCCTCGTGCCAGATGCCGATAAACTGTTCCCAGTTGCGATTATCAAACCCCTGGCAATAGTCGGTGACCAGGTCGCGCAAGGCGGCCCGGCTTTGCAGCTCGTCCACGCGGTCTTCCAGCGCCTTGATCTGCCGGCCAAGTAGCTTCAGGGTATCGTTCTGCTTGTCCTGTTCACTCATTTTAACGTCCTGGTGGATGTTGGGCGGGGCGGACCGCCGCGGTGGCAGCCCGGTAAGCTGTGCCTTCAAACGCCGGGTCAGGCGGTGTGGCCGGGCTCCTCATGCGCCTGCCGGGCGGCAATGTAACCAAACGCCGTGGCCATGCCGAGGGTATGGCCGGCGCCATAGTAAGCCTCGCTCGATGGGCTGGCGATGCAGTTTCCCGCGCCGTACAGGCCTGCTATGGGCTGTCCGTGGGTGTCCAGCACCTGGGCCTTGTGGTTGATGGCCGGTCCGCCCGAGGTGTCCAGCGCGCCCGCTGCCAGGATGATGGCGTAGTACGGGCCTTCTTCCATAAAGGGATGCATGGTGATATTCGGCCCATCCGTCGCGGACCATCCGCTGTCCGCCTTCAGCGGTGAAAACACCTGGTGCCATTCGGTGTCATAAGCGGCTGTTCCCCGCAGGAAATCCTCATCAACACCGGAACGGGCAAAACCGTTGAACCGCTTGATGGTCTTGTCCAGGTTGGCGGTGAAATCTGCCGACAGGGTAAACCCGCCGGTCTGGTTGCTGATCTGGCCGAGGCGGCTGGACAGATTCTGCGTCAATTGTTGCAAGGTATCGCCCTGCAGCACGTTGGGCGAACTGGCGGAATTGGCGGGTATCGGATAGGCACCGGCAAAGGCTTCAGCGGTGCGCCGGTCATACACCATGAACATCAGCTGGTTGGGATACTCGGCGCGGGATGCATCATATTGCTGGTGCACCTCGGTGCGATCGTTGTAATTGCGCTTTTCATTGACCGCGCGCACGCCGTGCCGGTTGACCTGCACCATGGAGTCGCCCGGTGGAAAGAAAACACCGGCCGCCAGGGTGCGGGCGCGCAGCGCTTCTTCAAGCACCACCTGGCTGCGCCAGGCGGTGGACAGGTCACCCATCTGCGCGCCAGCAGCACCGCCAATGGCGATGAAATCCCCGGTGGACCAGGGCATGGCGCAAGCACCATAAAAACTTCCCCGCTGGTACGCTTCAGTGTATTCCGTATTGTGGGCATAGCCGCCGGTGCCGAATATCACGGCCTTGCGGGCATGAATGCGCACGGTCTGATCGCCATTGGCGCATTCCAGGCCTATCACCCGGCCTGCGCTATCCTTCACCAGGCGGGTGGCCGGATGGTTGGTCAACACCGGAATTTCACGTTTTTTCAATGCATTGCTGTATTGCAGCATCAGGTCGGCACCCAGACCCATACTGCCGTCGCTTTTTAGCGGCCCAAGGGCCCGCCCGGTGGGCACGGTGTTCTCCGGTACATTGTCCAGGTAGTCCGTAGCCGAACGGTCAAGCGCGAACATGCGCCATTCGCCGATGCGCAGGTCACCGTTGGCCTGCAAGGCGTCTATGGCCGGCGCGGCATGATCGTAAAAGGCTTCCAGCAAGCGGTATTCCCGTTCCGTCAGCCCGAGATGCTCGTTGCCGGCATGGTAGCGGTCCGGGTAGGAGAACCGCGCCATGTAGCGCAGGCAGCTTTGCTTGTCGTCCTCTATGCCTTTTTCACGCAGGCTGAAGTTATTGGGTATCCAAAGCACGCCGGCGGACTTGGACGCGGTACCACCGGTGATCGGGGCTTTCTCAACCACCAGCACCGCATCACCCAGCTCATCCGCGGTGACAGCGGCCGCACAACCGGCTGCGCCGCCGCCCACCACCAGGATGTCCGTTTCCCGGTCCCAGCTGTCCGCCGCCCGGGCTTCGGCGCTGGCCAGAGTAACTGCACCCAGAGCCAGCGTCAGTCCGCCGGCGCCGGTAAGCAGTTCGCGGCGTGATACCCCTTGAGACTCCGGAATTTGCTTGCGTGGGGGGCGTTGGGCCATGGTGCGTGCTCCTTCAGACTAGCGTTGCAGTTCGATGCCGGCGGCTTCGCGGTCCCAGCAATCCTTGGTAATACCCTCTTTTTTCAGCTTGAATTTTTCCACCCGCTCACTCGGTGTCTTGGGCAGGGAGGTGCGAATGGCGATATAGCGCGGGATGGAAAAATAAGCCAGCCGGGGTTCGCACCAGCGGATGATTTCTTCTTCGCTGAGGCTGTGTCCTTCTTTCAGAACCACCACCGCTTTGACTTCTTCCTCGCCCACGTCGGACGGGACGCCGACCACGCAGGATTCCAGCACGGAATCATGTGCGCTGATCACCGATTCGACTTCGAATGAGGAAATATTTTCGCCGCGCCGCCGTATGGCCTGTTTCTTACGGTCGACGAAGTAGAAATACCCGTCTTCATCCATGCGGCCCAGATCACCGGTGTGGATCCAGCCGTTGTGGAACAGGTTCAGTGTATCTTCCGGCTTGTTGTAATACCCGGTGGTGCCCACAAAGGGCTTGTTGGAACGCGCCACGAACTCGCCCAGGCTGCCGGGTTTGCATTCATTGTGGTCATCGTCAACAATTTTTACGTCCCAGCCGGTAATCGGCTTGCCGCAGGCACCGGCACGTGGTTCGTCGTAGGGGCTGACCAGGCAGCAGTAGCATTCGGTCATGCCATACACTTCCAGGATCTTGGTATTGAACCGTTCCTGGAAAGCATGCCACTCATCCTGCGGGGCAGCGGCTCCGACCATCAGGCGCACCGGGTTGTCGCCATCAGATTCGGTTGGATCCTGTTTCAGCAGAATCGGTATGATGCCGCCAATATAATTGGCCTCGGTGCAGTTCCATCTGCGGCAGTCATCCCATAACTGGCTGGCCGAGAACCGTTCCACAATAACTGCCTTGGCATCGGCCAGGATGGCCGGACCCACCGTGATGCCCTGTGCATTGCCGTGGAAGAACGGCAGGCCGGTGTACAGCACATCGTCCTCGGTGTAGCGTGAATATTTTACGCACTCGGCCCAGATGTCATACCAGTAATGGTGGCTGAACATCACACCCTTGGACACGCCGGTGGTGCCCGAGGTATACAAAATGGAGGCCAGGTCGCTGTAGTGCACCACTACCTTTGGCGCTTCGGCTGAGTGATCCATCAGTTCGGCAAATGTCAGGTGCTCAAATCCGTCCCAGCCAGGCAATGCCTGCCCGGTTCCGGAAGCATCGGTATAGGCGATATGGTTAATGGCCTTGAGTTCACCGGCAACAGTTTCCAGCCGGTCGAGGTATTGCAGGTCAGCCACCAGTGCCACGCAATCGGATTGCACCATCTGGTAAGCCAGGCCCTGGCCTTTCAGCGCCACGTTGATCGGCACTTCAACCGCACCGATCTTGTTCAGTGCAAACCAGGTGTACAGGAACTCGGGGCAATTGGGCAGCATGATGGCAACCTTGTCGCCGTGCTTGACCCCCAATGACAAAAATCCATTGGCAGTCTTGTTGATGCGTTCATTCAACTCACCCAGGGTTATCGGGTCATCACGGAACTGGAACACCACGTGGTCCGGATTCTTGCGTGCCTTGTCTTCGATAATGCTGGACAGCACCCGGTCGTGCTGCGCATATTCCTGCATGTTCCACGACGCCCATTTTTTGGCGTGACGTTCGAACTTGTCATCCCAACGGCCCATCTGTTTTCTCCTGCCGGTTACGGCGTATTGCATGTGTTGTCAGTAAAGGGTTAGTACATGACGCTGGCCTTGCTTGGCTGCAGCGCCCGGGTCTGAGGTATGCGGGGCCACGCACAGGCCTGGCCCCGCTGGTGCCAAAGGCCTTGCGGGCAGGGCGCCCGCAAGGCTCAACCGTCTATCAGTTGCCGAAGCGGTAACCCACTTCCAGGCCAAAGGTCCGCGGTGCGCGCGGCGCCGCGTAGGACCACAAGCCGGCGACATCGAAGCCGATCTGATAGCCATCTTCTTCCAGCAGGTTGCGGCCGAACAGGCTGAAGTACCATTCGTCCAGGTTGTAGGTAACGGACGCATCCACCAGGTGCTGCGCTTTATTGTGCAGTTCCGGTTTGTTGGCAAAGTCCACTTCGTGGCTGTCGAGGAAACGCCAGCCCGCCTGCAACATCAATGAACCGTTGGTCAGGTCCCATTCCTGGTTGATCCCCAGGCCGGCAGTCCATTTGGGTGCGCGGCGGAAATCCAGGTTAGAGAAATCGACCAGGTTCGGGTTCTCGGTGGTGCCGGTGTTGACCATGAACTGGTCATAGCCCGCATCAAGGTAGCCCAGGTTGGCACGCAGGGTCAGTCCGTTGGCGGCGAGATACATCAGTTCAAATTCGGCACCCTTGATGGTGGCGGTGGCTGCATTCACCACGCGGGTGACCTGGCCGGTGCCACTGGTAGCCGAGGGCTGCTGGATTTCTTCCTGCTTGTCCTGGTAGTCCATATAGAACGCGGTGGCGTTGAATACCACGCGGCGGTCCATCCATTCCGACCGGTAGCCCAGTTCGAAGTTATCCACGGTTTCCGGGTCGTACGGGGTAACCGCGGTTTCCACGGAATCCACGCGGCCGTTGAAACCACCGCTGCGGTAGCCCACGTTGTACAGGCCGTAGACCATGGACGCGTCATCGATGATGTAGCGCAGCGCCACTTTGGGGGTGAACTTGTCCCATTTATCATTAGCGCGGGCGGTTACGATGCCGGCCTGATTGGTGGACTTCTTGTCTTCGGTATAGCGGCCGCCCAGGGTCAGGGTCCAGCTGTCATTGAAGCGGTAGTCGCCTTCAAAGAATACTGCCTTGGATTTGTTCGACTGCTTGGTGGTCTGCGGCAGGTCAAGCACCACGCCAGGCACGGCAAAGCCGATAAAGCTGCGCAGGCGGATTTCGTAGTCTGAATCCCAGGTATAGCCGCCGACGGTGTAGGCGACCTTGTCGCCGGCATCGTAGGTCAGCCGCAGCTCGTTGGTGGTCTGGCTGTATTCGGCCGGGCGGTCGGTGTGGAACAGCACGTCGGTGACGCCGTCCCAGTCATTGACCGCTGTTTCTTCAGTATCCCAGCTGCCGAGGATATAGTCGATGCGGTAGTCGTCGTTGAGATCCCAGCGAACCTCGATCTGGTCTGTGTCGGCATCAAAGGTGGACTCGTCAAAACCATGCGGTTCGTTATAACCGGGCGGACTCCACGGCAGGTCGGGGAACACGGTGGTGGCTTCCGCGCCATAGGCGGTCAACACATCGTAGCGATCACCTGAAACAGGCGTCCTGACATCCGGTGAACACCAGCCAAAGAAATCGCAGAACAACTGGCCGGGCTGGCCCACATTAAGCAGTGGTGGGGAGTCCTGGTCAGTGCGCTCGCGCTGTATGGTCAGTTCAATTTCCAGACCCTCTACCGGGGTCCACAGCGGGTTGAAGCCGAAGGATTTGTATTCGGACTGTCCGTCCTTGCGGCCGGTGTTCAGGTTGGTGTAATAACCCTCACCCTGGTCCCGGTAGGCCGCGCTCAGTTTGATGGCCAGGTTTTCACCCACGCCGAAATTGATCATGCCATCCAGCCCGGCTGTCTCGTAATTGCCGTAACTGGCGCGCAGTTTGCCGCTCAGTTCACTGGTGGGTTTGCTGCGTTCCATGATAATGACGCCACCGATGGTATTACGCCCGAACAGCGTGCCCTGCGGCCCGCGCAGTACTTCCATGCGTTCCAGGTCAATGGCGCGCTGGATACTGCCGGTCATGGTGCCGCGGAAAATTCCGTCCACCACCACACCCACGGCCGGATCAAAGTTTTTTTCCACTTCCGATACGCCAATGCCGCGAATGTAGGCCGCGGCCACCCCGCCCGGACCCTGGTTGGTGTCATCCAGCACGGTATTGGGTGAGATATACACCAGATCACGGACGTCGGTGGCGAAATTGCCGTCAATTTCCTGCTGCCCCATGGCGCTGACGGACAGGGCCACTTCCTGCAGGTTCTCAACCCGTTTACGTGCGGTTACCGTGATTTCTTCCAGTGCGGGTGTGTCGTAAGCAGAGGATTCTGCGTTGTTGTCTTGCTGTGCGGCCAGGCTGGCTGGTAAAGCCAGGGCCAGGGTTATTAACAGGTAAGGCTTCGTGCTGATTCCAAATCGATTTATTAACCGTGTCATATCTGCAGCCCCGTTGTTGTGTCGGCTCAATTAAACTGCACCGTTACTTCATCTGGGCTTGGAACTGTCACCAGACTCAGGTTGTGGTGCAGGCGTTTTATCGCTGGCTTTTTTTCGCCAGTCGCTTTTTAGAACTTGAACTTTGTTCAATACTTCCACAGAATATGTCTTATTGTCAAGCATACCACCGGGGGGCTTTCTGCAGTCTCCGGTGGCATTTACTTCACGCAGAAAGGGCTGAGCAGTGCGCCCGGTTTCAAGAGGATTAAATGTCAGACATTATTGCTGAAAGAAGAGGTGAGGTGGCGTGGATCAAGCTGAACCGGCCAGACCGGATGAATGCTTACGACGCTGAAATGGCCCGTGACCTGATAGCAGCTATTGAAGATGCAGCCAGTGCGGGCGTGATTGTGTTGACCGGTGAGGGCCGTGCGTTTTGCGCCGGTGGCTACCTGGCCAATCTCAGCGACCCTGACCCGGATGCCCTGCGCCGGATGTTCTACGGCTCGTTGAAGGTATACGAAGCCTTGCGCACCAGTCCGCGTCCGGTGATCGCTGCGGTCAACGGTGCCGCCGCCGGTGGCGGCAATGAGCTGGTAGTGGCCTGTGATATCGCCATTGCGTCTGACAAGGCGACGTTTGGTCAGACCGGCGTACGTGTGGGCAGCGCACCGGTACTGGGCGGAACGAATTTTCTGTCAATGAGCGTCGGCGAGAAGCGGGCCAAGGAAATTGCCTTTATGTGTCGCCGTTACCCGGCGGACAAGGCGCTGGAAATGGGCCTGATTAACGCCGTGGTGCCGGCTGAGCAGTTGGAGGAAGAAGTCACTCGCTGGGCGGACGAACTGTTGTACATGAGTCCGCGTTACCTGGAAATCGCCAAGATTAATTCCAATGTGTGGTGGAACCAGTGCCGTGACAATTACCTCAGTGGCCTGGGCATGCTGGTGCAGGCCATTGGCTCAGCCGACATGATCGAGGGCGCTTCCGCATTTATGGAGAAACGTCCGCCGCAGTTCGAGGGCAGGGCCCCCAAGCCAAAGTGAGCAGCTATGTCTACTAACAGAAATAAAGCAGGTTCGCCGGCCGCAGGGTCAGACAAGGCGGATGCCTCGGCTACCACGGGTATGAACTTTACCCTGGGGCAACGCTATATCGATATCCAACGGGAAGCGCGTGAACTTGCCCGCACCATTGAGCCGTTTGCAGCCGAAGCGGACGAGATGAGCACCTTGCACGACGGGGTGGTCGCCGCGCTGCGCGGCAGCCGCCTGTCCGAGCTGATGGTGCCAGAACGGTTTGGTGGGCGTTTCAGCCGCCTGGACCCATTGGCGATATGTGTGGCACGGGAAGTCTTGATGGCTACCTCCGCGCATGCTGACTCACTGTTCGCATTGCAGGGTATCGGCAGTTATGCCCTGACCGCTGGCGGTTCCGAAGCACAGCAGCAGGCGTGGCTGCCCAGGATCGCCAGCGCAGAGGTGTTTGCCGCGCTGGCTTTGACCGAACCGGATGCAGGTTCCGATCTGAAGGCCAGCAAGACAGAACTGCTGCCCGAAGGCGATGGCTTCCGTCTCAGCGGCACAAAGTCGTTCATTTCCAACGCCGGTTTTGCCGCCTATTATCTGGTGTTTGCCCGGGAGGCCACAGGTTTTACCATGGTGCTGGTACCCGCCGATGCAGAAGGCGTGCGGGTTGAGCCATCACCCGAATTGATTGCGCCACACGTGCTTGGCGAGGTTGAGTTTGACCGGGTTTTCGTTCCCGCGTCCGCCCGCCTGGGCAAGCCAGGCAAAGGACTTTCGCTGGTTATGGCGACCCTGGGCGTTTTCCGGGTTTCCGTTGCGGGTGCGTCCGTCGGCCTGGCCCAGGCAGCACTGGAAGAGGCCGTGCGGCATACCCGTACGCGCGTACAGTTTGGCAGGCCTTTGGCGCGGCTGGGTCCGGTGGCGCAGATGCTGGCCGATTGCTGGACAGAAATTGAAATGGCCCGGTTGCTGACGTACCGGGCGGCATATATGGCGATAGAGGACCCGGCCGCCTCGGTGGCTTTTTCCTCCATGGCCAAGCTGGCCGCCAGTGAAATGGCCGGCCGCGTGGTAGATCGCTGCGTGCAGGTGATGGGTCGGTTCGGGCTGGTGCGCGGATCGAAGATTGAGAAATTGTACCGCCAGGCCAGGCCGATGCGGATTTATGAGGGTTCTTCCGAGATATTGCGTCTGGGAATTGCCAAAGAACTGACCGAGGTGGTGGAATGATGGATTTGAAACTTGAGGGCCAGGTGGCCATTGTCACCGGCGCCAGCCGGGGTCTGGGCAGAGCCGCCGCGGTAGCTTTGGCCGAGCAGGGTGTGCAGGTGGTTGCCGCGGCGCGTTCGCAGCAGGAACTGGAGCAGTTGCAGGCCCGTTTTCCGGGCAAGGTGCTGGCAGTGGCCTGCGATATGCTGGATGCGGAAGCCGTGGCAGCATTGCCGCAACAGGCCATTGATGCTTTTGGCCAGCTGAACATCGTGGTGAACAATGCCGGTATCGCGCCGGCCGGCGCATTTATCGACCAGGACCCCGCCGAGTGGAATCGCGTGATGGCCATCAATGTCACCGCGCCGGCAATCCTGGCACGCGCCGCCGGCCCGCACATGGTGGAGCGCGGCAGTGGCAAAATCATCAACATCGCCTCAACATCGGGCATATTGGGTAAAGCCTGGCTGGTGTCGTACTCAGCGTCCAAGGGCGCATTGCTGCAGTTCACCAAGGCGCTTTCGGCCGAATGGGCCAGCAAGGGTGTGCAGGTTAATGCGATCGCTCCGGGTGCGTTTGAAACCGATGCGCAAAAGTCCGTGTTGGAAGATCCTGACACCCTCAGCCGCAGATTGCGTAAAATACCGGTGCGAAGAATGGGAGAAACCGCGGAGATTGGGCACCTGGTGTGCTATCTGGCCTCCTCAGTTTCAGATTTTGTTACCGGCAGCGTTATGGTCATCGACGGAGGTGAGTCTTGTAAGTTGTGACTCCATACGGCCGGTGCTGTTGGATGATTGCACAGGTGTGGTTTAAATATGGCTAAAAATATAACCAAGGCAGAAACAGTACCGTTGGCGGGGTCGCGCGGCGACAAGCGCCGTGAGTTGATCCTGGAGGCATTTCATCAATGCATCATTCAGCAAGGCTATGCCAAAACCACGCTGAGGGATGTGGCCCGCACGGCGGATATGTCCGCCAGCCATTTGCTGTATTACTTTTCCGGCAAGGACGCCATTCTCGAGCACTATTTCGAAATGGTTGCCCAGCGCATAAAAGAGCGCATAGAAACCTTTCGGAAAGAGACCCCGGCGCGCCAGGTTGAGTTGCTGGCAGATCTGTTTTTTGCCGGCAAGGGCATCACCAACTCCGAAACAGGTTTTATGCTGGAATGTTTCGGGGTGGCAGTGCATGACCCACAGTTGCACAGCGAAAAAGCGGCCCTGGACCGCTACTGCAAGGATTACCTGGAAGGCCTGTTCCTGCAGACCGAAATTGACCAAAAGACTGCGCGTATCTATGCCGAAGTGGCTTATTCCATGCTGATCGGTTTGCGTACGGCGGCATTTTTCGATGATCAGCTGGAGCTGATCCAGGCGCGTCATTTGTTCCACGCCGCAGTGCATCGACTGGCCGATTTCAGCTAAGCGCAGATCGCATCAAATTTACTGGAGGCAGCATGAACCCTGAGGACAGACTGGCCATCCACGAAGTGCTGGCGCGCTCCGTGCATGGGCTGGACGAGCGCAAACCGGAAATGATTGAGGCCTGTTTCACTCCGGATGCGAGCTTCGAGCTGGTGATCAAAGGTGCCGATCCGATACCGGCATTTGAGGGGCGAGAGGCCATCATGCAGTTGATGGTCGATTCCATGAATGCCCACAGCGAGGACCGGCGGCATGTGATTTCCAATATCTTCATCAATACTGCAACGCTGGACCAGGCCAGCGTGGTATCGACCCTGGCTGCCTTCCAGTCGGAAGATGGCCAAATCCAGGTCATGACCAGTGGTGTCTACCGTGATGAACTGAAAAAGACCGCAGCGGGCTGGCAGATTGAGCGCCGCCATCTCAGCCTGGATGTGCCGTTCTGATATGAACAAGTTGTTGCGCCTTGCGGGCTCTGGGATTTCTGGTTTTGACTAGTTTGCTGACAGCCGAACTTTTGGCGCACATCGGGTCTTCGGACCAGCCCAGAACCGAGCAGGTGACGCGCCGGGATATCCGCAAGTATGCCGTGGCTACCGGGCAACAGCAGCAGGTCTATCTGTCCGGGGAAAAGGCCCCGCCGTTGTTCCACGTGGCCTTGTTCTGGGACATCGTGGAGCTTGATCAGCTCAATCCGGACGGGACGTCCCGTGACCCGCTGGTACCCGATTTTCCGCTCAAGCGCGCCATGGCGGGTGGAGTGCAAATTGAATACCACCGCAGCATCAGGGCCGGTGACCAACTGACCGCCCACCGCACATTGACCAATATCTATGAAAAGCAGGGCAGGCAGGGGCCATTGATTTTTTACGAGATCACCACCGCTATAGTTGACCGGTCCGGCGATGCCGTGCTGACCGAAGTGTATACCCGGATCGTAAGATGACCAGCTGTCCGCCACTGGATCAGGTGCAGGTGGGTGAGGAATTGCCGCGCCGCGCCTTCAATGTCGATAACGTACAGCTGTTCATGTACAACGCGGTACTGTGGAATGCACACCGCATTCATTACGACCTCCCCTATACCCAACAGGTTGAATCCTATCCTGGCCTGGTGATAGCCGGGCCGCTGATGGGCGACTGGCTGGTCCAGTGCGCGGAGGACTGGTTGCAGGGCCGCGGCGAACTGAAAAAGTTTGAATACCGCAACCGCCGGGCTGCCTATGTGGGCGAAACGCTGTACTCGGGTGGGCGGGTGAGTGCGGTTGATCAGGCCGCTGGCACACTCAGCCTGGACCTGTATGTCAGCAACCCGGCGGGTGAGGTAATGGTGCCCGGTTCCGCCGTGGTGCGCATGACGGCTGCCTGAAGTGGCCTGAACAGCCCGGGCAGTCGAGTCAGTCAACGGAGTTCAAATGCAATCACTGCGTGGAAAAGTCGCCATCGTCGGTGCCGCGGATACCGCAGTTGGTGTGGTGCCCGCTTACGGTGCCACCGAACTGTGCGTCGAAGCCGCCTTGCTGGCCCTGGCTGACGCCGGCATTGAGCGCAGCCAGGTGGATGGCATCGTCAGTTGCAACTCCATGGCGGAGCCGCACATGTACCAGGCCGAGGCCCTGGCCGAGCATCTGCAGATCTTTCCGCGCTACTGTGTCACGGCCAGTGCCGGCGGGGCGACCACGTATTCCAGCATCTTCAACGCAGCCATGGCCATCGCCAACGGGGTGTGCAGCACGGTGCTGGTATCCCTGGCCGACAGCCTGCGCAGTGGCCTGAGCCGTGAGCAGGCCATGCAGATGCAGTCATCCACCGGGCACCGCCAGTTCGAAACGCCCTACGGGCCGACGGTGCCGGCGTTTTATGCACTGATTGCGCGCGCCCATATGGATGCCTACGGCACCACTCCGGAACAACTGGCGGCCGTGGCGGTCGAGGCGCGCCGTCACGCCGGCCGCAATCCCGCCGCGCAGATGCGCAAGCCGATATCCGTCGAAGAGGTACTTGATTCCCGTATGATTGCCGATCCGCTGCATCTGCTGGATTGTTCGCTGGTGTCTGATGGTGGCGCGGCCGTGGTGCTGACAGCGGCCGGGCCAGCGCAGGCAGGCAAGCAGCGTCCGGTATATATCCTCGGTGCCGGCGAAGGCCATGGTCATGAACACATCAGCCAGGCGCACAGCCTGACCACCTCGGCCGCGGCAGAGTCCGGCCGCCGGGCCTACCGCATGGCCGGCCTCGGCCCCGCAGATATCGATGTTGCGGGTATTTATGACTGCTTCACACCGGTGGTATTGATTGAACTGGAAGATCTTGGCTTTTGTGCCAAGGGCGAAGCAGGAGCCTTTGTGGCCAGCGGTGAAACGTCGCTGCAGGGCAGCCTGCCGATGAATACCCACGGCGGTCTGTTATCGCATTGCCATCCGGGCAATCCCGGGGCCATGTTCGCCCTTACCGAAATGGTGCGGCAATTGCGCCGGCAGGCAGGTGAACGGCAGGTTACCGGGGCGGAGACCGCGCTGGTGCACGCTCAGGGCGGTATTCTGTCAAGTCACGCCACGCTGATCCTGGCTACGGAGGGCAGTGCATGACTGATTTACCGCAAAAGTTCCTTCCTCCGGTGACTCCGGGAACGCAGCCATTCTGGGACGCCTGCGCGCGCCAGGAGTTGTTGATCCAGCAGTGTGATGCCTGCCGGCAGTACCAGTTTTATCCCCGCAGCTTTTGTGCTGCCTGCGGTCAGCCTGACCCTTCCTGGGTGGTGGCCTGCGGACGCGGCAGGGTGCGCAGCTGGACGGTGGTGCGCCATCCGGTCAGCCCGGCGTATGCGGCGGAAACCCCCTACGTAATTGCACTCATTGAGTTGGCCGAAGGGCCGGTGATGATGAGCCAGCTGCGGCATGGCGGTTCATTGGAGTTGACCAGCGGCATGGCAGTGCAGGTGGCATTTGAGCCCTGGTCTGAAGATCTGAACCTGCCGGTCTTCCGGCCTGACGCGGTGGCGGTGCAGCATGGCTGACCGCGAAGCCTGGCTGGCGCTGACGCAGGAAGACGCACTGGCACCGGAATTGCCGATTTGCGACCCGCACCATCATTTCTGGGTTCACCCCGGAAGCCGCTACCTGAGCGAGGAATTCCTGGCCGACCTCGGTGGTGGCCACCGGGTTCGCAAAACCGTTTTTGTCGAATGCCTGCAGTTCTATCGTCCGGATGGTGCCGAGGCCATGCGCCCGGTAGGTGAAACCGAGCGGGTCGAACAGCTGGCAGGAAGTTACCCTCTGGCTGAAAGCAGCGTGGAGCTGGCGGCTGGAATCGTGGGTTTCGCCGACCTGCGCCTGGGCCAGGCGGTGAAGCCGGTGCTGGAAGCGCATATGCAGGCCAGCAAACGGTTCCGTGGCATCCGTTATGCCACGGCCTGGGATGCCAGTGAACAAGTGCATAATGCACACACCCGGCCGTCACCCGACCTGATGCAGGACCAGGACTTTCACGCTGGCCTGGACTGCCTGCAGGACATGGGCCTGAGCTTTGATGCCTGGGTGTTCCATCATCAGTTGCCGCAGTTGGCAGAGCTGGCGTTGGCCTTTCCGCGCTTGCCAATGGTGCTGAATCACCAGGCTGGGCCAGTGGGTGTGGGGCCTTATGCCGGGCAGCAGGAGGCGGTGTTCGCCGTGTGGGAGCGCGGCATGTCGCAATTGGCAGCCTGCCCGAATGTCAGTGTAAAGCTGGGAGGCCGCACCCTGACCATGGCGGGTTTCGGCTGGCACAAGCGGGAACAGCCACCGGGTTCTGCTGAGCTGGCAGAGGCCATGGCACCGTACTACCTCAGGGTAATCGAACTGTTTGGCGCCAGCCGCTGCATGTTTGAAAGCAACTTCCCGGTGGATCGCGCCTCGTGCTCCTACACGGTGCTGTGGAATGCATTCAAGCGGGTCAGCGCCCACCTTTCAGCCACGGATCAGGCGCAATTATTTCACGCTACTGCAGAACGCGTTTACCGCCTGGCCTGATCCGTCCGCCGCAAGTCCTGCAGAAACTCCAGGCAGTGTTCCGCCAGGCAAATGCGATCGCTCAGGCTTTGCATGACTGTGGGACACACCTGCACGGCGAGGTTCATATCCTCGATTTCTGCCTGACAATGCCGGTCCAGCCGGTCGATCACGAATCCGTCCAGCATGCCCGGGGTATGGGCCTGGTAATGCGCGGCAACCGCGCTGGCAGATTGCGGTAACGACAACTCCCGCATCATCTTCACGGTAGGCCCCTTGATGGCCGCGCCGCCCACTACCGGCGAGACGGCGATCACCGGGGCGCTGGCATCACGCAACAATGCGCGCATGCCGGGCAGGGCCAGGATGGGATCGATGCTGGCAAATGGATTGGAGGGGCAGATGATAATGCCTGCCAGCTGCTCGACCCGCACAGCTTTCACTACGGCCGGGTTGATCTGCGCGGCTGAGGCACCCCGGTATTCAAAGCCGGTTACCGCAGGTGCGCATTGTTCGCGTACAAAATAATGTTGAAAATCAAGCCAGCCGTCAGCCGTGTTGACGCGCGTGCGCACCGCATCATCCGACATGGGCAAAATGGTATGCCGGATGTCCAGCGCAGATGCCAGCCTGGCCGTTACCCCGGTAAGGGTTTCGCCACCGCGAAGCAAACGCGTACGTTGCACATGCATGGCCAGGTCCCGGTCGCCCAGGTTAAACCAGGTTTCACCTCCGAGCTGTTTGAGCGCTTGCATGAATTGCCAGGTTTCATTGCGCCGCCCCCAGCCGGTTTCGGGGTTGCATTCGCTGCTCAGCGTGTAAACCAGGGTATCGATATCGGGTGAGATATGCAGGCCCAGATGCTCAAAATCATCTCCGGTATTCACCACCAGGGTAAGCTGTTCCGGCGGCAGGATTTTGCTCAGGCCCAGCGCCAGTTTGGCGCCGCCCACACCACCGGTCAAGGCGAGGTAGCGCCCGTGTTGCGTGCTCACCGGAACAGGTCCTCGGCCAGCGGACGCACGCATATTGCGGCTTGCTGATCGCTGCCGTCCGCATCCGCGCCACGCACCAGTGCCAGTGGTACTTTCTCGGTGGTCTCGCCCATTACCAGCATGGCTGCCGTTGCCATGGAATCTGCCCGGTTGATCATGGTGACGTGCAGCTCACGGCCGTAAATGTCGTGTTGCCCGCGCCGGTCATCCAGCACGGTGATACCGGCGCTGCCGATGGCGGTTCCGGTGCTGCCCAGGCGCCAGGGCCGGTTCATGCTGTCACTGATGACGATGCCCAGCCTTTTGCCACTGAGCTTTTCCATGGCCTGGCGCAGGCGTTGTGCCGAAGCGTCCGGGTCGAGTGGTAAAAGCAGCGCAGCTTCACCTTGCTGGTGCGAAATATTTGACTGGTCAATGCCGGCATTGGCGCAAACGAAGCCCAGTTTATGCCGCACGATCAGCACGCCACGGTTTTTGCGCACTACTTCGCTGGATTCGCTGAGGATCAATTCCACCATTCGGGGGTCCTTGTCCGTTTCAGCTGCCAGGGCGGTGGCGGCGGCGGAAGGCGTGACAGTGCTCAGCAACACCATCCTGCCTTCGGCTTTGGAAACGATTTTCTGGGCCACGATCAGCACGTCGCCATCGAGCAGTTCCAGTGAGGACTGGCGCAGAGCCTGGATCATCATGCCGGGGAGATCGTCACCGGCCTGAACCATCGGCATGTGATGTACAGCCTGAAAGCTGATTTTTTCGGCCATAAAGCGTTCTTTTCCTTGTTGCGTTGCAGTTTCGCCGGGGTTGGCGGCGGCTAATGATAACTGGAAATTTACCGGACTCAGCAATCTGACCGGTTATTTCTCAAATTACCCGAGAAATTTTTCGTATAAAGGTAGTGGCAGTCCGGCATTGTTTATTGTTATGATCCGTTGAGTTGAACTTGAATCAAGTTCAATATGCCGTAAGCCAGCAGGTTAACCGGCCACTTCGGAACCCGCAGGTGTACCGGCTAGGTGCATATCCTTTCAAACGAGGTTCTGGACACATTCGCTATGAAACTTGTTAACACCTGGATTGAGCAAGCCGAACTAAAACCGAAACCACAACCGCAGCCGCAAGCGGGCCGGACCACCCCGGCCAGCAATCAGGTAATCGAACGCTACCGCGGCCTGCTGCAGGAAAATGCTGACCCGAACGAATGGGCGTTTGCCTGGCGTACCGAGCTGAACCGCGGCGGCTTCCCGGCCTGGGAGCTGCTGATGGAAGATGTGGTCAAGCCAGGTAAATGCGTGGGCTGTGCGGCCTGCGTGTCGATTTGCCCGGTGGATGTATTTGACTACGCCGACGAAAACCCGGTGGCCACGCGCGCCAGCGCGTGCGTGGACTGCGTCCTGTGCGCCGAGGTCTGCCCGGTGCTGCGCCCGGCGGACAATGACATGCGGGACTTTATCG
>JBFIHZ010000033.1:0-20434 GCA_041601535.1 Lysobacterales bacterium | reverse complement strand
CGGGCGTATGCCTTTGGGGATTTTCACGTTCAGCGTACGGTTACGCGTGGTGACGTAACCCTCCGGGTTTACTTCGGGTATTTGCAAGCTGATGGAACGGGTCGCACCCTTGAAACTGTCTTCCAGTTCGACCTGGATGCGGGCGTGGTGATCTTCGCCGCGCATCGCGGCTGACCGGCCGCCGGCGCGTCGCCCGGACCGTGACCGGGATGCACCACCCGCACGCTGGGTGCGGTACAGGTTTTCAAAAAAATCACTGAAGCCGAAGTCATCATCGCTGCGGCCGCCGCCGAAATCGAAACCCGGATCCCAGCCGGGAGGCGGTTTGAAATCCTCTCCGGCCTTCCATTGCTTGCCAAGCTGGTCGTATGCGGCGCGTTTTTCCGGATCTTTCAGTACTTCGTAGGCTTCTCCCAGCTGTTTGAAACGGACTTCCGCGTCCGCTTCGGTACTGACGTCCGGGTGGTATTTGCGGGCCAGTTTGCGGTAGGCCCGCTTGATTTCATCCTGGGTGGCATCACGCTTCACCCCCATGATCTTGTAGTAGTCCTGGTACTCCATCGCTGTTTCCATCCCACTGGTTAACTGGGCTTGTTGTGCTTGCCGCTGTCTCAAGACTGCCACGCCGGCCAGCACTGCTCAAGCACGCCGTAATTTGCCGTGCCGCCGCGTTACCGCCAGAATAGCCGGCAAACCAGTACACCCCAATTGCCACCGGAGAGCAGGTTTGACACATAACGACAACACGCCAACCCGTTCCGCATCGCAGGCTGCAGCAGCAGCTCCAACCGCCCCTGTTGCGCGCAAACTGCCCGACAGTGCCCACCGCCCCCTGCGCGAGGGCGAACAGTACACGCCGTACGTGCCGGCCACAGAGAATCCGGCTGAGTTTACGCTGAAGGCCATTTTCTTCGGTATTGCGTTCGGCATCCTGTTTGGCGCGGCCAATGCCTACCTGGGCCTGCGCGCCGGTCTCACCATCAGTACCTCCATTCCGGTCGCGGTGATGACGGTGGCGGCCTTCCATGCCTTGAAGCGCATGGGCGGGCAGGCGAGCATTCTTGAGGCCAACCTGGCACAGACCGTGGGATCGGCGTCCAGTTCCGTGGCCAGCGGGGTGATTTTTACCTTGCCGGCGCTGTTTTTGTGGGGCCTGTCTCCCTCCCTGTTGCAAATGACCCTGCTGGCCATGGCCGGGGGAATGCTGGGTGTGCTGTTTATGATCCCGTTACGGCGCTATTTGATTGAGCGCGAACACGGTAACCTGCCATACCCCGAAGGCACGGCCTGCGCGCATGTGCTGGTGGCCAACGAGAGTCGTGGCGGTGCGGCACGCAACGTGTTTATCGGCCTCGGAGCGGGCGCCGCGTACAAGGCGCTGACCGGCTGGCTCAAGGTATTGCCGGCCGAGGCGCATCTCAAATTGCCGTTTCTGAAGAAAGGTGAACTGGGTATGGACCTTTCACCGGCATTGTTCGGTGTGGGATATATCCTCGGGCCGCGCATCGCCACCGTGATGGTGGGTGGTGGATTGCTGTCTTCACTCGTTATCATCCCGGCCATCGCGATCTGGGGTGAAGGCCGTCCGCCGCTCTATCCGGAACTGGTACAGACGATCAGTGAGATGCCGGCCAGCCAGATATGGAGCCGTTACGTGCGCTATATCGGTGCGGGCGCGGTGGCCGCTGCCGGCATCATGACGCTGATCCGCAGCCTGCCGGTGATGCTTGAGTCATTCCGCATTGGTGCGCGCGAACTGCGCGGCAGGGTAGAAGATGATGCAGCGGTGGTAACGCCGCGTACCTCGCGGGACCTGCCGCTGAAATGGGTCGGTATCGGCGTGCTGCTGATCGGCTCGATGCTGGTACTGGTCGATGCACCCTTTGGCGCGCTGGACAATATCTTCCACCGGCTGGTGGCTGCCGTATGCGTCATCGTGTTTGCTTTTTTCTTTGTCACCGTGGCTTCACGCATCGTCGGCCTGGTGGGCGTAACCAGCAATCCCACCAGCGGCATGACCATCGCGGCACTGCTGGGCACGGCCGGGGTGTTCCTGGTGATGGGCTGGACCGATATGGCCGGCAAGGCGGCTGCGCTGACCGTGGGTTGCGTAGTGGCCATTGCCGCCAGTATTGCCGGCGATACCTCGCAGGATCTGAAAACCGGGTATTTGCTCGGTGCCACGCCGCGGTCACAGCAGACCGGGGAACTGATTGGCGTGCTGACATCCGCAACGTTTGTTTGCCTGTCGGTATTATTACTGGCCAGTACCTTTGGCTTTGGCAGCAGCGAGCTGCCGGCGCCGCAGGCCACGTTGATGAAACTGGTTATCGACGGTGTGCTGGAACAAAGCCTGCCGTGGGGTCTGGTGGGCATCGGCGTGGGCATCGCGGTGCTGGCCGAATTGTTCCGCATACCTTCCCTGCCGTTTGCCGTCGGGGTCTATCTGCCGGTGGCCACCATGACGCCGATCTTTTTCGGCGGCATGCTGAAGCTGTGGCTGGAGCGGCGAGCCGCCAATGAACAACAGGCGATTGACCGGCGCGACAAGGGCGTGCTGCTGGGTTCCGGGTTTGTTGGCGGTGAAGGCCTGCTGGGCGTGGCCATCGCCGGCGCGGCCTTTATCCAGGGCGCGCGGCCGGCTGGCATCGGGTTGGACTGGTTGGGTCCGGATTGGCTGGCGAATGCCGCGGGCTTTGGGTTTTTCCTGTTGTTCGCAGCCTGGTTTGTGCGGCG
This sequence comes from Lysobacterales bacterium, assembly GCA_041601535.1. Taxonomy (GTDB): domain Bacteria; phylum Pseudomonadota; class Gammaproteobacteria; order Xanthomonadales; family SZUA-36; genus JBFIHZ01. Next base: position 17,698 of record JBFIHZ010000033.1, on the reverse strand, counting down.
GATAAAACAGAGCTGAGGTACGGTCAATCCGGCCGGTCTTGGCATCAGAAGCCGTTGTAGTAGACCGCCTGAATCCGTGTCTGGCGGGACAACTGCAGCAGTTTCAGCATGACCAGCAGCAACAACCCGGCCAGCCAGTTGTGGGCAACGGCCAGACCAATGGGCAATTGCATCAGGACGGCGGCCACACCGACGCCGAATTCGAGCAGCAGCACGCCGGCCAGCAGCAGGCCCCACGGCCGCCAGCGGCCGGCGGCGCGGAACGCCAGCAGGGCGGTGAGCAACAACAGGCCAGCAGTAAGTACCGCGCCGATGCGGTGCGCCTGGTGAATGGCCTCACGCTCCATGCCGCCCAGCGCACGGCCACTGGCGTCTACCGTGTGGCTGCGGCTGAGGTCGAGCGCGGTGATTATTTCCCTGCCTGGCCACCAGCTGCCCTGGCAATCGGGCAGGGTATGGCAGGCGTGCGCGGCGAAATTGGCGCTGGTCAATCCGCCCAGCAGGACCTGCACCAGCAAAAGCGCCAGGGCCAGCCACAGCAGTGCCGGCGGCACAGTGTTTAATGAGGTGTTATGGCGCCGCTGTGCCAGGCTGAACCACAGTCCGCCCAGCAGAGCCAGCATGGCGAAACCGCCCGCCAGGTTGCCCATGATGATGGCAGGCTGGTGCAGACCGCCGGAGCGCAGACCCAGCAGCGCGAGAAATACCGTCAGACCCAGCAACAGCAAGGTGATGCCGCGTTTACGCCTGGCGCGGAATGCCAGCACGGTCAGGAAGATTATTGCCAGGCCCAGCACGCTGGCCACCAGTCGGTGCAGCGGTGTGGCCCAGGCCAGTGGTTGATTGGCCGCATCGACCAGTTCACGGTAGGCCGGGCTGCCATTGCCGTTGGCTGTTGCCGTGGTGGCTGCTTCCACCTGCCCGATATGTCCGTAGCAGTCCGGCCAGTCACCACAACCAATGCCGGAGTGGGCCAGCCGCAGGTAAGCGCTGAGTGAGACCAGCACGATAACCAGCAGCAGTGAGAATCCGGTCAGACCTTTCATGGTAAAAATCCTGCCTGGAGGCTTGTGGTGGTCATCAGGTGCTGCCTTGCTCAATCACGGCAGGCAGCCGGAAGCGGACTGAGCGCCAGCACACCAGCAGGAACAGCAGGCCGCCAAGCACAGAGACCAGCCCACCCAGGCCCATCAGACCCATACCCGCCAACTCATTCCATGCCTGCATCCCACCCTCCAGTGCGGCGGTTTTTCGTTGCACGCCGTAGCCACCACTCCAGGCCAGGCCGATGATGTGCATCAGCTGGCCGCTGGCGTAGATCACCGGCTGCCAGAATGCCAGCCCTGGCGGAACGGGGCCATAGCCCAGCCGGGGCAACAGCAAATAGCATACGCCCATGAGTGCAATGGTGACACCCACGGTGGAGCCGTGGTAATGGGCGGGAATGACAATATCCAGCCCGGCAATCATAAAGCCCAACACACCACCGGTGGCAAACAGGCACAGCGATGACCACAAGGTCGACCGCAGCCAGCGGTGGTCAGTCTGTGAACGCGGAGCTCGCCACAGGCCCGTCAGCACCGCCAGGCCCAGTGGAATGCTGAACAGCCCGCCATATTTCATAAGCTGGGTAAACGCCAGCCGGTGGTCCGTGCTGAGCACATCAAACTGCAAGTAAATAAACGGCACGGCGACAACCGGCAGGGCGATCAGGCTGAACAATAACGCGGTGAACCTGGGCGAAGTGGGCATCCGGGCACCGCCGGCGTCCAGTAACAGCACCCAGGCCAGCATCATTAACAGCGTATGGGTAAATTGCAGTACATGTCCGCCGCCCCAGAACAGGTATTCAAACAGGGCCGGACCATCAAACGGCCGCGGCAGTTGGGCCCAGGAAGTGATAAAAGCAAGCACCGCGATGCCTGTAATTGCGGCAGACAGCCGGCTTCCCAGGCGCAATGCGCTGTCACCGCGCAAACGGGTGGAGCGCCGCTGATGATGCCGTAACCAGTCGTGGCCGCAGCGCAGCAGATGCAGAAAAATGCCGCAGGTGAACAGGCCCAGGCCACAGTAGAACACCGGGTGCTGCAATACCGGCACGTAATTGTTCATCAGGGGCCGCGCCGCGCCGGCGAAGGGTGAAATGACGATCACCGCCGTACCCGTGGCAGCCAGCCAGAAGGACAGCCGGTCGCGGGCCGGCGCATCAGCCTTGCAGGCCAGGCTCCACAGCATGCCAGCCATGGACAGCAGCCAGATCAGTACCGACAGATTGACATGCACCACCAGGGCGATCTGGAACAGGTCGAGCAACGGCAGCGCGCTGTGTACCGCGGGTGTACGTGCCAGCACCAGCAACAGGGAAAAAAAGCCCGCACCCACCAGCGCAACCAGACCCAGCAGTAACCAGTGGCTGGCCGTTTTGCGCAATGATTCGCTATGAACCGGAAGGTCATAGTGGCGATCAGGCATGAAGGAGTGGATCCCCGGTGATTATTGTTCTTCCAAATTAACGGCCGCATCGGCCGAGGTCAACGGAAAATTCGCTGATCGCGGATGCTGCTGCCGTTCGGGCTTGCTATGATCGCCTACCACGGCGGGCGGCGTCGCGTCCGCTCCGGGGTCAGCATATGCAGGGAGGGTTTGCCGTGTCTGTCGGCACTGAAGAGCTTGAACAACACGCGGATGTGGCGGCTCTGTTGTCCATCGAGCAGCCGCGCGATCCGGTGTACTGCATTTACCCGGAGGTTTACCGGGCCACGGCGCAGCGGTTCGTTGCGGGTTTTCCCGGGCGCGTGCTGTATGCGGTAAAGGCCAATGACCATCCCGCCATACTGCGGCTGCTGCACGCCGGTGGTGTGCGTCATTTTGACTGCGCCTCGTTGGCGGAAGTGGAACTGGTGCGCCGCGAGTGTCCCGATGCGAAACCCTATTTCATGGTGCCGGTGCGCCTGCGCGGGGCTGCCCGCGCTGCTTTTCAGCAGCACGGTGTGCGCCATTTCATGGTCGATCATATGGATGGCATTGATTTGCTCGCCACCGAGGTTGATCTTTCGGGCTGCGTGGTGTTTACCCGCATGGCGGTGCATCACACGGCTGCCTTGCAGGACCTGTCGTCAAAATTTGGCGCGCCGCCCGAACAGGTTCCGGCAATCATGCTGGAGCTGGCGAAGCATGGTGCGGAACCCGCGCTGGCCTTCAACGTGGGCTCGTCGGTGATCCAGACCGCCGCCTATACCCATTCAATCGGGGTGGCCAGGGAGGTGTTGCGCCAGTTGCCATTCAAGGTGCGGCTGGTGGATATTGGGGGAGGGTTTCCGCACGCCTACCCGGAGTTTCCGGTGCCTTCGCTGGATGAATACTTCACTGCCATCGCGGCAGCCGCCAGCCAGCTGCCGCTGGCCGGCAATGCTGAACTGATGGCGGAACCCGGGCGCTCGCTTTCCGCGCCCGGTCTGTCCGCGATTGTGGAAGTGCTGCTGCGCAAGGACAACCGCCTGTACCTGAATGATGGCATGTACGGGATTTTCTGGGAGTTGCGGTTCAAAGAGCACAAAGGGTTTCCGGTGCGGGGATTTCGCCACGGACAGCCGCTGGATGGAGCAAGCCGGCCCTTCCGCCTGTACGGTCCCACCTGCGATGCCAGCGATGTGTGGCCGGCCGAGCTGGAATTGCCCGCCGATATCAAAAGCGGTGACCATCTGGAGTTCGGCAGCATCGGTGCCTACAGCCTGAGTGGCCGCACCCGGTTCAATGGCTATTACAGTGACCGCATCGTATGCCTGACCGCCGCTTCGGCCCGACCGCCCCGATAAACGGGCGGTGGCTGCCAGCACCCGGTTTTGATTTGCTGGTCGTGTCGTTTCCACCCATGTTGTAGAATAGACCCAACGGTCCATTTAACGGGTTGAACCAGGCGCATTCCATGAGTGCCAGTGGTTTCAATCCGGCAAAGACCTCTACACCCAGCCAATTACTTCAGGGAAGAAGCCATGGCATCAGCAGTTAAAACCAGTCCCGTTTTTCTCCGTACGGTTCCGCCGTTACCCATCAATGTGCATTTCCGGTCGGGAACCCGCGCCTGCACCAGGCTGGTGCTTTGCCTGGCCTGCCTGTTGTGCAGCGCCGTCAGTGCTGCGGATTCCGGCTGTTCGCAGCCGTCCTCCGGCCCGGCCGGGCAAACCGTCTATGTTGACCCGCAGACCGGGGAGTTGCTCAGTGAGCCTTTGCCCGGGCAGGCACTGGACAGCGTTACACGCCAGCCCAGCTACCCGGATGTGGTGGAGCAGCCGCGGCCGGACGGCAGCGTGGTGGCGGATGTCGGTGACCGCTTTATTACGGAACTGCACGCCGAAGTGGTCGATGGCAAGCTGGTAACCTGTCACCGGCCGGTGACTGCTGCCGAACCGGCTACCGATGAAGCGGACTCCTGAAGTGGCCCGCCCGGACCAGGCCAGCTGCTGCCAGACACACGGCAAGCGAATGATCCGCATCAACAGTGTGCTGCTACTGCTGATCAGCCTGCTGCCGCTGAACCTTGCCGCAGCTACCATCGTGGTCAACAACATCAACGGGCCCGGGGTCGGGTTCAATGACACCACCCCGGTATCTCCGGTAGCCGGCAATCCGGCCACGACACTTGGTGCGCAACGGCTGGCGGCTTTCCAGGCTGCGGCGGATGAGTGGGCGGCAATGCTGGTCAGTCCGGTCACCATCCGCATCAATGCGGAAATGATATCCCTCAGCTGCAGTCAGAATTCAGCCACGTTGGGTTCAGCCGGGCCGGCGGGTTTCGTGGTCCGGGATTTCGCCAATGCGCCGGCTGCCAATACCTGGTTTCCGCAGGCACTGGCCAATTCCCTGACCGGTCAGGATGAAGATCCGTCCAACCCGGACATATCAGCCCGTTTCAACAAGGACGTCGGCACGCCGGGCTGCCTGGAATCGCTGCCCTGGTCCTATGTGATTGGTACTTCCGCACCACCCAATACACTGCCATTTACCGACACGGTCATTCATGAAATCGGCCACGGACTGGGCTTTCTGTCGTTCGTCAATTCGGCCACCGGTGAAATGTTGTCCGGCCGTCCCGATCATTATTCCCGTTTCCTGATGGATGAAACTCCGACGCCCACCCTGTGGCCGGCACTGAGCAATGCCGGGCGGGCGGCTTCAGCTACCGACACCGGTAACCTGACCTGGTCAGGGCAGCAGGTGGGCAATGTGGCCGGCCTGCTCAGCGCCGGCCGGCATGCCAGCAGCAACCGTGTACGCATGTATGCACCGGCCCAGCTTTCCAGCGGCTCGTCGGTAAGCCACTGGGACACTGCGCTGACTCCCAATGAAATCATGGAACCCAGCCTGCAACTGAGCAACGAGAAGCGTCTGACCAACCACCTGATGCTGGATATCGGCTGGCATGAACAACTGGCTCTGGCGCTGGATATCACGGATGGGCTGGATGATATTGCCGCCGGTTCAGGCACCAGCTATACCATCACCCTGGCCAACCAGGGAGCGGCTGATATCACCGTGGTAAACGCCACTCTGAGCAACGTCTTGCCGGCCGCATTGCAATCGGTCAGCTGGAGCTGTGGTGGCAGTGGCGGGGCCAGTTGCGGCAGTGCCAATGGCAACGGCGCATTCAGTGTCAACGTTTCCGTTCCGCTTGGCGGAGTCATTACCATGGCGGTGAACGCCACCGTTGATCCCGGCTTTGAGGGGCAGCTTTCCCATCAGGTCGATCTGGGCCTGCCCGCCCAGCTTTCCAATACCGAATCGTCCACCGCCACCGATACCACCACGGTTGACTCCGGCTTGCCGCCGGGCGGCGTGACCGTGTCAGCGGTAACGGGTACGGTGACCGAAGCCGGTGGCAGCGCCAGTTTTACCGTGGTGCTGGATAATGCGCCGGAAGCCAGCGTGATGCTGGGTATCAGCAGCAGTGACCTGACCGAAGCCACGGTTGCTCCATCCAGCCTTATGTTTACTGATGCCAACTGGAGCACCCCGCAACAGGTAACTGTCAGCGGCGTGGACGACGACATTGACGACGGGGACACGCCGTTCAATGTGATCATCGCGGCTGCCAGCAGCGCCGATGCGCGCTATGCCGGCCTGGACCCGGACGATGTGCCGCTGGTGAACCTCGACGATGACATGGCGGGCATCAGCCTGTCTGCGATTTCCGGCGATACCACCGAAGCCGGTGGGGTGGCCAGCTTCAGCGTGGTATTGCTCAGCGAACCGCTGCACAACGTCAGCGTTGCCGTGGCTACCGATGATGCTTCCGAAGGGCTGGCGGGTCCGTCGCCGGTTGTGTTTACATCGTCAGACTGGGATACGCCGCAGTGGGTTGATGTGACCGGTGTGGATGATGACGTGGATGACGGCGATGTGGCTTACACCATTGTCAGTTCGCCCGCGGTCAGCGCTGACGCCAGCTACAATGGCCTGGATGCGGCTGACGTGGCGGTAATCAATCTGGATGATGATACCGCCGCACTGATCGTGAGCGCGGCTTCAGGCCCCACCAGTGAGGATGGCGGCACGGCAACGTTTACCGTAAGGCTGGCCAGCCAGCCCACTGCCAGCGTCACCCTGCCGGTCTCCAGTAATGACCCCACCGAAGGCAGCGCCAGCCCGGCCAGCCTGCAATTTGGCCCGGGCGACTGGAACCAGGCACAGACGGTGACGGTAACCGGCCTGGATGACGGTATTGAGGACGGTGACGTCGCGTATTCCGTCAGTGTGGGGCCCGGCAGCAGCAGCGATCCGAAATACCAGGGCTTGGCAGCGCCGGACGTGCAACTGGTCAATTATCGTGGGGCGCTGTTCCGCGACGGATTCGAATAGCGCCAGAGCCATGGTGATGACCGCTGGCCGCAGCGCAGCGCAGCGGCCCAGGCAACGGCCAGGGCAAACTTCAGGGTAACGGTCCGGGCAATGTCGGGGTATTTGCATCCGGCAACAAGCACTTGATACGGGGCCCGCGGGCAGTGCTTCGGCCAGGCGGCGTTGCTTCGGCCCGGCTTTTGTAGTTGAATCCCCTGTTCCCCCGGTCCGGATGTCCTGTTTTTATGGTTCCCATTTTGCAAAAAGAAGATCTCAAGCGCCGTGTGCTTGAGCGTTTGGTTTATTCAGTGGGCAAGGACGTCAGCCACGCGGTGCCGCGTGACTGGTGCGTGGCGCTGATCCTGGCGGTACGCGACCGGGTGGTGGACAGCTGGATGGAAACTACCCGCCGGACCTACCAGCGGCGGCAAAAGCGGGTGTATTACCTGTCCATGGAGTTCCTGATTGGCCGTTTGCTGGGCGACACATTGTCCAACCTGGGTTTGACCGAGACCTGCCGCGATGCCCTGAACGACCTGGGCGTGGAACTGGAAGATATTCTGCTTGAAGAACCCGACGCGGCGTTGGGCAATGGTGGGCTGGGCCGTTTGGCCGCCTGTTTCCTGGATTCGATGTCCACGCTGGGAATTGCCGGCATGGGCTATGGCATCCGCTATCAACACGGCCTGTTCCGCCAGCGCCTGGGTGACGGTTGGCAAATTGAAGAAGCCGAAGACTGGCTTACCCAGGGGGGTAACCCGTGGGAGTTTGAACGGCCTGAAGCCTGCTATACGATTTCATTCGGCGGCCAGGTGCATCCGCCGGAAGCGGCAGCGCCCGGCTGGGCACCGGCTGAGCAGGTTACCGCCTGCGCCAATGACATGCCGATTGCCGGCTGGGGCGGGAAACATGTCAATACGCTGCGCCTGTGGTCGGCCAAACCGGCGAAAACCTTTGATCTGAGCCGATTCAACCGCGGTGAATACCTGCAGGCGGCACAGCACCAGGTGCTGGCTGAAACCCTGACCCGGGTGCTGTACCCGGACGACTCAACCGAGCTGGGCCGTGAACTGCGGCTGAAACAGGAATATTTCTTTACTTCTGCCTCGTTGCAGGACCTGTTGCACCGCTACCTGCTGGACCACGATGACCTGCATGAGCTGGCCGCGGGTGTGGCCATCCAGCTGAATGATACCCATCCGGCCATTATGGTGCCGGAATTGATCCGCCTGCTGCTGGATGAACACGGTTTTGATTTCCACCAGGCGCTGGAACTGGCACGCGCCTGCATCTCATACACCAATCACACGCTGTTGCCGGAAGCGCTGGAGTGCTGGCCGCTGGCCATGTTCGAGCGGGTGCTGCCACGCCATCTGCAGATCATCCACCAGGTCGATGAGGTGCTGGCCCGGGAAGTAGCCGACAGTAACTGTGGTGTGAACCTGCAGGACCTGAAAGTGATCTCACCGGATGGCTATCACGATGCAGCGGTGCGCATGGGCAACCTGGCGTTTATCGGCAGCCATCGGGTCAACGGCGTGTCGGCGCTGCACACGCAGTTAATGACCGAGACTGTGTTTGGTGATCTGCACCGCCTGTACCCGCAAAAAATCATCAACGTGACCAATGGCATCACCCCCAGGCGCTGGTTGCACAGCTGCAATCCGGCGCTGGCCGGGTTGGTCAGCGAGGCCATCGGTGATGGCTGGATTGGCCGGCTGGAGGAAATTGAAGGGCTGGAAGCGCAAGCTGATGACGCCGGCTTCCGTGAAGCTTTTATGGCGGCCAAGCAGCACAACAAGAACTCGCTGGCAAACCGCATCGCTGAGCTGACCGGGGTGAAGGTGGACCCGCACGCGCTGTTTGACGTGCAGATCAAACGCATGCACGAGTACAAACGGCAGTTGCTCAATGCCTTGCAGGTGGTGGCACGTTATCAGGCCATACTGGAACGGCCGGAGGACGACTGGCAGCCGGTGGTAAAGATCATCAGCGGCAAAGCCGCGCCCAGTTACAGCATGGCCAAGCTGATCGTGAAGCTGATCAATGACATCGCCGCACGGGTAAACCAGGACCCGGTAATTGGTGACCGGCTGAAACTGGTATACCTGCCGAATTACAACGTGTCGCTGGCGGAAATCATCATTCCCGGCGCTGACCTGTCGGAACAGATCTCCACCGCCGGCATGGAGGCTTCAGGTACCGGCAACATGAAGCTGGCGCTCAACGGCGCGCTGACCCTGGGCACGCTGGACGGCGCCAATATTGAAATCCGCGAGCGTGTGGGTGATGACAATATTTTCATTTTTGGCCTGACCGCCGGTGAAATTGCCGAGTGGAAGCAGGGTGGTTATGCGCCCGGCGGGCTGATTGAAGAAAGCCGGGAGCTGTCTTCCGCCCTGCACGTGTTGGCGGCTGGTGCTTTCTCGGGCGGAGACCAGGGGCGTTACAACCCGATACTGGACCGGCTCTATCACGACGACTATTTCATGGTGGTGGCGGATTTTGCCGCCTATGCCGAAGCCCAGCGCCAGGTGGAGCAGGCGTTTGGCCGGCGTGATGAGTGGGCGCGTTCGGCGGTGCTGAACACGGCACGGGTAGGCTGGTTTTCATCCGACCGGGCGATCAGATCCTACGACGCCGATATCTGGCACAGCCTGCCGGCAGGCTAGGTACTGTCGGCTGCTGCCGAGGCTTGTTCAGGCGTTCTCAGCCTTATTCCATATTGACCGGGTTGTCGAACAAGGGCCCGAGTTCACCGTGCGCCGCATCGCCGTGATCGGTTTCCTTGTCCAGCAGCGCGACGGTGCGCTGGAACAGCTGACTGGCTTCATCCGGGCTGTTGCCGATGCAGGTCATGCCCAGTTTGCCGTATTGCGACAAGGCGCCAATCATGTAAAACAGCACGCCGGTGCCGCTGTCTGGCTGGTAATGGATGTTGTTGCGGATGATGATGTCGAACAGGTCCTCGGGCAACAGCCCGCGGTAGGCCGGTGACTTGAGATTATCCGTTGCGCTGTAGAATTTTTCCTGGCCGGTGGGCGCGTGGAAGATGCCGGTTTCCGGGTTCAGTTCACCCGAGGTGAGAAACTCCAGCGCGTGAAAGGGCGGCGTGGTGCCACCCATGCGCAGGTTGATTTCCAGCGCATGTGATTGCCAGTCGCCGCCGGCATCACGGGTGAGCAGAAAATCAATGCCAAAGCGGCCGATCACCCCCTTGCTGCTGAGTACCCGGCCAATGCGCAGGGCCTGGCGCTGGATCATGGAGCGGTAATCCTCGCGCGCCGGGAAGCGGCAGCCCAGGTAGACCTGGCCGGTTTTACCCCCCAGCACCTGCTCGTGGCTGGACACCAGCACTGCTGAGCCGTCCGGGCAGATGCGCATCTGCACGCTTGGGGAGCGCACCTCTTCCGCGTCAATCATTTCTTCAACTATGCCACCCATCTCTTTGTATTTACGCAGGAAAGACTGAATATTCTCCTGTGTGGATGACCACTCCAGCTGGTGCAGTGCGGTGCGTACGGCTTGCGGGTCGGTTCGCTGTTCCGGGAAGGTGAACACGCCATTGCCCTCGCCGGAAAACCCTTCGTTGATTTTCACCACGGCACGCCGCGCTGCAGGTTTCATTTCGGCCAGCCGGCACAGGGCGGTGACAATGTCGTCCTCGCTGTGCAGGTCTTCGAAACCGGCCGGGTGGGGCACTTCGGCCGCAGCAAAGGTTTGCCGGCTGCCGGACTTGGTGCCCAGCGCCAGCAGGGCGGGATCGACGCCATTGAGGGGTATGTCCAGCTCCAGCGCCAGTTGCCGTTCCAGTACCGTGGTGTTGTAACAGGTCAGGTAGGAAGGCCCATGTTCACCAATCCATTCGCGCAGGCGGTTCAGCACCCGCGGCCGTTCCAGCACTTTCTCGGTCAGCGGCCGGGGGCTGGCATCGTACAGGCAGACCATCTGCAGGCGACGCTTGGCGTGGGCGGCAGGTACGCCAACCAGCAACTGCAAGTAGTAATCCACCACGTCCGGATGCACCGGCTGGCTGGTGATGTAAATAAGGCGCGCGTTCGGGTTACGCAGGCGTATCAGGGCGAACAGCAGCCGCTCTTCATAGAATGAGGCACCCTGTACCTTGCTCAGCTCTTCCTGGTCAACGCTCAGTGACGGCACGATCACCGAGGTGTGAGAGTAGGAGTCGTTCTCACGGATCGCCGTCCAGATGGGCTGCAGCCGGTCCTGCAGACGGGCGAAAGCGGCGATGGGGTCGGTTGCGTTGTGTTCGGTCATCTGCGGTCCTCTGTTTGTTTTCTGCCCGGTCGATTCCGCCGCTGGGCAGGGTAACACGCTGCGCTCATTCTGCTTCGTCCAGCCGCTGCAGTATGACACCCGCCAGAGGTGGAAGATCCAGCGAAAGGCTGTGCTGCCTGCCGCAGTGTGGTTGCGCCTCGCTGCGCAAGGATGGGCGCTGTGCCATGTTGCTGCCGCCGTAGCTGGCATCATCGGAACTGAAAATCTGACGGTATGTGCCGGCCTGATGCACCGGTATGCGGTAACCCGACCGTGGTTGCGGTGTGAAATTCAATGCCACGATCAGGGATTCCTGCGGACCGTGGCGCAGGAAACACAGTACCGAGTGTTGCCGGTCTTCGCCATCCAGCCATTCAAAGCCACGCGCATCGCAATCCCAGCCGCGCAATGCCGGGTGGCGGCCCTGCAGGCGGTTGAGCATGGTCAGCAGGTTTGCAAGTCCTTGTGCCAGCGGATGTTCCGCCCGCTGCCACGGCAGACTGCTGCCGGAGTCCCACTCGGTGGCTTGCGCGAACTCGCCGCCCATGAACAGCAATTTCTTGCCGGGAAAGGTCCATTGGTAGGTGTACAGCAAGCGCAGGTTGGCAAAACGCTGCCATTCATCACCGGGCATGCGGCCGAACAGGGACTTCTTCAGGTGGACCACTTCATCGTGCGACAGCGGCAGTATGAAGTTTTCATTGAACGCGTAGCTGGGTCCGAAGGTAAGCCAGTCGTGGTGGTGCTGGCGGTGTATGGGATCCTTGCTCAGGTAGTTCAGCGTGTCGTGCATCCAGCCCATGTTCCATTTAAGGTCAAAACCCAGCCCACCGGTTTCCAGCGGATGGGTGACGCCATGCCAGTCGGTGGATTCCTCGGCGATCATCAGGCAGCCGGGGCAGTGCTGCCTGACGGCCTGGTTCAGCTCACGGATGAACTCGATGGCTTCCAGGTTATGTGGACCACCCAGGCGGTTCGGTACCCACTGGTCCGCCTGGCGGGAAAAATTCAGGTACAGCATGGAGGCAACGGCATCCACGCGCAGCCCGTCCAAATGGAATTCTTCCAGCCAGTACAGGGCGCTGGATATCAGGAAGCTGCGCACTTCGTTGCGTTCGTAATTGAATACCAGCGTGCCCCAGTCGCGTTGTTCGGCTTTCCATGGGTCGGGGTATTCGTACAGGGGTTCGCCGTCGAAGCGGCCCAGCGCATGCGCGTCCCGCGGGAAATGTGCTGGCACCCAGTCCAGTATCACGCCGATGCCCCGCTGGTGGCAGTGATCGACAAACGCGCGAAAATCGTCGGGCTGGCCATGGCGGCTGGTGGGGGCGAAATAACCGGTGGACTGGTAACCCCAGGATTCATCCAGGGGATGCTCTTTCATGGGTAACAATTCGAGATGGGTAAATCCCAGTGCGCCGGCGTGATCACACAGTGCGCTGGCCAGTTCGGTATAGCTGAGAAATCCACCGTCGGCATTTTTACGCCAGGAACCCAGGTGAACTTCATAGACCGATATCGGCTGGTCCAGCGCCTGGCTGCTGCGGCGAGCCGTGCTCCAGTCGTGATCCTGCCAGTGATACTGCGTTGTCGCCGTAATCAGGCTGGCCGTGGCCGGACGCCGCTCGGCCTGGCGCCCCAGGGGGTCGGCTTTCAGCAGCACCTCGTCCGCGCCTGCGTGGCGCAATTCAAACTTGTAGGGGCCTTCCAGCCAGGCCGGTATAAACAATTCCCACACTCCATATGCCGGGTGCTTGCGCATCGGGTGGCAGCGCCCGTCCCAGCCGTTGAAGTCGCCCACCACGCTGACGCGCCGGGCATGTGGCGCCCATACCGAGAACAGGGTGCCGGCGATACCGTGCACCTCAAATGGCCTGGCGCCAAGCAGCTGCTGCAAGCGGTAGTGGCGGCCTTGCTGGAACAGCTGCATTTCCGCGGCGTCCAGCAAGGGCGGAAAGCTGTAGGGGTCGGCGGCGCTGTGGCAGTGGCCGTTATCGTCCAGCCGGATAATCAGCGGGTGATCAGGTAAACCGGTGCCATCGGGGTGGTATTCAAACAGGTCTGAATGCGGCACCCGGGTCATTTCCTGCTGCCGGGTGTTAAGCCATGCCTGCCGGGTACGCGGCAGGAAACAGCGGTATACCGCTGACGTCGAACCGGGCGGCTGGCCTTGGTCAGTTGACTGCTGGTGCAGCCCCAGCACGGCGAACGGATCGCCGTGCTGGCCAGTGGCCAGTTGCTCGATATCATCAAACGGTGGTGGCGGTGGTACGACTTGCGGCACGGGATGCTTGTTCAAAGCCGTGCTGGCCGGTGCGTTGCAGTGCTGGCCCGGATGCAGCCGCTGGTTGCCAGAAATGGATTTTGCCGCCACTGGTTGATGTCTTTCTCCCGTTGTCGTCGTGTTCTGTGGCACAGCCACCTGCCCGCCAGGGCGGTGGGCATCCGCCGGTTCGCCTTCGCGCGTAAAAACGGATAACCTTGATGTCATTATCCCATGACTGCAATGGAGGCGGATAGCTTCATGCTGATCCCACGAAAATCCGGCCGCTTCGTCAGCCGACTGACCCGCAGCACCATGGCGGTCATCATGGCTGGCGGCCGCGGCACCCGGCTGGGTGAGCTCACCGCCAGCCGCGCCAAACCGGCCACGCCGTTTGGCGGCAAGTTCCGCATCATCGATTTTCCCTTGTCCAACTGTGTCAATTCCGGTATCCGCCAGGTGTTCGTGCTGACCCAGTACAAAGCGCATTCCCTGATTCAGCACGTGCACCGTGGGTGGGGATATCTGCGCGGCGAGCTGGGTGAGTTTATTCAGATCGTGCCGGCCCAGCAGCAGGTCAGCGAGGCCTGGTATCAGGGCACCGCGGACTCGGTATACCAGAATTCCAGCCTGATCCATCAACACAGCCCGGAGCACGTCATCGTGCTGGCCGGTGACCACATCTATAAGATGGACTACGGCCCGATGATTGCTTTCCACACCGAGAACAACGCGGACATTACGGTAGGGGTGGTTCAGGTTCCTGTGGCTGAAGCCACCGGTTTTGGCGTGATGGCGGTGGATACCACCGATCGCGTGATCGGCTTCGAGGAAAAACCTTCGCAACCCAAATCGATGCCCGGCAAACCTGAACTGGCACTGGCCTCAATGGGCATTTACGTGTTCAACCGGGATTTCCTGCTGGATACGCTGGAGACTGACGCACAGGATCCTGCGTCCGCGCATGATTTTGGCAAGAACATCATCCCCGGCTGTATCGACGCCTGCCGGGTGTTCGCCTATCCTTTCAATGACGTGGCCACCAAGGCGCAGAGCTATTGGCGGGATGTGGGCACGGTGGATGCGTTCTACCAGGCCAATATCGAACTGATCCAGGTTAACCCAGAGCTGAACCTGTACGACGACCAGTGGCCCATCTGGACCTACCAGGAACAGGCGCCGCCCGCCAAGTTCGTGCTCGACTCGCCACAACGCCGGGGCACGGCCATTAATTCCATGGTGTCGGGTGGCTGCATTATCTCCGGTGCCGAGGTCAACCAGTCCCTGCTGTTTTCAGACGTGCGCATCGAGGAGCGCAGCAGTTTGCTGGGTACGGTGGTATTGCCACATGTACGCATTGGCAAAGGCTGCCAGATCCGACATGCCATCATCGACGAGCATTGCGTGATCCCGGACGGCACCATTATTGGTCAGGATAAAAAGGCCGATGCACAACGCTTCCAGGTAACCGAAGCCGGCGTGGTGCTGGTTTGTCCGCACATGCTGTGAGTTCCCCGCAAGATATGAGAGCTCCGCACGAAATGAGTACCCTGGCAGGACCCGCGGAGCACTTGCAGATTGTACTTTGCTGGCACATGCATCAGCCCGATTACCGCCGCGATGGCATCTATCTGAAACCGTGGACCTGGCTGCATGCCATCAAGGACTACAGCGACATGGCCGCCTGGCTGGAGGAAATTCCTCAGGCACGGGCGGTGGTGAATTTCTCGCCCGTGCTGCTGTTGCAGATCGAAGATTATGCCCAGCGTCTGAGCGCTTCGCTGCAGCAGGCCAGCGTAATCGGCGACCGGATTCTGGATGCACTGGCCAGCGGCGCGGCGTCCATACCGGCGCAACAGCAAGCAGACCTTCTGCAGGATTTGCTGCGGGTGAATGAGGAACGGATCAGGGCGCGATTCCCGGCTTACGCGCGCTTGCAGGATGCGGCCCGGCAAGCGCTGAGCGAGGCAATCAGCCTGCCTCTGCAACAACTCGACGACTTGCTGGTGTGGTACGTGCTGTGCTGGCTGGGGGAATCCTGGCGCGACGATCCGCTGGTGCAGCGTCTGCAGCAGCAACGCGAGCATTTCAGCGCCCCACAACGCCGCGAATTATTGGGTTTCATTTGCCGGATCATGCAGCAACTGCTACCGCGTTATCGCCGGCTGGCGGACGCCGGTAAGGCGGAACTGTCTTTTACACCCTACACGCACCCCATCATGCCCTTGTTGCTGGACCTGGAGTCGGCCCAAGATGCCATGCCCGGGGCGGCTTTGCCGGCAACAGGCTATCCGGGCGGGCGGGCACGGGTCGACTGGCAGCTGCAGCGCGGCGTTGAGGTGTTCAGCCGGGTGTTCGGTGCTCCGCCAGCCGGTTGCTGGCCCTCGGAAGGCGGCCTGAGTGAAGACTGCCTGGCGGCTTTGGCCAGTCACGGCGTGCGCTGGACCGCCAGCGGCACCCAGGTGCTGCGCAACAGTCTGCGCAAGTCCGGACTGGATTCAGATGAGCTGGCTCATCTGAGTCCGTGGCGGCTGCAGCACGCCCCTGGGTCAGACAACGGACCGCCCGGCGGGCCGGTGTGTTTTTTTCGCGACGATGAATTGTCCGACCGCATCGGATTTGAGTATTCCAGATGGGATGCCAGCGACGCCGTGGACGATCTGCTGAACCGGGCTCTGGCACAGCTGGATGCATTTGCGCTGCGGGCGGCCGGTGCTGACGGGCCGGAAGAATCTCCACCGGTGCTGAGCATTATCATGGACGGTGAAAACGCCTGGGAATACTTCCCGGCCAACGGCCAGCAGTTTTTGCAAACCCTGTACCGTGAACTGGGCTCGCATCCGCGCCTGCGGCTGACCACCTTCAGCCAGGTGCTGGCCACAACCCCGCCACGGTCCCTGCCGCAGCTGTGCGCCGGCAGCTGGGTGTACGGCAATTTTTCCACCTGGATCGGCGATCCGTCCAAGAATCGCGCCTGGGAGTTACTGGCAGATGCCCGTGCCGCGGTCGATGCCGCAGTGTTGCCGGCGCTGCAACAGGCCATGGATGACGGGGAAGATCTCCCGCCCTGGCTGCAGCGGGTTTTGCACCAACTGGCCGTGTGCGAAGCATCCGACTGGTTCTGGTGGCTGGGAGAGGACAACCGGCTGCAGGATGGGCCCGCTTTTGACCTGTTGTTCAGGCAGCAATTGGCGGCCCTGTTCGTGTTGATCGGCATGGCACCCCCTGACGTGCTGTCGCTGCCGATCAACGCGCAAGGCGGGCCACAGCCGGACCCGCCGGTAAACGGCCCGGCGCAGGGTGTGGCCGGTGCCATGCGTTCGGCCGGATCATGAACTCCGCACCGCGCGTGTCCGGCGGTAACAACAGCAGCTCAAAGAGCCAGTGACGGTACCTGCAGCAAAACCGCACGAGCCGGCTGGCGCTGATGGCGATGCGGCGGGTGTTTTGCGGCGGCGCCAGGCCGGCGTTTTGCTGCATCCCACCTCTCTGCCGGGAGGAGTGCTTGACGAGCAGCTTATTGACTGGCTGGATTTTCTGCAGGCCGCCGGGTTTTCCTGCTGGCAGATGCTGCCACTGGGCCCGCCCGGGCCGCAGCGGTCGCCGTACAGTCCGAGCTCTGCCTTTGCCGGCAATCCGGAATTGTTACCGGCCACGCAGCGGGACAAGCCGGTGGAAGCCGCAGCACTGGACGAATTCCGTCAGCGCGAAGCCTACTGGTTGGAAGACTTTGCGCTGTTTGACGCGATCCACCGGCAGCAGGGCAAGCCCTGGTGGCAGTGGCCGCAGGGTTTGCGCAGCCGGCAGCCTGCCAGCCTGAGGCAGTTTGCCGCAGCCCATGCGCCTGCGCTGATGCGCGCGGTCTATCAGCAATTTCATTTTGCGCGCTGCTGGAGACAACTGCGCCGGGCGGCGCGGCAACGGGGTATAGACCTGTTCGGTGATCTGCCCATGTTTGTGGTGGCCGACAGCGCGGACGTGTGGTCGCGCCCGCATTTATTCCGCCTGGACAGCGACAACCGGCCGCTGGCGGTAGCCGGTGTGCCGCCGGATGCATTCACCGATCAGGGCCAGTGCTGGGACAACCCGGTGTATGACTGGGAGGCCATGCGGGACGATGGTTTTAACTGGTGGCAACAGCGCCTGGCGCTGGAAACACGCCGGTTTGACCTGCTGCGCTGGGACCACTTTCGCGGGCTGGAGGCAACCTGGGAAATCCCCACTGTCGGCGGGCGCAGTTCCAACAGCGCGGTGGGCGGTGACTGGCAGCAGGTGCCCGGGCGGGAGCTGCTGTCCTGCCTGCGCGACAAGGCCGGCAACCTG
>JBFIHZ010000032.1:0-20626 GCA_041601535.1 Lysobacterales bacterium | reverse complement strand
TGGCCGTTCTGTGGGCCGAGCAGGTATTGCGTGCTCATCGGGTGGGCACCAGGGTCATTGTCAGGTACTGGGATTCACTCATGGTCAGCTGGCTTCAACCCAGTTCAACGCGCACCAGGCGCACGATATGTTGCAGAGCCTGTTCTACCACATCAGAGGAGGTGTGGCGGATGATGACGTAGCCATCGCCTTCGTAGCTGTCGCTGGGGGCCTGGCCGGCTTGTGGCAAACGCGATTCCACCACCAGGTGGCCAAAGTGACGTTGGGCCTCGTCGAGACCATGGACCGCCACCACGCGGCCGGTTCCCGCAGGGCCGCCTTGCGCTGGCTTCTGGCCACGAAAATAGGCGGCACCAACGGCATAGCGGCGGGGCGGCGGGCTGAAGGTGTCGAAAATCATCAGTTTCGGCCAGGCCTGGTAAAAGTCCACGTCATGCGCCCACGACAACAGGCTGGTGAACTGCGCTCCCGGCGGCCGCGCGCCGACTTCGGAAATGGCGATGCGCCCGCCCTCCAGGCGGAACCATTCCATGTGACTGAGCCCGGTGTTCAGCCCCAGCGCCTGCACCGCGCGGAAGCCGGCGGCGCGTATCGGGTCGAACTCCGCGCCGCTGATGTCCCGCGGCAGAAACACCACCCACTGGATCCAGCGGTTTTCCATCACGTCCAGTGGCGAGGGCAGGTAACGGGAAATCGAATGCCACACGGGTTGGCCGTCAATCACGATGCTGTCAAAGGAATGTTCCGCGCCGGCTACAAATTCTTCCAGCAGGGTGGGGTGGTCCGCGTCTGGCGGAAACTGTTGCAGCATCCGTTCGAGTTCGGCTGCGGAATTGAGCCGCAGTGTCCCCTTGCCGCCGGCCCCGGCTGGAGGCTTGGCCACCAGTGGAAAGCCGCAGGCCGTGGCAAATTGCCGCGCCACTTCGGCCGATCCGGCCAGTGCATGGCGTGCGCACGGTACGCCGGCTGCGCGCAGCACATCTTTCATGCGTGACTTGTCGCGGAAATTGATCGCGGCATCCACGCTCAGCCCGGCAACGCCCAGTGCCTGCCGCGCCTGGGCCAGGGGCACCTGCAATTGCTCCAGCGCGCCCAGCATGCGGTGCGGTGGTCCCAGCTGCCGGCTCAGCGCGCGGGCGGCATCGGCCAGCTGTTGTGGATCCAGGGCGTCCTTGACCTGCCAGTGCGCGGCCAGCAGCGGCTTCAGTTCAGCCGGCAGCTTGCTGGCCGGATCCTGGCTGATCAGACTGAGCTGCACTCCGGGCAGGCGCGCGGCTCCGGCGACGAACCGTAAGGTGGTTTGCAGGAAAAAAGGGGCGACGAATATGACATGCACGCTCATGGTCCCCCTAGCAGACCACTACCGCCGGTCGATCGCAAATGGTTTCTATGCCAGGGTGGCAGATATGGCGTAAATGTAGGTGCGTTTTGCTGGCGAGCATGCCATTATGGCGGCCACTGCCGTAATTGACCCCCTGACTGAATGACATGACGCTGTCCATTTGGCTGCTTTTTGTGATTTTTATCGTGCTCGTGGTGGCGCTGGACCTGGGGGTGTTTCACCGTCGGATCAAGCGGCCGACGCTCAATGATGCGCTGGCCTGGACGATTATCTGGATTGTCACGGCCCTGCTGTTCAATGTGGGCATATGGTTCCTGTACGAAAATAATTACAGCTGGGCAAGCCTGGCCACCGAACACCTCACCGGTAACCAGGCTGCTTCCCAGTTCCTGCTGGGCTATATCCTGGAAAAATCGCTTTCGGTCGACAATATATTTGTCATCGCGATGATTTTTTCCTATTTCCGGGTGCCGCTGGAGTTGCAGCACCGCGTGCTGTTCTGGGGCATCCTCGGCGCCGTGGTGTTACGCGGCGTGATGATTGCGCTGGGCGTGGCGCTGATCAACCGCTTTGACTGGATCGTCTACGTGTTTGGTGCGTTGCTGCTGTATACCGCGGTGAAAATGATGTTGTTCCGGCAGGACAGCGTCCGGCCGGGCGACAGCACACTGGTCCGCCTGGCGCGGCGCTGGTTGCCGCTTTCGCCCACTTTTCACGGCAGTCATTTCTTCGTCCGCTTGGACGGCCGTTTGCTGGCCACGCCCTTGTTTCTGGCGTTGGTGATGGTGGAAAGCAGCGACGTGATGTTCGCAGTGGATTCCATTCCGGCCGTGTTCGCGGTCACCCGTGACCCGTTTATCGTATTTTCCTCCAATATATTCGCCATCCTGGGGCTGCGTTCCCTGTATTTCGTGCTGGCCAGTTACCTGGAACGCTTCTACTATCTGAAACATGCTCTGGTTTTTGTGCTGGCTTACGTCGGTATTAAAATGTTGATCAGCAATCATTACCACGTGTCCAATACAGTCTCGCTGGCCGTCATTTCCGGCATGCTGCTGGCGGGTGTACTGGTTTCCCTGAGGCATCCGCAGAAAAAGGCCGACTTGCTGGAACCCCAACGCGAATGCCGGGGGGAGTAGATCGTGTCTGAACCGAAAGCGCAGCTGAAATCCATCCAGGACCTGGTGTTTTTCGCCAGCAACACGCCCGCATTCGACGAAAGCCTCACCCCGGCTGATAAATGTGTCAAAGGACAGCCGCTGCAACGCAGCTGGAACCATTTCAGCAGTGATGACGAAGCATTTTTCGCCGGAATCTGGGAGGCGGAACCCGGCTGCTGGAGCGTGAGCTACACGGAAAACGAGTTTTGCCAGATTCTTTCCGGCCGTTCGGTTTTGCGTGATGCCAGCGGGCGGGAGCACGAACTGCGGGCCGGCGACAACTTTGTCATTCCGGCCGGTTTTTCCGGGCAATGGGAAGTATTGGAGACCACCCGGAAAATCTACGTTATCTATCAGCCTTGATTAATTGCGCCCGGCTGGCCGAGAATAGCCGGTTGCGGTTCAATCATTTTCTTTTTTACATTCAGGTATTTTCATCATGAGTAATTCACAGTGGCAGCAACGCAAGGACCAGGCTTTCGCACGGGGCATGGGGAATATGCTGCCGGTATTTATCGAGCGCGCCCGCAATGCTGAATTGTGGGATGCGGACGGCCAGCGCTACATTGATTTTGCCGCGGGCATCGCGGTGGTCAACACCGGTCACAGTCATCCGGATGTAGTGCGGGCAGTGCAGCAGCAACTGGAGAACTTCAGCCACACCTGCATTATGGTCACGCCTTACAGCAACGCGGTGGAACTGGCTGAAAAACTCAATGAGGCGGCACCGATTGACGATAGCCGGGCCATTTTTGTCTCCACCGGCGCCGAAGCGGTGGAGAACGCGGTAAAGATAGCGCGCGCCCACACCGGCCGGCCGGGTGTGATCGCTTTTGGTGGTGCATTCCATGGCCGCACCAATTTGTGCATGGGCCTGACCGGCAAAATCGTGCCCTACAAGAAAGGCTTTGGACCCTTCACGCCGGAAATCTACCACGTGCCGTTTCCTGCTGAATACCTGGGCGTGAGCGCTGAAGATTCCCTGCACGCGCTGGAGCAGTTATTCAAAAATGACATTGAAGCCAGTCGTGTGGCTGCCATCATCATCGAACCGGTGCAGGGCGAAGGCGGGTTTTACCCGGTGCCGGACGGCTTCCTTGGCCGCTTGCGCGAGGTATGCGACCGCCATGGCATCGTATTTATCTGTGATGAAATCCAGACCGGCTTCGGCCGCACTGGCCGTATGTTCGCATGCGAATACGAAGCCGGCGTGCAACCGGATATCATCACGCTGGCGAAGGGTATTGCCGGCGGATTCCCGATCGCCGCCGTAGTGGGCAAGAAGGAAGTGATGGATGCGGCTGACCCGGGTGGTCTGGGCGGCACCTATGCCGGCTCGCCACTGGGTTGCGCCGCTGGCCTGGCGTCTTATGAGGTGATTCGCAATGAGGGCCTGTGCGAACGTGCCAACGAGGTCGGCAAGCGCATCAAGGCCGGTCTGGACGCCTTACAGCAGCAGTTCCCGGACCGCATTGGTGATGTGCGCGGCAAGGGCGCTATGGTTGCCATGGAACTGGTCAGCAAGGGCGATGTGAATCAGCCGGATGCAGACCTGACCAAAGCCCTGGTAAACGCCGCCGCCAAGCAGGGGCTTTTACTGCTGTCCTGCGGTGTGCGTGGCAATGTGATCCGTATCCTGGCGCCACTGACCATTCCCTTTGACCACCTGGATGAAGGTCTGCATATCCTCAGCCGGGTGTTCGGGGAGTGTGTTGGCCAGAAAGCAGCGGCGGCCTGAGCCAAAGCTCACCATCACCCAGGAAATGTGCAACGGCGGCTGAATCAGCCGCCGTTTTTGTATTCGATGGTTTCGCCGCGTTGCCGGCGCACTGCAATACGCTGGTTGGCCCCCAGTATCACGCGCCATTGGTAGGCCGTTTCCCGGGCCAGGGCGGCGCGTTCGCCGCCCCAGCTTTTGCGATACAGGCGCTTGATGGCCGCCAGCGCATCGGGCGAGCGTTCCAGCAGTTGTTCAGACAGCGCGCTTGCGGCCGCAGCGGGCGGATCGGCGATCTCTGTGAGCAGGCCGAGTTGCAGGGCCCTGGTGGCATCAAAAATTTCCGCGGTCATTGCCAGGCGCATGGCCTGGTCCCTGGCCAGCAGGTCACGCAGTGCCACGGTGCCGCCCATGTCAGGGATCAAACCCCACTTCGCCTCCATCACCGACAGCGAGGTATCAGGGTGAGCGATGCGAAAATCCGCTCCCAGCGCGATTTGCAGTCCGCCGCCCCAGCAACGTCCGTGCAGGCAGGCGATGACCGGCACCGGCAGGCGCCGCCAGCCTATGCTGACGCGCTGCGCCAGGTTGGCCTGGCCAGGCAGCCATTTCCATAACAGTTTCAGCAGGGCGGAAGGCTGTCCCATCATGGATTTAACGTCCAGGCCGGAGCTGAAGTTCTCGCCAGCGCCGCTGAGTATTACAACGCGCACACCCTGCCGACGGTGAATGCTGCGCTGGGCCTGCGCCAGTGCCCGGAACATGTCCAGGTCCAGGGCGTTGTGCTTGTCGGCGCGGTTCAGCCGCACGTGGCTGACCGGGCCGCGATGCTCCACGATTACGCGCTGGCTCATGGGTGTGTGCCTGTGGGCTGATCAGCCTCAGGTACCGGGCGGATCTGGCCCGGGCCTTGCTGCAGGGGCGGGGTGACCGGCCGGGTTGTTGCCCTCACGCCGCGCCATCCAGACGCTGCCGCAGTTGCTCCAGCGCGTCTTCCAGCTGGCTTATGCGCTGTTCCAGCTGCTGTATCTGGCTGGCCTGTTCCTGCAGCTGTTCGTTGGTGCCGTCTGCTGCCGCGCCGCCGGCCGGTCCGCGGGACGCCTCCGGCCGCTGGCCTGGATGCACTTCCGGCACCTGCGGCTCACCACACAGCAGATGGGCGTGGCGTAGCTCTTTCTGTCCCGGCTGGCGCGGCAGCGTGACCACCAGTGGCGGCTCGTGCTGCTCCAGCCGCTGCAAGGCATAACTGACATCGTCCAGGTCATCGAACTCATGCAGCCGGTGGGCATTGGTTTTCAATTCGGCCAGGGTTTGTGGCCCCCGCAGCATCAGGGGGCAGAGCAGGGCCAGTGCCTTGCTGTGCAGCCCACCCAGCGCCTTACCGGCATCGTGTTCGTACTTGGCCACGCGGGCGCCCCAGGCTTCGCGCGCATAACCCATGGCAATCAGTTCACGCACCGCATGGCCGACTTCACCTTCGCTGTAGCTGGTCACCGGCTGGCGTGCGGTCTTCTGGTTACAGGCCAGCCGCAGTGAGTTCAGCGTGAGCGGGTACTGCTCTGGCGTAGTTTCCTTTTTTTCCATCAGGCAGCCAAGCACGCGGGCCTGTATTTCCGTGAGTTGCTGCAAGGTGATTTCTCCGCTGCTGTTGAACAGCATCAATCCTGATGGATAATGAGCCCTTCGTCCAGTGTCCGGCAGGCCAATCCAGCATGCATGCAAAAATATCCGGTATTAATCCGCCACGTTCAAAACTGCCCGGTGCCGGGACCACCATATTCACCGTCATGTCGCAGATGGCCGCGCAACACCAGGCGATCAACCTGTCGCAGGGCTTTCCCGATTTCGACGGGCCGCAGGCGCTGCGCGACCGGGTCAGTCATCACCTTAACCATGGCCACAACCAGTATGCGCCACTGGCCGGCGTGCCGCAGTTGCAGCAGGCCATCGCCGCCAAACTGCAAACCGAGTATGGCCATGCCGTTGATCCAGCGGAGCAGATTACCATCACGCCGGGCGCCACCGAGGCCCTGTATTGCGCCATTACCGCGGTGGTGCACCCGGGCGATGAGGTGATTGTGTTCGACCCGGCCTATGATACCTACGAGCCGGCGGTAAGCCTGAATGGTGGCAAGACCCACCACATTCCGCTGCACTATCCGGATTTCCGTATCGACTGGGATCGGGTGCGCGATACCATCAATGCGCGCACCCGCGTCATCATGCTGAACACGCCGCACAACCCCAGCGGTACCATCTGGAGCCAGCACGATATCGATTGCCTGCGCGAGCTGGTGGCGGGCAGCGGCATCTACCTGGTGTCGGACGAGGTGTACGAACACATCGTGTTTGACGGCCGGCAACACCTCAGCCTGCTGCGCTACCCGGACCTGGCGGAGCGCTGTTTCGCGGTGTATTCCTTCGGCAAAACCTATCATGCCACTGGCTGGCGGGTGGGTTATTGCGTGGCACCGCCGGCCTTGACGGCCGAGTTTCGCCGGGTTCACCAGTTCATCAATTTCAGCACCAATACGCCGATGCAATATGCGTTGGCGGATTTTCTGCGTGATTTTCCGGAACACCATCAACAGCTGGGTGATTTTTACCAGCGCAAACGCGACCTGTTTCTCGACGTGATGCAGGGTTCCCGTTTCACCATGCAGGCAGCGGCAGGTTCGTTCTTCCAGCTGGCTGATTACAGTGAGATTTCACAGCAAGAGGATACCGAGTTCGCCGCCCGGCTGACCCGTGAGCACGGCGTGGCCGTGATCCCTGTATCGGTGTTCTATGCCCGCCCGCCGCAGCAACACGTGATCCGGTTCTGCTTTGCCAAGACTGACGACACCCTGCGCCAGGCGGCCGGGCGGCTGTGCGCCTTGTGATCCTCACCAGCCTCGCGGCCCGCTGCTTTACCAGATGCGGCAAACCTCCGCGCTGGGCTTCACCATCGCGGCGTCGGCGCTGCAATGGAAAGCCTGGCCGTATTCCGGCATGTTGACCACCACGCCATTGATGCGGTAACGCGGCGGTGAGTGCGGGTCGGTGGCGGCGTGCAGCCGCAGTGCTTCCGGGCGTTCCGCGGTGCACGCCCATTGTGCAAAGCCAACAAAAAAGCGCTGTTCCGGCGACAGCCCGTCGGCAGCCTGCAGGGTCTGGTCAGCGGTTTCCCGTTGCCACGCTTCCCAGGCAAGGATCAATCCACCGAGGTCGGCGATGTCTTCGCCTGAAGTCAGGTCTGAGTTGATAAAGATGTCGTCAATCACGCGATAGCCGGCATACTGGTCGCGGATGCATTTGGCACGCTCTTCAAAGGCCTGCGCATCGGGCGCGGTCCACCAGTCCTTCAGGTTGCCATCGCCATCAAACTGGCGGCCTTCATCGTCAAATCCGTGCACCAGTTCATGGCCGATGGTGCCGCCGGTGTTGCCATAGTTGGGCGCATCATCAATGGACGGATCGTACAGCGGTGGCATCAAAACGCCAGCCGGGAAGTTGATGTCGTTCATGCTGGGGTTGTAGTAAGCATTTACCGTGGCGGGTGACATGAACCATTCGCCCCGGTCCACCGGTTTGCCAATGCGGGCCAGTTGCCGGTCCAGGTCGAACTGCGTGGCGCGGGTGACGTTGCCGAAATAATCGTCCGGGCTGATGTCTATGGACGAATAATCACGCCAGCGGTCGGGGTAGCCAATCTTGTCCTTCATCTTGGCCAGTTTTTCATGCGCGCGGGCGCGGGTTTCCGGGCTCATCCAGGCCAGGCCGTCAATGCGTTGCGCCATCGCCTGCTGAATCTGCAGGCTCATGCGGCGGGCTTCTTCACGCACGCCAGGCGGGAAATTACGCTCTACAAACTCCCGGCCCAGTGCTTCACCCAGTTGCGCGTCCACCTGGCCAACACAGGTTCGCCAGCGTGGCTTTTGCTCGGTGATGCCCTGCAAACGGGCGCTGTAGAAGGCGAAATCCTGGTCGCGAAATGCTTTGGATAACAGCGCTGCGCGGGTATTGACCAGGCCCCAGCGCAAATAGGTTTTCAGATCCTCAAGGGATTCGCGCTCCAGGATGTGCTGCAGTTCGGTGATAAAGGCCGGCTGTGACACGTTCAGCCAGGGCGAGGCGTTCAGCCCGACCCGGGTAAACAGCGCGGGCCAGTCCAGTGCCGGTGCCATGGCCTGAAGCTCCTCAAGTTGCTTGCGATGGTAAACCTTGTGGGGATCGCGGCGCTCGACCTGGGTCAGGCTGGCGGTGGCCAGCGCAGTTTCCACCCGCATCACCACGTCGGCCTGGGCTTTGGCCGTTGCGTCAGTCTCACCCAGCAGGCCAAACAGCGCGGCAATGTGTTGCCGGTAGGCCTGCCGGATCTGTTGCTTGTCGGTGCTGTCTTCCAGGTAATACTCGCGGTCCGGCAGGCCCAGTCCGCCGGCGAATACCGCACCGATGACCTGCGAAGAGTCTTTGGCATCCTGTTGCGAGCCAACCGCGAAAAAGAAATTGGAAGAATCGGTTTGGTCGATTAATTGACCAATAACATCAGTCAGTTGTGACTTTGTTTTGATGGAGTTTATCAGATTGATTTCTGCTGTGATCGGCTGGCCGCCGCGTTGTTCGATGCGGTCGGTGTCCATGCAGGCGGCAAAGTAGTCGCCAATCAGTTGCTGTGTCGGTGAACGCCCGGCCTGTGGATTGGCCGCATCCAGCAGAATGCCCCACAGGTAACGCTGGTTGTCCGAGTAAGCCTTGCCATAAGTGCTCCAGCGCGATTGATCATCCGGTATCGGGTTGTGCCTGATCCAGCCACCACAGGCGTACTGGTACAGGTCTTCACACGGGTCGGCGGACGGATCCATGGCACGAATGTCCAGGCTGGGCGTATACGGCAGCGTCGTGGCGGGCTGTTCGGCCGGGCTGTCGTCGGCCAGATTGTCATTGGCCAGCACCAGCGGGATGCCAACCGAGGCGGATGCCGGCAGCAGGATCAGGGTCAACAGCAGATGTCGAAATCGGTGTGTCACCATCGGAATTCTTCCTTGTGTTGGTAAGGGCGCCTCTGCATGCTGGCGTCACGCCCGGCCGGGAGAGACAGCCAGGGGCCGTTGCAGCGTTAACGTGGAACAGTCTGGCTCACAAGCCGGGCTGCAAAGCGAAACTATTCAATCACCGGTTTGTGGGCCGGAGAGTTGCCGGGATGCTGGCCCCACAGCTGGTAGAGCGCATTATCCGCAAGGATATCCTGCAGCGCATGTGCCAGAACGGCTGCCCAGTGGCGAGCGCCCTGGCGGTCTCCGACCAGGTCCTGGCGGACTTCAATGGCTACGTGCGGCAGGCCTGCGGCTTCGGCGTGATGGTCGATGGTGTAGTCATGTGTATCCCGGCCAGAATAGGGCTCGTTATCGCCCACGCACACGCCCGGCATCTGGCTCAGGCGTTCAATCAGCGGCACGGCCAGGCGCGGGTCCTTGTCCCACATCACGCCGATGTGCCAGGGCCGTTCAACCTGCCCGAACACCGGCGTGCAGGTGTGCACGGAAATCAGGGCGGGAACCCGCCCTTGCAGGCGGATTTGCTGCAGGTGCTCGGCAATGGCGCGGTGATAAGGCCGCGCCAGCATATTGGCGCGCCGCTGCTTTTCCGTCTCATCCAGCCCCTGGTTGCCGGGAATGGGGATGCCGTCACTGACTTCGATAAACGCGGTGGGATCATCGTATTGCCGGTTGGGGTCGACTACCAGGCGAGAGAATCCCGCCAGTATGGCCGGTGCCTGAAGCATGTCTGACAGGTAACGCGCCAGCAGATCCGAACCGATATCCCAGGCCACATGCCGTTCCAGTACCCAGTCTTCCAGTCCGAGTTGCTGCAGTGACGAGGGAATGTATGCACTGGCGTGATCCGCCACCAACAGGACCTGGCTGGCGGTGTTTTCGTTATGGCGATGATACGGCGGTGAATCATCCGGCTCCAGCAAGGGCAGGGCGGTGTTGGTGGCGGGCATGTCTGTTGTGCCAACAGCTTCGTTGGCGACACTTCTGTTCACAAATTGAATCCTTGATGGCGTCCAGCGGGACGCGGGGAATTTTCCAACAGGGCAAAGCATATTACAAATTCATGACGTGCGCTGCTGCGTTTTGCCGGCAATGGCCACTGCCGGGCTGAACAGCCGCTGGCATGCAGGCGTCAGAGTCATGCCGGCGTGACGTTTGGGGCTGGTTTGCCTGCGGGTGGCGTTGTATCCTGCCGGGCCGCATCCTTATCGGAAAATGCCATGAAAATCGATTTCGGGAACATCCTCAAAGGCCATAACGGTTTCGGCCAGCCGAAACTGGCCGCCACAAAGCGCAGCACCTTGCAGCACCGCAGCCGGGCTTTTGTTTTGCTGGTAGCACTTTGGGCCGTGTTTGGCAGTGCGGCCGCACAGTCCGGTTTCGCGCTGGATGACTGGCAGGCCCGGATGATGGCGGAAAATGACATTGACCGGCTGGGACGCCTGTATGTTGAGTTCATCATGGAAGAAGACCCGACCTTGAGTGCAACGCTGGGGGTACACGGCAAAGGCGAAGATGCAAGTTATTACGATCGCCGCATGCCGGACGCTTCTGCGCAGCAACTCAAGCTGCGCCAGCATGCCCGTCAGCAGTTTCTCAAGCGGCTGCAGTCGATTAACGCAGACAGCCTTTCCCGGCCGGACCAGATCGACCTGCATATTCTCAGCAAGCAGGTCGAACTTGATCTGCTGAACACCACGCGGATTCCCACCCAGCTCAACCCGCTGAACTGGGTGGGGTCGCTGGGGGCGGCGTTTTCCGGCCTGGTGTTGCGCGATTACGCGCCAGTGGACGAGCGTCTGCGCAGTTTTGGCGCACGCTGCGCGTCCACCGGACCCTTTCTCGACCAGGTTGAGGCTTTGCTGCAGCCGGACACGGTCAAGCCCACAGAAATGGAAAAGCAGGTGGTGTCACAACGCCTGGCCGGTTTAACGGCGCCCGGGGCACTGTTTACCAAGACCCTGCCGGAACTGCTGGAATCCTCCGCGCTGGACGCGGATGCGCGCGCTTCGGTCAGCAGCGCCTGTGAGCAGGCGGTGCAGCGCATCGACAAATTTGCAGACTGGTTCAAAACCACCGTGGGTCCGCGGGAGCACTCGGACTGGCGCCTGGGACGCACGCTGTACGACGAAAAATACGCCCTGCAAATGGATTATCCGCTGGATGCGGAAAGCCTGCTGGCGGTCGCCATCGGCTGGCTGGCCCTGAAGGGTGAAGAACTGGTAAGCGTCGGCCGTGAAATTCACGATGCCTACCTGGCCGAAGAAATTAAGGCCGGCGAAGTAAAACCAGCCGCACAGCTGGATGACCAGCAGGTGGTGCGCGATGTGTTTGCCAAGCTGGCTGAGGACCGTTCCACTACCGACACGCTGATTGCCGACAGCTATGCCATGGCCGATTCCATCATTGGTTTCGTGCGCGAACACCAGCTGATGGACCTGCCACCTTCATCCAAGCTGCGCATTGAACCGATCCCGCCGCACCTGGCCGGCAATACGGTAGCCCAGATCCAGACCGCGCCGCCGTTTGAGCCGGAGCTGGAATCCGTGTGGTTCTGGGATCTGGAATTCCTCGCCGGCGCCGAAGACTTCCTCAAGGAGTACAACCGCCCGGCACTGGCACTGGTGTATATCCACGAAGGCGTGCCGGGGCACTTTGTGCAACTGGAGTATTCAAACCGTTCCGAACGCATCATTCCCAAGGTGTTCTGGAACGGCCCGATGGTCGAGGGCTGGGCCAGTTACATCGCCACCCAGCTGGTAGACGTCGGGTTTACCGTGTACCCGGATCAACCCTGGGGCCACCAACTGCAGCAGATGGTGGATGACAAGCTGGTGTTGCGCTCCATCATCAACGCCATTATTGATATCCGCCTGCACCGTACCGACTGGCCGGAAGAAGAGGCAGTCAAACTGATGATGGAGAAGGGCTTTCAGGAAGAAAGTGAGGCGCGCGGCAAGCTGGTGCGCGCCAAGCTGAGCTCGGTGCAGTTACCGAGCTATTTTGCCGGTCATCTGGCGATTGAAAACATCCTGGCGGAGTATCGTCAGCAGCGCGGTGACGAATTCAGCTGGAAGGAATTCAACCAGCGCCTGGTCGGAGCCGGCTCACCGCCGTTTTTCGCCATTCGCGAATACATGCTGGGCGGACAGGCGGACTGAATGGTGAAACGCAAGCATCACAGTATCAACCAGGGTTTGCAGAGCGTCCGCTATGAAATTCGCGGCGACCTGGCGGCCCGCGCCATGCAGATGGAGCGGCAGGGTTACGAAATCATCTCGCTGAATATCGGCAACCCCGGCCTGTTTGGTTACCGCACACCGGAAACCATGCGCCTGGCGATGATCGAAAACCTCTACCAGGCGGAAGCCTATTGTCACCAGAAAGGCATTTTTCCGGCCCGCGAGGCTGTGGTCATGCAGCAGCAGGACCGAGGCATTCTGGACATTTCCGCTGAAGACGTGGTGATGGGCAACGGGGTCAGCGAATGCATCGATCTGACCTTGCGTGCCTTGCTGAATGACGGCGATGAAGTTTTGCTGCCCAGCCCCGATTACCCGCTGTGGAGCGCGTCGGTCACGCTGAACCAGGGCAAGCCGGTGTACTACTCCTGCCGCCCGGAAAACGGCTTCCAGCCGGATCCGGAAGAAATCGCCGCGCTGATCAGCGAGCGCACCCGCGCCATCGTGGTGATCAACCCGAATAACCCGACCGGCGCGGTGTATCGCCGCGACGTACTGGAAGCCATTGCCGCGCTGGCCGAGCAACATCAGCTGGTGGTGTTCAGTGATGAAATCTACGACCAGATCCTGTATGAAGACGCTCAGCACGTGCCCATGGCCAGCCTGGTACATGACACCTTGTGCGCCACGTTTAATGGCCT
Source organism: Lysobacterales bacterium (assembly GCA_041601535.1). Classification (GTDB taxonomy): domain Bacteria; phylum Pseudomonadota; class Gammaproteobacteria; order Xanthomonadales; family SZUA-36; genus JBFIHZ01. The sequence goes on along the minus strand of JBFIHZ010000032.1, from coordinate 7,488 downwards.
GTCAAAAATTTACCGCGCCTGCGGTTACCGCGTCGGCTGGGTGGTGTTCAGTGGCGACCGCGAACACGCCAGCGAATACCTGCATGCGGTGGAATTGCTGTCCTCATTGCGGCTGTGTGCCAATGTGCCCGGCCAGTGGGCGGTGCAGACGGCGCTCGGCGGGTATCAGAGCATTGAACAGCTGACTGCGCCTGGCGGCCGCCTGTTTGAGTCACGCCAGGCGGTTATTGACGCCGTCGAGCGCAGCCGCTACCTGTCGCTGTGCCGGCCGATGGGCGCCATGTATGCATTCATGCGCGTGGACACCGGGCCGTTCGCGAATTTCAATGACCGTGAATTTGCCCTGGAATTGCTGGAGAAAAAACACGTGCTGATCGCCCCGGGCAGCAGTTTCAATGTGCCATACCGTGACCACTTCCGCATCACCACCTTGCCCACCGTGCGGCAAATGGAAGAAGTGTTTGTGCGCATGGAAGAGGTGCTGGAATCAATGGCTGACTGATACGGCCGGGCCGGTTGCAGCGGCAGTTATTCGGGCAGTTCAGGCATAAAATCCAGGCTGGCAGTCTGCACCGGGCTGTCAGCCGGCGCCAGATCAATTGCTTTGCGCAGGCTGATGCCGGCGTTTTCCAGATCACCGCTCAATACCTGGGCGCGGGCCCGCTGGTAGTGAAAGGCATATTCCTTGTCATTCAACTGGATGGCGCGGTCCAGTATGTCCACCGTCTCGGCGTAGCGTCCCTGCGCCATGGCCTCGGTCGACAGGTGGTACAGGTAGTAGGGGTTTTTGCGCCGGTGCCGGTCTACCTGCGCCTGCAATCGCCGTGCAGCCTCCAGGTCGCCCTCGCTTTGGTAAATCAGGAACAGGTTGTTGGCCGCGATACTCTGCGCCGGGTTGATGGCAATGGCCGCCTGGTAGCTGCGCCGGGCCGCGTCGACCTGGCCGTTGCGACTGTAGACCACACCGAGGTTGGACCACAGGTAGGCCAGTACGGGCTCGGTTTCAATCGCCTTGACGAAGTAGGCATAGGCCAGCGCCAGGTCATCACGGGTCAGGGCTTCGGCACCAAAGTTGTTGTAGTACTGCGCCAGTGCCTCGTCATCGCTGATGCGGCGGGTGCGGCGGGAACTGGTGAACTTCTCGCCGCTGACGTCGATCACCCACTGGTCGCCGCGGTGTTCCAGCACCGCGTTGACGTGCAGGCTGACCAGCAGCGTATTGTTGCTGCTGCTCCACTGGGGCGGCACTTCCACTTCCTGGTACCAGGCATCCAGCCCGGCAGCGCGTGCCATGGCGATGAACAGGCTGGAGAAAGCCAGGCAATTGCCGCTGCCCCGGTCAAAGGTATCGCCGGCTGTCAGGGTCAGTTGCGGGTCGTAATCGAATGGCAGGATATTGCGGTCCAGCAGGGACCAGACCAGGGCCCAGGACCTGTCGGCGCGGCTCTGGTACGGCGCCACATACTGCTGTAAAAAACTTCGCATGGGCGGGCTGATCTGATGCAGGTCAACATCCGCAATGGGTTTCAGTACATGCCCTTCAAGGGGCGCTACCGGGGGCAGATCAATGGTGGCGCAACCGGGGAGCAGGGCGGACAGCAGAACGGCCAGGGACATCAACAGCGTGGCGGTCAGCCGGTGCAGGCAACACAGGGAGGCCGCCGGCCCCCGGGGGCGCGCTGGTCCAGCCTGCCGGTGTTGATAAAAGTGCTCCATTGGCCCGCGTGTGGCGATGCATCATGCAGCGATGATTTCATCATAGCAAACCCGCTGGCGCTGCGCGCCTGCCGCCGGGTTCATGCCGCATTGCCAGCGATGCGGCAGTGGAAGTAAATATTTTCGGAATTTCACCCACGCTTGCTTGTCTCGCTGCAACGATGACCCCAGATATCTGTTTTCGTGCTGCGGCGAGTTGCCGCCGTGGTCGCGATACAACGGAGCCGTCGCAGCAGCTTGTCACGCCCAGGGGGTGCGGGCTACTGGCGACGATCGATCAACCAGACCCTGATGCCTGTAGACGGAAGCGCCATGACCGATTTTCAGAAACCCTCGCAGAAACCCGGCAATCCCAATTTTTCATCCGGCCCGTGCAGTAAGCGGCCCGGTTATGATGTATCGCGTCTGGACCTGGCGCTGCTGGGGCGATCGCACCGCTCCGCACCCGGCAAGGCGCAGCTGGCGCTGTCACTGGAAAAGACGGCCGAATTGCTGCAGCTGCCGCCGGGCTACCGGGTGGGCATCGTGCCTGCTTCCGATACCGGCGCATTTGAAATGGCCATGTGGAGCCTGCTGGGCGCGCGTCCGGTGGATGTGTTCGCCTGGGAGTCGTTTGGCAAGGGCTGGGCCAGCGATATCAGCCAGCAGCTGAAGCTGCAGGACGTGCGCCTGTTCGAAGCACCCTATGGTGAACTGCCGGACCTGAACCAGGCCAGCCCTGAGCACGACATCGTGTTCACCTGGAACGGTACGACCTCTGGCGTCAAGGTGCCCCATGGCGACTGGCTGGCCGATGACCGGTCCGGCCTGACCTTGTGTGATGCCACCTCGGCCGTGTTTGCCATGGAACTGCCATGGGAAAAGCTGGATGTAGTGACCTGGAGTTGGCAGAAAGTGCTGGGCGGTGAGGGCGCACACGGCATGCTGATTCTCAGCCCGCGGGCAGTGGAGCGGCTGGAGAGCCATACTCCGCCATGGCCCATGCCCAAGATTTTCCGCCTGACCAAGGGCGGCAAACTGATTGACGGCATATTTACCGGCGCCACCATCAATACGCCGTCCATGCTGTGCGTGGCCGATTTCCTCGATGCGCTGCAGTGGGTGGAGGGCATCGGCGGCGTGTCAGCCACCATGGCGCGTTCTGAAGCCAATTTGGCGGTAATCGAAGATTTCGTGGCGCAGCATCCGTGGATACACTTTCTGGCCGCCGATGAAGCAGTGCGCAGTAATACCAGCGTGTGCCTGACGCTGGACCTGGAAGATGCACAGGTGAAAGACATGGTCAAATTGCTGCAGGACGAGCAGGTGGCGCTGGATATCGGTGCCTACCGTGACGCACCGGCAGGTTTGCGTATCTGGTGTGGTGCCACGGTGGAGAGCGGCGATCTGCAACTGCTGATGCCCTGGTTGAAGTGGGCCTATCAACAGGTTGGCGGGTCCGCGGCCTGAGCTGTCGTACCCCAAGCACTCCTAGCACTGAATCAGAATCTGAAACCGGGACATTCGCATGTACAAAATTCGCACGTTCAACCGCATCGCACAGCAAGGCCTGAGCCGCTTTTCGCCCGAGCAGTTCCAGGTCGGCGCCGACGTGGAGCAGCCGCATGCCTTGCTGTTGCGCAGCCACAAGCTGCACGGTCAGCCGATTGCCGACAGCCTGCTGGCGGTAGCGCGCGCCGGAGCCGGCACCAACAATATTCCGGTGGATGAATATACCGAAAAAGGCATTGTGGTCTTCAATACGCCCGGTGCCAACGCCAATGCCGTGAAAGAACTGGTGGCGGCCTCGCTGTTTCTCAGTTCGCGCAATATTCTCGGCGGCATGAATTACGTGCAGGGCTTGCGCGACATTACCGATCCGCAGGAATTGGCGAGCCGCCTGGAAAAGGAAAAGAAACGCTTCGCTGGCCGTGAAGTGGCAGGCAAGACGCTGGGCATCATCGGGCTGGGCGCGATCGGCTCACTGGTGGCCAATATGGCGCTGGAGCTGGGCATGCGGGTGGCCGGATATGATCCGGCGATCTCGGTGGAGGCCGCCTGGCGGCTGTCCAGCCGGGTGGAAAAAATGGACAGTCTGGAAGCGCTGCTGGGGGTGGCTGATTTCATCAGTGTGCACGTTCCGGCCATTGAGCAGACGCGCCATCTGCTGAACGACGACTCGCTGGCCCGCCTGAAGCCCGGCGCCCGCCTGCTGAATTTCGCCCGCGAGGAGATCGTTGATATTGCTGCTGTGCTGCGGGCGCTGGATGATGGCCGGCTGGCGGGCTATGTCACCGACTTTCCCACGCCGGAGCTGCTGGGCCGCGAAGACGTGTTGTTGTTACCGCATATCGGTGCCAGCACCCAGGAAGCCGAGGAAAACTGTTCGGTGATGGCAGCGGAACAACTGATGGACTTTCTGACCAATGGCAATATTCGCAACTCGGTGAATTTCCCGCCCACCCGTATGGCGCGGGACGGGGGCTACCGCATTACCTTCAGCAATGACAACGTACCGCGGGTGCTGGGTTCGGTGCTGTCGGTGCTGGCCGACCACAATATCAATGTCACCGATATGGTGAACAAAAGCCGTGGTGAGATTGCCTATAACATTATTGACGTGGAATCCGAGCCCGGTGAGGACATCATGCAGGCCATTGCCGCAGCGGAAGGCGTGATCCGCGTACGCCTGGTTTGAGCCATTCTGCGCTGGCTCTGCTGACTCCACCGCGCCCGCTGACAATGAATAAACCAGGAGAACGACAATGAGTACCGTATTGATTACAGGCGCCAACCGGGGCATCGGCCTTGGCCTGGCACAGCAGCTGCAGCAACGTGGTGACACGGTTATCGCGGTGTGCCGTAAAAGCAATGCTGAACTGGAAGCCACCGGCGCGCGCATCATCGCCGGCATTGATGTGACCTCTGCGGCCTCGCTGGACGGCTTGCTGTCGGAGCTCGACGGTGTGCAACTGGACTGGCTGGTCAATAATGCCGGCATCCTGGTATCGGATTCGCTGGAGCGGCTGGATTTCGCCGCGATGGAGAATCAGTTCAGGGTAAATTCCATGGGGCCCTTGCGCGTTACCAGTGCATTGCGGCCATTGCTCGGCCGCGGCAGCAAGGTGTTTATCGTGTCCAGCCGGGTCGGTTCCATAGAAGACAATTCATCCGGTGGCAACTACGGTTATCGCATGTCCAAGGTGGCGGCCAACATGGTGGCGAAAAGCCTGAGTATTGATCTCAAGGAGTCCGGCATCAGTGTGTTTGCGCTGCACCCGGGTTACGTGGCCACCGACATGACCGGCAACCAGGGGCTGACCGGGGTACCCCAGTCGGCCAGCGGCCTGATTGAGCGCATGGATGAGCTGGGCGCGGACCAGACCGGCACGTTCTGGCACGCCGAGGGTTATGCCCTGCCGTGGTAAATGGGCGCCGCGGCCGTGGACGCAAGCATGGCGTGAGCTTGCGGCCGGCACGTACGCCTGGTGCGCCTGCTGGCCTGAATTACTGGCCTGAATTGTTTATCCGGGCTGCTGGCCGGGAATCGGGCGGATCCATCCGAGCCGGATACTGGCCAGCCTTGCTGGCCGGACTCAGGGGTCTGTGGTGATGCTGCCAAGGTTCAGTTCACCGCTCTCACGCAGCTTGATGGAGCGGCGCAAACCGCTGCCGAGATCCAGCCGCGCGTCGAAATCGTAGCGCAGTGTCCGGGCAGCCAGGGAGTCTTCACCCGGGGCTGAATTCAGCATGTCGGTAAGCAGGCGGATGCCGGCCAGCAGGTTGGGAGCCGCGGTCAGTGTCAGCAGTTCCTCGCTGTAGCCTTCGATCACCGGATAATCCTTGCCCACGCCTTTTACCACCTCGTGGCCCTGCAGGCTGATGGTGTAGACCATGCCCTGCAGGTTCAGCGCCTGCGGGTTGGGGTTGATCACGCGCAGGCCCACTTCGAAAACCGGCACCATGCCCTCAGAAGGCAGCGCGCGGAATGAACTCAGCACCACGGTGGGCGGCTCGTAGTGGCTGCCGAAAGGTGCGCAGCCAGCCAGCATCAGCAGGCAGAGCAGTGGCAGCAAACGTCTGGTTGGCGCATGTCGCATTGTTGGGTTTCCTGTGGCCGCTGCGAAGCGTTGTCCGGCCATCATACAGGCACGCAGCTATGTGTCAGTCGCCGGCTGTGGTCTGAATGTGATGGCTGTGCCGGAAATCTTCCGGCCCGTGGCCGCGCATAAAGGCCCGGTACAACGTGGGAATAATAAACAGCGTGAGCACGCTGGCCACCGCGAGCCCGGCCACGATACTGGAGGCGACCGGTCCCCACAGCAGCGAATGGCCACCCAGCCCGACAGCCAGTGAGAACAGCCCGGCGATGGTGGTCGAGGTGGTCATCAGGATCGGGATGACACGCCGCCGGGCCGCATAGATCGTGGCGTGCAACGGACGCATGCCGGCGGCGATGCGGCTGTTGGCCGCATCGATCAGCACGATGGCGCTGTTCACCGCGATGCCGGTCAGCGCGATCACGCCATACAGCGTGTACAGGCTCAATGGGTTGCCGGTTACCAGCAGGCCGAAAACCACCCCGGTGAAGGCCATGGGAACGGTGGCCAGGATTAACAGCGGCTGGAAATAGCTGCGGAACTGTGCGGCAATGATCAGATAGATCAACCCCAGCCCCAGCAGGAACAGGCCCAGCATCGCGTCCAGGCTCTCCTGGATATCATCCAGTTCGCCGGAAAAATCCAGGTCCGCATTGGGATAGTTCGTCTTGATGCGGTCCCATTCCTGGCGGATCATGCGGTTGGCGCTGACGGTGTCGGCACCGTCATCGTCCAGGTCTGCTTCCACCGTGATGGCCCGCCGCAGGTTGTAATGCCGTATGGTGTCGCGGCTGGTGCCGGTATCGGCTTTCAGCAGCGCGCGGAAGGTGGTGGTGCCGCCGCCGGGCAGGGCGATCGGGTCATTCAACACGCCACCAATTTCTTGCTGCTGGCGCGGTATGCCGCGCACCCGCAATTCCACCTTTTCGCCCTCGTCACGCATGAACGCGACGATTTCGCCATCCAGGTGCAGGCGCACCAGGCGCGCCACCTGGCCGGGGCTGAGGCCGGCCTTGCGCACAGCGGGGTAGTCCAGGTGCAAATCCAGTTCCGAGCGTCCGGGGCTATCATTGTCTTCCACGTTGCGGCTGCCGGGAACGCGATTGACGATCTCCAGCACGGCGTCGGTGGCGGCGCGCAACTCGTCGAAATCATCGGCCCGCACTTTCAGGCTGATGGCCCGCGACACCGGCGGGCCGCCGCTGATCTCCAGAAAGGAAATCCGGCCGTCGCCCGGCAGGGCTGTCAGCGGCTGGCGCAGGGCATCGACGATTTCCCTGACCGAGCGGCCACTGGCGCCGCGCGCATGCAGCGACACCAGAATTTGCCCGTACTGGTCCCCATACAGCGGCTCCACCTCGGTGAACTTGATGCCGGCATTGGTGGTGATGGCACGGACTTCCTGATCATCCAGCAAGGTGCGCAGCACCCGTTCCACCCGCACCGACTGGCGCATGGTTTCTTCCAGTGGAGCATCTGCGGGCATATCCACGTTGACGTAGAAAATACGCATCGGGTCAAAAGTGAAAAAATCCATGCGGATCAGCCCGGCCCAAACCGCGCCGCCGGCCAGCACAAACGTCAGCGCGCCGATGGCCAGCAGGCGCAGCGGGCGCCGCATGGCGTAACACAACATGCGTGTGTACTTGATGCGAATCTTGTGGGTCCAGCGTGCGCGCCAATGGGCTTTGCC